>CAZQFS010000061.1:0-15820 GCA_964592755.1 uncultured bacterium | reverse complement strand
AGCGCAAGGTCTTCGACGTACTGCGGGCAGAACGCATCGGCGTCGGACTGACCGAAACCTGGCAGATTGTGCCCGAGTACTCCTCGAGCGCCGTGGTCCTGCCCGGAGTCTAGACCGCACGTAACCTGCCGGTCGTGCCCGGTCGGTCGCACCACCGGAAGCGTAGTACGGACATAACCTGTTGACACGCTAGCCGGTTGCCGCTATAATTCAACTGCGTCAGATTTGAGCTGAGTTCCCGGCAGAGGAACTTTCCGGCACCAAGACCCTTTTGACAACACAGGAATCGCGCGGCGGCAGTAGTTTCCGTGTGGTCTGCGGCGGTATCGGCCGCAAAAACTGGGAGGAATGGTTTGCGATACTCGTCCGGGGGAGATGGTCCGAATGCCGGTCTGGGCGCAACCGCTTGCGCCGTCCCGAATCCAAGAACAGAACCTCGCGTCGCATCGGTCGGAGTAATCGGCACCGGATACTGGGGCAGGAACCTGGTCCGTGTCTTTGACCGGCTCGGCGCGCTTCGTGTAGCATGTGACAGCGAGCCGGGCCGCGTGGAAGGCCTGGAGCTCGGCCCTGGGGTCGAGCGACGGCACGACCCTGAAGACGTGCTAGCCGACCCGCAGGTGAAGCGGGTCGTGATCGCGACCCCGGCGAGCACGCACTTCGACCTGTGTCGCCGGGCGCTGGCCTCAGGCAAGGACGTCTTCGTCGAAAAACCGCTTGCCCTGACCGTTGCCGAAGGCACCGCGCTGGTCGAGCAGGCCTCAGCCGCGAACCTCGTCCTGATGGTCGGCCACATCCTGCAATACCATCCGGCCGTGCTGGTGCTGAAGGAGATGCTCGACCGGGGCGAACTGGGACGGGCCGAGTACATCTACTCGAATCGGCTCAACCTGGGCAAGCTCCGCACCGAAGAGAACATCCTCTGGAGCTTCGC
The DNA here is from genome assembly GCA_964592755.1 of uncultured bacterium. Lineage (GTDB taxonomy): Bacteria > Hydrothermota > Tepidihabitantia > Tepidihabitantales > Tepidihabitantaceae > CAZQFS01. The sequence continues at coordinate 14,886 of CAZQFS010000061.1, read as the reverse complement.
GCCCCATGACATCTCGGTGATTCTCGCGCTGGTGGGAGCGAAGCCGACCACGGTATCCGCACACGGCGAGGCGATTCTCCAGCGTTCGGTATGCGATGTCACGCTGACTTCACTGGAGTTTCCCGGCGACGTTAAGGCCCATACCTTTGTCTCGTGGTTACATCCGTTCAAAGAGCAGCGGCTGGTCGTGGTCGGGAGCGAACAGATGGCGGTCTTCGAGGACTCGAGCGCGTCGGACAAGCTGACCCTTTACCCGCACCGGGTGGAGTGGCGGAATGGCCGCGTACCCGTGGCGGTGAAAGGCGAGCGCCGGGTTGTGCCGGTCCCGGCCGAAGAACCGCTCATGGCCGAGTGCCGGCACTTTCTCGAAAGCTGCGCCACTCGGATTCCACCCCGGACCGACGGCCAGGAGGGTCTTGACGTCCTCGAAGTGCTGGCCGCCGCCGAAGAGTCGCTGCGCTCCGGCGGCAGGGTAGTCAGATGTGCGATGGAGAGCGACCGGCGCGAGATACGCAGCCCGGTGATGGTCGGGTCGGCTCCGTCTGTGGCTGAGCCGGTCGCACGCCCTGAGGCGCCGTATGTCCATCCGACCGCGGTGGTGGACCCGGGAGCCGAGCTGGGTCCGCACACCAAGGTCTGGCACTGGACCCACATCTCAAGAGGCGTCCGCATCGGCCGGAACTGCGTATTCGGCCAGAACGTCTTTGTCGCGGAAGGGGTAACCGTAGGCGACGGGTGCAAAGTGCAGAACAACGTCTCGCTCTACAAAGGCGTGCGTCTGGAGCAGGACGTCTTCTGCGGACCCTCGTGCGTCTTCACGAATGTCCTTGACCCGCGGGCGTTCATCGAGAAGAAGTCTGAGTTCCGGGATACGGTGGTGCGGCGAGGCGCTTCCATCGGCGCAAACGCGACCGTGGTCTGCGGGCACACGCTGGGCGAGTTCTGTCTTGTGGCGGCGGGTGCGGTTGTGACCAAGGACGTCCCGGCCCATGCGCTGGTGGCCGGCGTACCGGCCCGAGTGGTCGGGTGGGTATGCCGGTGCGGAGCGCGGCTGGTGTTCCAGGGGAGCCGCGCCACCTGCCGCGGCTGCGGCGATGAGTATGTGCGGGACGAACAAGGTGAAGTAAAGGCTCTGCCGACGGAGGTGAAATCGTGATTCCGATGCTCGACCTGAAGCGTGAATATGAGTTCATGAAGGACGACGTGGATGCCGCGCTCGCGCGGGCGCTGGCGCATCAGGCCTGGATTATGGGCCCGGAGGTGAAGGAGCTGGAGACCAAGGTGGCCGAGTACGTCGGGACAAAGTACGCACTCGGCTGCGCCTCGGGAACCGACGCGCTGGTGCTGGCGCTGCGGGCGCTGGCGCACAAGCGGCGTGGCACGGAGTACTTCCTGCCCGAGGACGAGGTGATTACTACTCCGTTCACCTTCACGGCCACGGGCGATGCCATCCTCCGTGCGGGCGCGACGCCGGTGTTCGTGGACATCGACCCCGAGTCGTTCAACCTGGACCCGGTGAAAGTGGACGGAGCGGTGACCGGGAAAACAGTCGGGGTGGTGCCGGTTCATCTGTATGGACAGGCATGTCGGATGGAGGAAGTCATGGCCGTCGCGCGCGAGCACGGGTTGTTCGTGGTTGAGGATGTGGCCCAGGCTTTCGGCGCTGCCACCGGCGGAAAGAAGTGCGGGGCGTGGGGCGACTGCGGCGCGTTCAGTTTCTTCCCCTCGAAGAACCTGGGCAGCTTTGGCGACGCCGGCATGGTCACGACCAACGACCCGGAGCTGGCCGGAATGGTGGACGTTCTGCGTCGGCACGGAGGCAGGGACAAGTACAACGTTGACTACATCGGCTACAACAGCCGGCTGGATACGCTCCAGGCCGCCATCCTGCTTGCCAAGCTCAGACACCTCGATACGTTCAACGAGCTGCGCCGCAGGATTGCCGCGCACTACTCGCACGGGCTGGGGCACGTTCCGGGGGTCACGGTCCCGCGCGTCACGAACGGCAACCATGTCTTCCATCAGTACACGTTGCGCTGTGCTGATCGAGAACGACTTGCCGCGCACCTGAAGGAGCGGGGCGTCGCGAGCATGGTCTACTACCCGGTGCCGCTCCACCGGATGAAGGTGTTTGAGGGACGGTGCCGGGTTGCCGGGTCGCTGATTCAGGCAGAGAAAGCGGCCGCCGAGGTGCTGAGCCTGCCGGTAGAGCCGCTGCTTTCGGACAAAGAGGTAGCCCTGGTCGTGGCTGCGGTGAAAGAGTCAGGAGACGAGAGACTAAAAGAGCTGAAGGGATGAGGCTCATCCCCGGTCGAGCAGGTGCCGCGGTGCTGGCAATGGGCGGAGCGCTGGTTGTCGCGCTGTCGGTCTTGTTCGGCAGCCGGGTCTGGTTGCCGGTGGTCGGAGCAGGGCTGCTGGCCGCGCTCGTGAAATGGCCTGAGGCGGGCCTGCTGCTGTTTCTTTCGGCCGGGACGTTCAAATCTGAGCTGGCCGCCCTGTTCCGGACCGAACTGGACGTGACACTGGTGCTGGCTGCGGTCCTGGCCCTGGCGATTGCAGTCCGGGTTCCGCTGCGCGGCTGGGAGGGCGTTGTCCCGACCAAGGGACTGTCTCTGCCTTTTGCCGCTCTGGCCAGCGTCCTGCTCGTGTCGGCGCTGCTCCATCCCGACTCAAGCTACGGCTGGGCCAAGACGTTTCGGTTTGCCGGACTGACCGGGCTGGCAGTGCTGGCCGGGTATGCGGTCGTGGCCGACGAGGCGCGGCTCACCCGGTTTCTGCTCTGCGCCGTGGGCATGGGCATCTTCATGGTGCTTGCGGGCCGGGTGACCAGTGCCGGGTTGACCGCTTTTGGTGCCACCCATATCGCGACCGGGCGGCTGCTCGGTCTCGGGTTGCTGGGCAGTCTGTACCTGTTGCTGCGTAAACGGAACAGGCTTGGCAGGGTGGTGCTTGTGGTTGCCTTGGGTGCGCTGGGATACGGGTTTTTGTATTCGGGCAGCCGGGGAAGTCTTGTGGCGCTGGCGGTGAGCCTCGTTGTGGTCGGGGCGGCCTCGTTTGGATTCCGGCGCGGCCGGCGCTGGGTCGCGGCCGCAGGGGCAGTCCTCGCGGTCGCGGCAGCTTGCATCACGTTTTTGTTCCCGGCCGCGGCCGAGACGATGAACGGCCGGGTTGCTGCCGTGCTCGAGGATGCAGGCTCGGTCGGGTCTGCTGCCGGTCGGGTCGAACGGGCACAGGATGCGCTGGAGCTGTTTCGGCAGCAGCCTGTGTTTGGGGTCGGCGTAGGCGGGTTTGACCTGGCACGGGGATATGGCGACGGGCTGCGGGGCGACTATCCTCACAACATTGTGCTCGAGGTGGCATGCGAGCTGGGCGTGCTGGGCCTGGCTTTGTTCCTGGCGCTGGTGGTTCCGGCCCTGGCCGGGGCGGTACGGGCGGTGGGCCGAACGCAGAACCGGGAGGGTTTTGCGGCGACCGCGGCCGTACTGGCCGTGCTTGTCTACTTCCTTGCCAACGCGATGTTCTCCGGTGACCTGAATGACAATCGGATGCTGTTTGCCGCGCTCGGGCTGAGCGGGAGCATGGGGCGGAACGATGAGCGCGGAACGATGAGTGCGGAACGATGAACGCGGACGGCGAACGGCCGATGAGGGTGCGGGCTGCGCAGGGGGCGCTTTGGAGTGGGCTGGCCCAGGTTGGAGGACAGGCCGTGATGCTGGGAGTAAATGTGGTGCTGGCGCGGCTGCTGTCGCCGGCGGAGTTCGGTACCGCGAGTGTGGCGCTGGTGCTGGCGCTGGTGCTGACCGCGGTGACGCAGCTCGGCCTCGCGGCATCGGTGGTGCAGCGGCAGAGGCTTCTTCCGCGTCATTATGACACGGCGTTGTGGACCAGTGTTGCTGCAGGCGGGCTGTTCGGGGCAGTGTTCCTGGCCGCCGCAGGGCCGCTGGCAGGGTTGCTGAGGAACGTGTCGCTGGTGCCGGTGCTGCGCCTGTACTCGGCCATCTTTCTGTTGGGCGGACTGGGGTCGGTGCAGGCTGCTCTTTTGACGCGGGAGTTCCGGTTTCGTGAGCTCGCCCTTGTGGGACTGGCGGCACGGGTTTGCGGAGCGGTCGCGTCGGTGGCGCTGGCCCTGGCCGGGCAGGGTGTGATGGCGATTGGCTGGGGCTACGTCGTGCTCAACGCGGTGAACGCCGCGCTGCTCGCGCCGCTGAGTCGGCGGATTCGGCGTCCGGGCCGGGAGTTCTCTCTCCCGGCGCTGAAAGAGATGCTCGGCTTCGGCTCGGGCATCATGGGGATGAACCTGCTGAATCAGCTTGCCAGCGGGCTGGACGTACTCGTCGTGGGCCGGGTGATGGGGCCGGGCATGACCGGCTTCTACTCGGTGGCGAATCAGCTTGTCACCTATGTTCCGACCAAGCTGGGCGCAACGCTCAGCACGGTGGCGTTTCCGACCATGGCACGCATCCAGGAGTGCCGGTCGCGACTGAAGGCGGCATATCTGAAGTTGACCGGCGCGACGGCGCTGGTAGTCCTGCCGTTTCTGGCCGGAGGCGCGGTCCTGGCCCGGGGTCTGGTGCCGCTGCTTTTCTCGGCCAAGTGGACGAGCGCCGCGACGCTGGTGCCGGCGCTTTCGCTGTACGGAGCGGTGGTGGCGTTTGACTGGGTTTGGACCCAGGCGCTGAAGGCGATGGGCCGGTCCTGGAGCATTACCGGCGTTGTTGCCTTGCGGGCGGTCGGCCTGGCTGGAGCGGTGGTGGTCGGCTCACGCTGGGGTCTTGCCGGCGTTGCCTGGGCCGTGGCCGGGTTCGGGCTGGTCTACTGGCTGGCGTATCAGTTGGTGGTCAACCGTGCGCTGGCCGTGAGCTTCGCCGAGTACGCCCGGGTTCTGGTTCGTCCGCTTGCCGGCTCTGCCATCATGGCCTTGACGATGTTTGCGCTGCGGGACCGGTTGCTGCCTGCTGCTTTGCTGGGAGTCGCAGTCTACTGCCTTGCGGCCGTGACGCTCAATCGGGCAGTGGTGGCTGAGTTGTGGGGATTGCGCCGCGCGTCGGACGCGCGGAATCCGGAGCTTGGGGGACACGACCCGAATTGGAGGGCAATTCGGCCATGTCCCCAAGGAGCTTGTGAACGATGAAGCATGAAGGATGGTTGGAGCAGGCATGCGCGTAGCGATGTTGACGTCGGTGCATTGCTGGCATGACGTGCGCATCTATGAGAAGGAGGCGAGGAGCCTGGCCCGGGCCGGACATGAGGTGGTCGTGGTCGGCCCGGGAAAGAGCGGCGCCGGCGAGGACGGAGTGCGGGTCCTGCCGGTACGGGTTCCTGTCCGCCGGCTGGCGCGGATGACCACGGGCGTGGCCCGGGTGCTGCGCCATGCCCGGAGCACAGGCTCGGATGTTTATCATCTGCATGACCCGGAGTTGCTGGTCGGCGGGCTGGTTCTGCGGGCCCTGGGCCGGAAGGTGGTCTACGACGTGCACGAGGACTATCCGGAACAGCTCCGCTCAAAGCACTACCTGCCTGCCTGGCTGCGGCGGGTCCTGGTCCCGGTGATTGCGTGCGCCGAGAAGGCGCTGGCTGGGTGTCTCAGCGGCGTCGTGGCCGCAACCGACCACATTGCCGCCAAGTTCGGTGGACGCAATGTGATTACGGTTCGGAACTACCCCAAGGCCGTGGAGACAGCCCCGGGTTCAACGGCCGGCCCGGTACAAGGTCCACTGTGCACGGCAAACGGTGCACGGCGCACGGTATTCCGCCTTATCCATGCCTCTGGCACTCTGACCGAGGAACGCGGAGTGACCAATCTGGTGAAGGCGATGGAGCTTCTGGGTGACGGATTCGAGCTGGTTCTGGTCGGCCGGTTCGTGACGCCGGACTATGAGGCACAGGTCAGGGCGATGCCTGGTTTCTCCCGGATCCAGCATCAGGGGCTGCTTGCTCACGGCCAGGTCTGGGATTGGTACCGGCGCTGCGATGCCGGCGTGGTCTGTCTCTTGCCGTTGCCGCGCTACCAGGTCAGCCTGCCGGTGAAACTGTTTGAGTACATGGCCGCGGGGCTGCCAGTGGTCGCCTCGAGTTTTCCCCTGTTCCGCACCATTGTCGAGTCCAGCGGCTGCGGTGTTTGTGTGAACCCGGAGCAGCCGGACGGAATTGCCGCAGCCGTAAGGATGCTGGCGGCCGACCCGGCCCGGCGCGAGCAGATGGCTGCCGGCGGTCGCGCCGCGGTGGCACGAACCTACAACTGGAAGTCCGAGGCCGAGCGGCTCTGCTGTCTCTACCAGGGGCTGGCGCGATGAGTGAGCAGTGGCAGCCGCGGGTGAGTCTTGTCCTTGCTTGCCGGAACGAAGAGAGAAGTATCACCGCCGCACTGAAGTCCCTGCTCGGCCAGTACTATCCTCGCCATCTGGTGGAGCTGCTGGTCGTGGACGGAATGAGCAATGACCAGACCAGGGACAGGGTGAAGGCGATGGCCGATGACCGCATCCGCCTGCTGGACAACCCGGAACGGTCTACACCGGCCGGGTTCAATGTCGGCATCCGGGCCGCAACCGGCGAGGTGATTTTCATCCTCGGAGCACACACCCGGTATTCGGCGAACTACGTTTCCGGTGCGGTTGCCGCGCTCGCACGTTACGACGCCGATGCCGTGGGTGGTGTGGTGCGGGCCGAGCCGGGTGACGACACGTCCCAGGCCCGTGCCATTGCGCTGGCTTTGTCTTCGCGGTTCGGCGTGGGTAACTCGTTGATGCGCGTGGGCACGACCCAGCCGCAGGAGGCCGACACCGCAGCCTATGCCGGATACCGGCGCCGAGTGTTCGAGCGGGTCGGCCGGTTCAACCCGGACCTGGTGCGCAATCAGGACATCGAGTTCAACCTGAGGCTGCGGCGGGCCGGGATGCGGATTGTGGTCGAGCCGGCAATCGAGAGCTTCTATCAGGCACGACCGACTCTGGTTCGGCTGGCGCAGAATGCTTTTGCCAACGGATTCTGGGTTGTGTACGGCACGAGATTCAGTTGTCGGCCGTTTGCCCTGCGCCATCTGGTGCCGCTCGGGTTTGTGCTGGCGTGCGTGGCCGGCGCACTGGTGTTGTTGGGTGGCAGGCTCTTTGGTGCCGCGCCCGCCCTCGTGTACGCGGCAGCCTGCATCCTTGCCGCTCTGCGGGCCACGCGCCAGGATCCAAGGGCAGCCGCCTGGCTGCCGGCAGTCTATCCGGTTCTTCATTTCGGGTATGGCATCGGCTCGCTGGTGGCGCTGGTGCGCCGCGCGTCGAGCTTGGGGGACACAATCCGAATTGGAGGACAATTCGGTCATGTCCCCAGGGATTCCCGGCGCAGGGCGTCGGGCACCGTGTCCGTGACCGGAGTGACGCATGAATCCTAGCACGGCATTGAACATCGGCAGCATGGCGCTGGTCACCTCGTTCGGTCTCGGTGCCTGGCTGGCGCAACTGGCCGAGCGCTACGGGTGGTGCGACCGGCCGGGTGATGCCCTGAAGATTCACCGGCGGCCGATTCCGCTGGTCGGCGGTTTCGGGGTAGTGGTGGGGTTTGGCCTCGTGGCGCTGAGTCGAGCCGGAAGTGCCGTGCTGGCCGGGGTCGGCATCATCGCGCTCATGGTCGGGGCATGGGACGACTTCCGCTGGAAGGCGCGCGCCGTGCCCGGGCTCAAATTCGGGTTGCAGCTCGGCGCCGCGGCCGCCATGCTTGGTCTCTTGCAGACTGCCGGCGTCCGCTTCGCCGATGCGCCGGCCTGGGTCTTCTGGACCCTAGGGTTCGGGTTTGTCGTCGGCAGCATGAACGCCTTCAATCTTGAGGACGGGATGGACGGACTGGCCGGCGGCGAGGCCGCACTTTCTGCGCTCGGGTTTGCCGTGCTCCTCGCCCGGCAGGGGCTGTCTGCGCCTGCCTTTGCCGCCGTGGCCCTAGCCGGTGCGCTCATCGGTTTTCTGGTGCTGAACTGGCACCCGGCCCGGATCTTCCTGGGCGACGGCGGCAGTCATCTGGTCGGCGCGCTCCTGGCCGGAATGGCCCTGCTCACTATCAGCCGGGCAGGCGCGCTCGTGGTGCTACCCGTGGTGCTCATGCTCGGGCTGCCGGTATTCGACACGGTCTGGATCATCGCCCTGCGCCTGGTCAGCGGCCGCAACCCGTTTGCCGGGGACCGGGGGCACATCTATGACGCCTTGTACGGCGCGAACAGCTCGGTCCCTCGGACCGTGCTCATCTGCTGGACAATCCACCTCGGACTTGTCCTAATAGGATTAGCCCTGGCATGCCTCGGCACGTGATTCCGCTGTCCCGGGCCGACATCGGACCGGCCGAACGTCGGGCCGTGCTGCGCGTGCTTCGTTCAGGAAGGCTGGCCCTGGGTCCGCAGGCGACCCGGTTCGAGCAGCAGGTGGCCGACTACGTCGGGGTCGGCCACGGCGTCGCGGTCAGCTCGGGCACAGCCGGCCTGCACCTGGTGGTGCGTGCACTCGGCCTCGGGCCGGGCGATGAGGTGATAACCTCTTCGTACAGCTTTGTCGCCTCGGTCAACTGCCTGCTCTACGAAGGGGTGAGGCCGGTCTTTGCCGACATCGACCAGGACACGCTCTGCCTTGACCCGGCCCTGGTTGAGCAGAAGATCACCCGCCGCACCCGGGCTATCCTCGCGGTTGATGTATTCGGCCATCCGGCCGACTGGCCCGCACTGGAGACAATCGCCCGCCGGCACGGGCTGGCTTTGATTGAGGACTCCTGCGAGGCGCTCGGCTCGGCGCTCGGTGCTCGACGCTGCGGCAGCTTCGGCGACGCGGCGGTGTTCGCGTTCTACCCGAACAAGCAGATTACGACGGGCGAAGGCGGCATGGTCGTGACTCGCCGCCGCCGTATCGCCGAGCTGTGCCGCAGCATGGCCAATCAGGGCCGGCGTGCCGCCGGCTTCGGCTCTCGCTGGCTGGAGCATGTCCGACTCGGCTACAACTACCGCATGAGCGAGCTGGCCGCGGCCCTGGGCAGCGCACAGATGGAGCGGCTCGGCGAAATCGTGGCCCGACGGCAGCAGGTCGCCAGCCGCTACGACCGTCTGCTCGCCGACCTGCCGGACGTAAGCGTTCCCTACCGTGCACCGGGAGCGTACGTCAGCCCGTTCGTCTACTGCGTCCGCCTCGCGCCGCACCTTGGTCGCGCAGGCCGAGACCGGGTCATCGCCCGGCTGCGGCGAGAGGGCATTGAATGCGCCGACTACTTCCGGCCCATCCACGAGCAGCCGTACTTTCTGAGGCGAACCAGACTCCCGATTACCGAAGAGACCGGCAGCCTGACCATCGCGCTGCCGTTCCACAACCGCCTGCCGCCCGCGCAGCAGCACCGGGTGACAGCAGCACTCGCCCACGCCCTGCGGGCAGAAGCCCGAAACCCAAGGAGGAACCGTGCAGCAGGATAAGACTCTGCGTTACTACTGGGACACCATCTCACGACGACACTGGCTGCTCATCACGACATTCGTCGTTGCCGCCGCGGCCGTCTTCATCGGCAGGGCGCGGCAGCGACCCCTGTACCGCTCCAGCGCCACCCTGCTCGTCAGCCAGGACGGCTCCTCGGCAGACCCGATGCACCTGTTCGGCGGAACCGCCGGCCTTGCCAAACGGCCCGTGCTCGTCAACCACATCGAAATCCTCAAGAGCTACGCCATTGCCCGCATGGTCGCCGACGGACTTGACGAGGAAGTAGTCGAGCAACTGCGCCGGGCCGACCGGGGTGACCTCGCCCTGTTCCTACAGCGTTCCATCAACGTCCGGCCGGTGCGCGACGCCGACATCATCAGCTTCAGCGTCGTCGCTGCGGACCCGGCTGTGGCCCGCACCCTCGCCACCGCCTACGTTGAAGCCTACCGTGCGTTCAACCTGAACCGCAGCCGTGCCGACGTCAGCGCCATTCGTGAGTTCGTCGGCGCCCAGCTTGAGCTGGTCGGCGCGCGCCTCGACTCGGCCGAAGCAAGGCTAGAGGAGTTCAAACGCACCCACCGCATCGCCAGCATCGAACAGGAAACCCGCGCCACCGTTGACCGCCAGACCCAGGTTGTCGCGCTCTACGAGAAGAGCAGGGCCGAACGGGCCGGCATCGACGAGGAGCTGGCCTATCTCCGCCAGCGGCTCGACAGTCTCGGCGGGCTTCCCTCGCTGGAAAACCTTGCCGCCCCGATGGTGACCAACCTGCGCAGCGAACTGTCCCGACTGGAAGTTGAGCGCACCGGCCTGCTCGTCCAGGGCTACGACCCGGAAAGCCCCCGCGTCACCCAGATCACCCGGCGCGAGACTCTGCTCAAGCGTCAGCTCGAAGATGAACTCGGCCGCTTCATCGGCGCGGGCGGCGCCGACGACGCCGCCGGGCGGGTACGCACCATCCTCAACCGTGTGGCGGAGCTTGAGCCTGAACGCGAGCGGCTCCGGGCCGCAGAAGGAGCCCTGGCCGGAGTGGTCTCAGCCTACGACGGCGAGCTTCGCTCCCTGCCCGGCCAGGAGCGGTCTCTTGCCCGGCTGACCCGCGAAGTCGAAGTCGGGCGCCAGGTACACATGCTGCTGGCCCAGCGCCATGAGGAGGCGCGGATTCAGGAAGCCGGCCGGCTGTCTGCGGTCGGGGTCATCGACCGGCCCCGGACCGGCGCGCGGGTCCGGCCCAATCACCGGAACAATGCGGCCCTGGCGTTCGTGCTCGCGACGTTCCTCGCCTTCGGCGCGGTCTTCACCGTGGACTACCTCGACACCACCGTGCGCCGGCCCGAGGACCTGGAGCGTCAGGGATTCTCGGTGCTCGCCAGCGTTCCGCACATTGACCCCACTCCGGAAGCCGCGGGACAAAACCCGAACGTCCCCCTTGCGGTGCGCGACCCGAATGCGACCCCGGTCGAGGCGTTCCGCATCCTCAGAACCAACCTCCAGTTCGCCGCTTCGGGCAAGCCGCTCAAGACAGTCGTCGTCACCTCGCCGGGAGCCGGTGAAGGCAAATCGACCGTCGCCTCGAACCTCGCCGCGGTCATGGCCCAGGCCGGACGCCGGGTCCTGCTCATCGACGCCGACCTGAGACGACCCAAACAGCACACCATCTTCGGCCGCCGCAAGAAGCCCGGGTTGACCGATACTGTCATGCTCGGCGCACAGCTCGACTCCTCCCTGCTGCACGTCCCGGTCCACATCAGCAGCACAGAGGAAAGCGCGGTCCACCAGACATCCGGCCTGCTCCACGTTCTCTTTGCCGGCACGATGCCGCCGTCGCCGGTTGACTTTCTCAACTCGCCGGTCCTGCACGACCACCTCCAGCGTCTGACCGAGGAGTACGACTGCATCATCCTCGATACACCGCCGGTACTCGTGTCGGCCGATGCTGCGGTACTGGCTGCCCGGGTTGACGGCGTGGTCCTCGTGGCACGCATGGCCAAGACCGACTGGCGCGCCCTGGAAGAGGCACGCAAGCTCATGGCCCAGGCCGGCGCCTGCGCGCTCGGCGTCGCGGCCAACGACCTCAAACTATCGCGCGGCTACGGCTACGGCCGCTACCGGTACCGCTACTACAACTACCGGTACGGCCGTACTCAGCCGGCGATGGTATAACGAAGCGCGGCTGGAGGCGGGCACATGACCATGTTCCACCGAGTAATCGGGACAGTGCCCCCGGCGCGAGTTCTCTTACAGATGCTGGTCGACCTTGGCGGCGAGCACTGCCTCGGGCGCGAACCCGACCATCCGCTCCACTTCCTTGCCGTCCTTGAAGATGATGAGCGTGGGAATCCCCTGGATGTTGAATCTGCCCGGCGTGTCCGGTGACTCGTCCGTGTTCAGCTTGCAGACCTTCAGTTTCCCGTCATAGCGCGCGGCCAGCGTCTCGACAACCGGCGCAATCATCTTGCACGGACCGCACCACGGCGCCCAGAAATCGACGAGCACGGGCAGGGCAGAGTTGACTACTTCGGACTCAAAGGTACTGTCATTGACGTGCTTCACTTCAGCCATAGTTCTCATTCCTCCTCGGTAATGTGGGTGAGAAGCCGGACAAGTAGCTTCTGCCACGGCCGCACCACCCGGTAGCAGACCTGATTGCCTTTTCGCTCGCATGTAACCACGCCCGCGGCCCGCAGCACTGCCAGTTGCTGGGATATCGTGGCCTGAGCGGTTCCGAGGCACTCGGTCATCCGTTTCACATTGCACTCCTGGTGAAGCAGTCGGGCAACAATCTGAAGTCGCAGCGGATGTCCCAAGGCTCGGAGCAGCGCGGCCAGCTTCACTGCCTGCGCGCGGCTTATGCTATATTCGATATTATCTATAGACCCGCTCTCCGGCACAGCCGATTCACCTCGCTGAACGACAACCAATCCGGACATCGCCGTTGGTCGTCGTGATGGTGATGACCGACGCGCCCGAGCCGATTGTCGCCCGGACGTGGTCTTTGGTCTGCTCCTGGAAAACCGGATTCAGGTCGTGGAATGTGATGAGGCTATTGGTAGTGCCGACCTCAACCGTGGCCGACACGTCCGACGGCAGCAGCAGCGTGACGCGGCCGTTGGTCGTCGTGATAGTGATGCTCTCGGTAGCCGCAAGCCCGGCCACGTCGCAGTCCACCGCGCCGTTGGTGGTGTTGATACTCACCCGGCCGTGGTGCACCGCGACCGACACGTCGTCGTTGGTCGTCGACAGGTTCGCCTGACCGGCCGTGCCGGTCAGACCGATGCTGCCGTTGGTCGTGCTGACCGCCACCCCGGCAAGCATCCCGCTGACCGCCACATTGCCGTTGGTCGTAGTGAGCGCGAGCTCGACAGATTCCGGCGCCGCGACCTGAAACGAAGCCCCGTAATTGCGATTGCCCCCGGGCATCTCAGCCTGCAGCACATACCGCCCGGCCTGAACCTCGTCGGTCACCACCACGTTGGCCAGTGCCTGCGCGGCATCGGAGGAGTCCCGACCATAGGCCCGCTTGACGACGCTCGCCGAGACAACCGAATCCGGGCCCGCGCTGACCGTGATGCTGCCGTTCCTGGTGCTGACGCTTAAGTCCGAGATGCCTGCCGCGGCCTGGCGGCAGAACTCGGTCCGCTCCAGCCGATACGCATAGATGCAACCGAGCACGAATACGCCCGTCAACAACGCCACCAGGGCGCGGCGCGTCACCGGCTGACCTCGGTAACCTGCGGCTCAGGCAGAATCAGCAGCCCCACCGAGAAGAACGGCCCGCCCAGATGAGCCTTCGGCGTGCCGGTTACCTCGGCCCCGTTGCTCAGCCGCCAGGTCAGGCCGACCGGAGAATACAGGTAGCCGCCGCGCAAGGCGATGCCGTAGCGTCCGCTGACCGTGCGCACCGCGAGGTCGAGCTCCAGCGCCGCCAGACCCGCAAGCTTCATGCCCGGCGAGATAGACGCGGTCCGGCCCGGCGCGCCGAGCAGACTGTCAAGACTCAGCTTGCCGGTCCGCTCCCGGATGGCGAACGACTGCGACAAACCGCCCAGGCCGACCATCGGCACGACGGTCAGGAAACCGAGAAGCGGCACCTTGAGCGCCACCTCTCCCATGATGCCGGTCGCGTCGGTACGCAACTGGAAGAAGTCGTTCTCGACGTCGTCCCAGGTACGGAAAAAGAGCGGGCCGACGAGCAGGCCGCCGGCCAGAGTCCGCACCTCAAGGCCCCAGCCGTAATGGCGCGCGTGTGCCTGGGGCAGGCCGGCGGCAGCGAACGCTGTGTTGAAACCGGACAAGTCCGGCTGATACGCCGCGGCAAACGGTACAAGCCAGCCCTCGGGCCCTTCTGCGGCCGAGGCGACCACGGCCAGCAGCGCTAGAGACAAGACGCATATTCGCATATTCAGGAAACCTCGGCACTGAGTATAGCCTCCTCGGTGACTGCGTCAACGCGCTCCTCTCCCGGGACCACATCAGACCATTAGCAGACTTGCTCCCCGGCCCACGGCCGTTGACCGGCCAGCGCTACCGGCCCCTTGATTCCTCGGCTCCTCGACCCCTTGTTCACTCGTTCACGCCTCTTCGACGCTTGACTTGCCCCAGTTCCCGTCCATAATTCGGCCTGTGCAAACCTACGCCAACTGCGTGTACCAGCCGCAGGCCGAAATCCTCAGGACAACCACCAGTGCCGCCGTCGGCACGCACGCGCCCTGCGAACACGTCGCCGCCAACCGGGAGCTAATCGCCCGGATGGAGAAGAAGATTCAGGCCACCCTCGCCCGCGTCTGGGGGGAGAAGGGCCTGCACCAAGTAGCCAAAAGTCCCAATCGGACAAGCTCGACGCCGCAAAGCTTGTGGGGTAGACGTGCTGCGAGACAGCGATCCGGCTAAGTGGGTCTGCAGGGAGCACACCCGGGTCAAGCACGAGCTGCTTCGGAAGTACCTCGGTGCGTGGATGCCGATCTTGGGTAGCCGCAACCCGCGCATCGCGTATTACGACGGATTCGCCGGTCGCGGCATATATGAAGACGGCTCGGCCGGCTCACCGATCTTGGCAATGCGCCTCGCAGACGAGATCGCCCCGCGTTTAGGCCACATATACATGCAGTTCGTCGAGCGCGACCCGGACAACTTCGAGGACCTCAAGCGAGCAGTCGATGCGGAGCGCCAGGCGCTCAAGTACGCTCGGAAGGTGGAGGTGAACTACACGCAAGGCACCTTCGCACAGACAGCCGGCGCGCTGCTCGACCTTGTGGAGAGCAACAGGACCTCGCTGATACCAACGTTCTTCTTCATCGATCCGTTCGGATTTACGGGCGCCCCATTGGACATAATAAGGAGGATCCTCGCCTCTCCCCGGACAGAGGTCTTCTTCACCGTCATGCTCCGTGATGTGAACCGCTTTCTGGAGATTCCCACGCTGGCCGCTGAGATGACGGCGCTATATGGAGGCGACTGCTGG
>CAZQFS010000060.1:0-16215 GCA_964592755.1 uncultured bacterium | reverse complement strand
CCGTGGCTGAGCTCACCGCGTTGCTCCGGCTTGTGGGCGACAGCACGACGCGTGAACTGTACGCCAATCGGGTCGCGGACCGGTTCCGTCTCGATAAGCTCAGCCTGCTGCAGGACGCGCGTCAGCCGGCGGCGGGGGCGCGCAGCCGACCGGTCCGGGTCGAGGAACGACTAGTGGGCATGGTAGCGCAGCATCGCGACCTGGCCCGTCTGGCACGCGAGCTGCATCTGTCCGAGGCACTGTCCGACCCGGTGCTCCAGTCGGTGTGCCGGCTGGCCGAGGAGCAAGCCGAGCGTCCGGGATACGGACCGGGGATGCTGATTGACATGATTGAGGATGAAGGGATGCGGCGTCGGCTCGCGGGCTGGACCTTTCTTGACGAATCGCAGCCGACCGACGGCGACCTGCGAATGATTGGCGCGAGGATGAGGACGGTGAAGGCCGGCTGGTTGCGTCGACTCGCGGACGCGGCCTACGAACGAGGCGATAACGACCAGGCCGATATGCTGAACGCGGAGCGCAGCCGATTGCTGGGTTCTGCTGCGGCGGAAAGGAGCACCCGCTCATGAAGAAGGCAAAGCAGCGGTCCAAGTTGACGAAGAAGCAGCGGGTTTCGACTCCGGCCCAGCCACCGGTGGGGCCGGACCAGGGTGAGGAACTGGACGTGCTGGCTGAGACACTGACGAAGCCGGTGCGCCGGGGCCGGGGACGGCCGCGCAAGACCGAGCGTGCCCCCTGGCTTGCGACGGTGTACCGTCGGGCGTCACCAGACAAGACGATCACCTACGAGGAACTCGAGGACCTGGTTCCGGATGATATCCTGATGTCGACCGACCGGTTGGACGAGGTCATTTCAGGACTGACCCGCAGCGGCATCAGGATGACCGAGGTGCGCGAAGAGGAGGTTGAGAGCACGGTGATGCGCCGGGGGCCCAAGCCGGTCGTGCAGCGCACCGAGGACCCGACCAAGTCCTACTTCCGCGAGCTCTCCAAGCTGCCGCTCCTTACCCGCGAGGAGGAGGTTCACTACTCCAAGGAGATGGAGGAGGGGTACCGGAGCATCATCAAGTACCTTTTCGACCCCGTGCCCATGATGCGGCGGCTGGTCGAGGAGTGCATGGCGATTGAGGAGGGGACGAAATCGCTCGACCAGATTGCACGGGTTGAGTTTGAGTGCCTGTTCGACAAGAAGGCGCTGTGGCGCGACCGTCAGAAGTTCGTCCGTTCGCTGCGTGAAATCAGGCGCGAGGGAGACCGGATTGAGGCTTTGAGGCAGCGCAAGAGCAGTCCTTCGGTCCAGCGGCGGATTGATGAAGCCAAGCAGCGGGTGTTCAGCCGGATTCAGGCGCTTTCGCTGCAACATCATCTTATCAACAACCTCATCAGCGAGTTCAAGGAGAAGGGAAACGAAGCGCTGCGGCTTTCCGAGCAACTGGCGCTGGCCAAAGTAGAGGGCCGCGATGATACCGAAGAGGTGACGGAGCAGCGTCGGCAACTGCGGGAGTGTCATCAGTTCCTCGGCCACAACACCGCGGAGATCAAGAGGATTCTGTCCGAGATGGCGCGCTGCGAGAACCGGATTATCGCCGCCCGGGACAAGATGATTGAAGGCAACGTCCGCCTCGTCATTTCGATTGCCAAGCGCTATGCGAATCGCGGCCTCGAGTTCGCCGACCTGCTGGAAGAGGGCAATGTCGGGCTGATCAAGGCAGTGGAGAAATTCAACTACCGCAAGGGATTCAAGTTCTCCACCTATGCGACCTGGTGGATAAAACAGGCGATAACGCGAGCGATTGCCGACCAGTCACGCACGGTACGGGTTCCGGCACATATCATCGACGCCATCAACAAGGTAGCGAAGCTGCAGCGCAAGTTCATGCAGCAGTACGGCCGTGAGGCGACGAACGCCGAGCTGGCCCAGCGGCTCTCCACGCCCAAGGAGAAGATCGAGGCGCTGACGAGGATATCGCAGTTCGGCGTGTCGCTGGACAAGCCGGTGGACGACGACGAGACGAGCTTCATCGGCGATTTCATCTATGACGAGAAGACCGCGTCACCCTCCCACGCGGCCGGCGTCTCGCTGCTTGCCGAGAAACTCGAGGAGGCGCTCTCGGTTCTGACCAAGCGTGAGGAGAAGGTCCTGCGGCTGCGCTTCGGGCTGGGCGACGGCTGTCCCAGGACGCTCGAGGAGGTCGGTCAGATATTCAACATCACGCGCGAGCGTGTGCGTCAGATTGAAGCCAAGGCGCTGAAGAAGCTGCGTCATCCGGTGCGGCTGCGGAGGTTCGAGCCGCTGCGCGACCTGCTCCAGTGAGTCGGCTGGGAATCGTCGCGGACACGCACGACAACCTGGACAAGGTGCGGGCTGCGGTCGAGCAGCTGGCCCGGCTCCGAGTTGAGCAGGTGGTCCACTGCGGAGACGTGGTGGCTCAGTTCGTCCTGGCCGAGTTCGGCCGGCTCGGTGTGCCTCTGGTCGGCGTGTTCGGGAACTGCGACGGAGACAGAGATGCATTGCTGCAGCGGGCGCGTCAGTACGGTTTTCAGTGGCAGGATGGGCCGCACCGGTTTTCCTTTGGCGGCAAGCGTCTGGTCGTGACTCATCAGCCTCTGACCGCGGTACCGGACTGCGATTACTACCTGCATGGCCATACCCATCGGAGAGTCCATCAGCCGGGCCGGCCGGCAGTCATCAATCCGGGTGAGGCATGCGGCTGGCTGACCGGTTCTGCGACGCTGGCGGTCCTTGATACCGATGCCGGCTCGGTGGAGTTCGTTGAGCTCTAGGATGAGCACTTGACCGACACACGCCGCCAGGCGGCCGGACCGGTTGAGCCCGGGCTTCACGTGGTCTCAACCCCGATCGGCAATCTGGGCGATATGACCCAGCGCGCGATTGTGACGCTGGCGGGGGTCGATGTCATTGCCTGCGAGGACACGCGGCGCACCGGCCTGCTGCTCCAGCATTTCGGCATAAGCAACCGACTCCTGTCGTACCACGAGTACAACAAGCTGCGTCGGACCCCGGAGCTTCTTGAGCGGCTCAACCAGGGCCGGAGTGTTGCCCTGGTCAGTGATGCCGGAACACCCGGTATCTCTGACCCGGGCTTCTATCTTATCCGGGCCGCGGTCAACGCCGGCCATCGTGTCGTCGCGGTCCCGGGCGCGTCGGCCCTGCTGGCGGCCCTGGTCGTGTCCGGCCTGCCGTCGGACCGGTTCGCATTCGAGGGGTTCCTGCCCAAGCGCGACGGCCGGCGTCGGAAACGCCTGGCCGCGCTGGCGGGAGAGCAACGGACGATGGTATTCTGCGAGTCGGCGCGTCGGGTGAAGGTCGTGATGGGCGAGATGCTTGAGCTCTGGGGGGACCGCAGAGCAGCGCTCTGCCGTGAGCTGACCAAGAGGTTCGAGGAGACGCTCCGCGGCCGGCTGAGTGAGGTTGTCGCCGCGGTCGGGGACCGGGAACTGAAGGGCGAGACCGTGCTGGTTGTGGCCGGGCATGAGGGAAACGGCGAAGACTAGGGGCCGGCGTCTGCTGCGACCGCTGGTCATCCTGCTGGCAAGGGCGCATGTTCCCCCTGCGGCCGTGACCATTACGGCGCTGCCGCTGAGCGCAGTCGCAGGATGGCTGTTCGCCATCGGCAGGTTCGTGCCCGCGGGCGTGGTTCTGGCCCTGGTCGGGTTGTGTGATTCACTGGACGGCGAGGTATCAAGGTATGCAGGCAAGGCGAGCGCCGCCGGCGCATTCCTCGACTCGAACGTTGACCGGCTGAGTGAAGCGCTGGTGCTGGTCGGCATCTACTGGTACTACCAGTTCTGGAATCCGTGGCACGCCCTGCTCGCGGTTCTGGCGCTGGTCTTCTCGCTGCTGGTCTCGTATGTCCGGGCGCGGGCCGAAGGACTGGGCCGGGAGTGTGCGGTTGGCCTGTTTGAGAGGCCGGTGCGTCTGGTCGTCCTCCTAGTGGGAGCACTGTTACTGGGCCGGACCTACATGCCGGTAGCGACCGGGATTGTGGCAGCGGGGAGCCTGGTTACTTTCCTCCATCGGTTCGGCCACGTCCTGCGCGGGAAAGGGCCTGCCGGCTGAGCTGGCGCATTCTGCTCGTCGGTGCTGCCGGTTCTGCTCAGTTGCGCTGGGCCAAGGCCGATTTGCTCGAGGAGCTGGCTGAGCTGACCAGGACCGCAGGTGGGCAGGTCGTCGAACGTCTGATTCAGGTGCGGCCCCGGCCTGACCCGGCAACGTTCGTGGGCAAGGGCATGGTTGAGCGGCTCGCTCAACTCTGTCGTCAGCACCGCATCGACCTTCTGGTCTTTGACGACGAACTGACTCCGACCCAGCAGCGCAATCTCGAAGCGGCGATTCGCATCCGCATCATCGACCGGGCCGCACTCATTCTTGACATATTCGCGCTGCACGCACGGACGGCCGAAGCCAAGATCCAGGTCGAACTGGCACAGCTTGAGTACCGTCGACCGCGGCTCACCGGTCTGGGCATAGAAATGTCGCGTCTCGGCGGCGGCATCGGTACGCGCGGACCCGGGGAGACTCAGCTTGAGGTTGACCGACGTCGCATTGACCAGCGCATCGGCGCGCTGCGTCGGGCGCTGGAGCGCATTGACCGTGAGCGCACGACTCAGCGCCGCCGCCGCGCCGGTACGTTCCGGGTCGTGCTGGCCGGGTACACCAATGCGGGCAAGTCCACCCTGCTCAACTGCCTGACCGGCGCCGGGGTCAAGGTATCAGACCATCTCTTCGCCACGCTCGACGCAAACACCAAGGTACTGGAACTGGACCGGAACGTGCGTGTTCTTGTCACCGACACGGTAGGTTTTATCAGACACCTTCCGGCCCAGCTCGTGGCCAGTTTTCGTTCCACGCTGTCGGAAATCCGCGAGGCCGACCTGGTGCTGCATGTCGCCGACGCGGGGGACGAGCAGGTTGACTCCAGAGTTGATGCGGTCAACGATACCCTGGTCGAGGTTGGCGCTCAGGACAAGCCGGTCATGATGGTATTCTCCAAGATTGACCGGGTATACGACGAGGCCGTGCTCAAGCGTCTGCGGCGCAGCTATGAGGGTGCTGTTCTTGTTTCCGGTTTGACCGGTGCCGGCGTCGACCGACTCAAGGCGGCGTTGCTGCGCCGGGTCGAGCAGAGCATGGTTACGCGGGTCTTTACGATTCCCGATACCAGACCTGACCTGGCAAGTCTGGTTCGTGGTGCAGGCCGCGTGCTGGGCGAACACCAGCTTGAGGGACGGCGTCGCCTGCGCGTCACCGGCTTTGCTCCGGTCCTCTCCCGGGTGCGCAAGGTTGTTGATTCAGTCGTGCGCACCTCGACCCAGTCTGAATAGAGAGCCCCGCCGCAGCGCGACGGGGCAGGGAGTCGGGGCGACCCGATTTGAACGGGCGACCCCCAGCACCCCAAGCTGGTGCGCTAGCCAACTGCGCCACGCCCCGAATGAGGCAGACATGAGCCGACGCGACTCGGACTGCGCTCGGCCCAAGCACCTCATCAGATGGTAGCCGAACCACGCGGCTGAGTCAAGCTGGATAGGGTTGAGCCAGAATTGGCGCTTGACCGAAACCAGGGTTTTGCTACTATGTAAACGTATGTTCACTAGAACTAAAGACCGCCGGGCCAGGATAGTGGAGTTTGTCCGGCGTTACATTGAAGAACACGGCTTTGCGCCGAGCGTCCGGGAAATCGGTCAGGCAGTTGGCATCAGGAGTACCAAGGCGGTGAAGTATCACCTGGATATCCTGGTGAACGAAGGTCTGCTTCAGCGTACCGACCGCCAGGCGCGTACCTTGCGCATGCCGTACCAGCCCGACGCCCTGCCACTGATTGGCCGCATCGCTGCCGGCACGCCGCTTCTGGCGATTGAGAACGTCGAAGCCCAGGTATCGCTGGACCGATTCCGCGACTGTTTCCTGCTCAGGGTAAAGGGTAACAGCATGAGCGGCGAGGGCATTCTGGATGGTGACATGGTGATCGTCCGGCCCCAGGCCTCGGCCCGCAATGGTGAAATCGTCGCTGCCCTGCTTGATAACGAGGCAACGGTCAAACGGCTGCACCAGACCCGGCAGAGCGTCGTGCTTGAGCCGGCCAATCCTGACTTTGAGCCGATTGTCGTTGATACTACGCGGTGCGATTTCCGGATTATCGGCGTCGTGGCCGGTCTGCTGCGCAACTACAATAAATAGGAGAAAGACAATGGAACGCGCAGGGATAGTTCAGGAATCAGACCGCAGATTGGAGAATGGCGAACAACTGGGGGGCAGAATGACTCATACCCGCTTTAGCGAGCACATCAAGGTCTATGCTCTGTATCAGGAAACCGGAGGCCGTCGGTTCCCGCACGACAAGCTGCGGCCGGTGATGTTCATCTGGCGCAATCAGGAGTACCGGATTCAGGACGTCACCTATGTCTGGCGGGAGAACCAGGGCCAAGCTGATGTTTACCATTTTACGGTCTCCGACGGCACGAACGTCTTCGAGCTCTGCTACAACGCCAAGCACCTGGAGTGGACGATAACGGGGACTTACAGCGAGTAAGTGAAGAATGCCGAAGTCCGAATGACGAGTTCACTCACGTCCTTGTCATTTCTTACCGAGGACGGGGCAAGCGGCCGGGCCAGCAATTCGGCACTACTGCCGGAACGGCTGGTCCTGCATGTTGACATGGACGCGTTCTTTGCGTCGGTCGAGCAGCAGACGTTTCCTTTCCTGCGGGGTAAGCCTATCGGCGTGTGCGGCGACCCGGACGGCCGTACGGTCATTGCCGCGGCTTCGTACGAAGCCAAGCGCCGCGGGGTCAAGACCGCCATGACCATCCCTGAAGCGAAGAGACTCTGTCCGGAAATCATCCTTGTGCCCGGCAACCCGGCTCGGTACGTGGATACGTCGGTTCGCATCCTTGCTTTCTATACTACGTTCACCGATTTGGTCGAGGTCTTCTCCATTGATGAGGCCTTCCTCGACGTCACCAACACCGCGCACCTTTTCGGCGGCGCCGAGTCCATCGCCCGCAGCATCAAGGCCTGGCTCAAGGAGGAGTTCGGCCTGACCTGCTCCATCGGCGTCGCGCCCAACAAGCTTCTGGCCAAGCTGGTTGGCGACATGCACAAGCCGGACGGCCTGACCGTAGTGCGCCGGTCAGAGGTCGCCGGACTACTCGAACACCTGCCGGTACAGGAACTGTGCGGCATCGGCGAGAAGACCGCAGCCCGGCTGGCTCAACTCGGTATCAAGACCTGCGGCGAGCTCGGTCGGTATCCGGAAAAGAGACTCATCGGCGTCTTTGGAATCATCGGCACGCATCTGAAACACATGGGTCAGGGAATAGACGAGGTACCGGTCATGCCCTATCACCACGAACCGGCCACCAAGTCGATGGGCCATTCCATGACCCTCGAGCGTGACACCAGGGACATGGCAGTAATCCAGCGCCATCTGCTGCAACTCTCCGAGCAGGTCGGCCGCCGCCTGCGCAAGGACAAGTATGCTGGGCGTACCGTGTCACTCGTGCTGCGCTACTCTGACTTCTCGACCTTTATCAAACAGCACAGCTTTTCAAGCTACATTGACGACGGCCACCGTATTTACCAGGTGGGATTGAAGCTTTTCTCCGAGCTCTACAAGCCGCCCCGGTTTATCCGCCTCCTCGGTATCAGCGTTTCCAGCCTGGTCCGGGAGCTCAAGCAGGGGGCGATGTTTGCGGACCAGCGGACCGGTTCGTTGTTTGACTCGGTGGATGCCATTAACAACCGCTACGGTGAGTTCTCGGTCGCCCGGGCCAGGCTGCAGGAGCGAAGTCGCGTGCCGCGGGTCATCTCGCCGTCGTGGCGTCCGGGTGCGCCAACACCGGACGGTCGCTGAAAGCAGAGGGGCGGCAGAGCCGCCCCTCAAGATAGCTGGTCAGCGGTTCATTTCGGCGGAACGTAAACGTCGCCGCTCAAGCAGTCGTAGAAGGTGTTGTTCGCACGCAGCGCTGCCGGGTCCGGATAGACATCGCCGTCAAGATAGATGCCCCAGGCTGCACTGTGGCCGATCGAGTCACTCATTATCTCAGGCAGCGCGTTGCGGACGTAGATGTTGCCGTAGTTGTCGCCGCCGGCGTACTCAATCTTGCAGTTCTTGACTTTGCACTGGCCGTCAATCGCCAGGTCGTAGAACGACAGCATGTCCCAGTCACCGGCAGACGGCGGGTTGACCGAGCTCGTGAAAGTGATTTGCCCGCTCGTGCCGTCGGCGATAAGTCCGCCCGGCGCGCTGTAGCCGACGTAGAACTCACTCTGCGGGGTCATCTTTACGGTCGTGCCCGGCGCAATCGTCAGTACCGGATTGGCGGTGGCATCAGAGACGTACGCGTCGCCGCTCACAACATAGGGCACGTTGTGATTGAGCCACGTGCCAGTCTGCGCGACGTTGCCGCCGTCAACCAGAATGCCGTCCTTCGTATTGCCGGTCAGTATATTGCCCGTGCCCAGGGTCCGGACTTTGTCAGCTTCAATCCCGATGGGATACTCGCCCGAGGTCGTGATTCTGTTACCGGTGAAGCTGTCGAAGTACCCGCCCCCGTCGACGTAGACGCCGTGTTTCGCGTTCCGGCGTAAGGTGCAGTCGTCCATCCTGATACGGCAGCCGCGGACGTACACCGCGCCTTCAGTGCCGGAGCTGCCGGCCCGCTCGATGATACAGTGGCTGAGTCGGGCGTTCGATATGGTCAGGGCGTAGAAGCTCAGTGCTTCCCAGATGCCGGCAATGGTGTCGGTCAGCGAAGTGAACGTAATCGGTGAGCTTGCGGTGCCGACCGCGATGATTGAGCCCGGCGAAGAGTAGCCGCAGTAGAGTTCGATGCCCGGGTTGAGCGAGACCGTGTTCCCGGCGCTGATGGTCAAGGTCGCGTTGTTCTGGACATAGGCATCGCTGTTCACTACGTAGGGGACGTTGTGATTGAGCCAGGTCGCGTCGGTCTCGATCGCTCCTCCGTCTACTTCGATGCCATCTATGGTGTTACCGGTCAGGACGTTGTCCGTGCCCAGGGTACGGACGAAATCGGCCTCGATTCGGACCGGGTACTTAGTGCAGCCGGTGACTGTGTTGTTGGTGAAGCTGCTGAAGTAGCCGTCGTCGTCGACGTAGACGCCGTAGCTTCCGCTCTTGCGGATAGTCGCATGGTCAACCTTGACACTGCTGCCCACGACGCGGATGGCGCCGTTAGAGGCCCCGCTGCCTCCGAACAGCACCTGGCAGTAGCTCATCTGTGCGGTCGAGATGGTGTTGCTGTAGAAGCCGATGTCTTCCCAGAACCCGGGTGTGGTATCGGAAAGCGCGGTGAAGACGATTATCGAATCAGGAGTCCCGACCGCGATAATCGAACCGGGATTCGAATAGCCGGTGTAGAGCTCGGTGCCGGCCGAGAACTGGACGATGCAGCCCGGCTTGATGGTCAGAGTCACGTTGTTGCCGGTGTAGACATCGCTGTCGATGATGTGCGGGTTACCGGACGGCCACCAGGTTTCGTCCGCCGGTATCACGCCGGAGTGATGGGTGGGACCCGAGCCGCCACCACCGCCCGCGATTGTTATCGTCACGGCCGCGGACGAGGTGGAGTTCTCTGCGGCGTCGTAGGCCTTGGCCACGAGCGCATAGCTTGTGCCCGGGACCTGAGCCGCGGTATCAGACCAGGTATAGCGGAACGTGTCACCTGCGCCGCCGACGTTGTCGGTGCCCTTGAGTGCGCCGGCAACGCAGAACTCGACCTTGGTCACGGCTTTGTTGTCGGTGGCAATCGCCTTGATGACGATGTCGCCTCGATTCACCGTGCCCGACGGTGATACGATATTCACGGTCGGAGCCTCGGTGTCGTTGCCCGGGCAGCCGACCAATATGACCAGCGCAGCAAGCGCGGTCAGAGTCAGGTATCTTCTCATGCGGTTCCTCCTTTGAGTTGGTTAGTACCTGATGTCAAATCCGGGACGCGGCATGTCGTCTACTCGGACAGCCTACGTCAGCGTGATTCTAGGCGCGAATCCCGGGTTTGTAAAGTCCTGTCTGGTGTTGACAAACCACGGACGGATGCTAACATCTTACGTCGGTCGCGACCGAGCCCGGCGACCGGCAAGCAATGAATACGGGCTTGACAGTCAGCTTGAGTCCGTTAGGGTCCGTGAGTTCGGCTAGTGAGTTCTGCTCGCCCGCACCCGATGCACCTGTAACGACCCCAAGCGCAAACCATATCGGAGGTCTGTAGATGGGAAAGCGCGTGTTTGTGGGTAATCTCCCCTTCAGCGCAACCGAGGAACAACTCCAGGGGCTTTTCAGCCAGCATGGAGAGGTGACTTCGGTGGACATAATCAAGGATAGGTTCACGGAGCGTTCCCGTGGGTTCGCTTTCGTGGAGATGGCGACTGATGAGGGCGCTGCCGCGGCCGTGGCAGCCCTGAATCAGTACCAGTTAGATGGTCGGCCTCTGACGGTCAACGAAGCCCGCGCCCGCACCGAGGGGCGCGGCGGCCGGCGTGACCGTTCAGAGCCTTCCGGCAACCGCTGGTAGTCCAGCCGAGAAGCTACAGGGGCGGGCCGCCGGCCCGCCCCTGGTCATTTATTGCAGGGGACACGGCCCGAATCGCGGCGCGTGTCTCTGCCTACTTCATCGCCTCGGCTTTGCCGAAGCTGCGGTCGAGCCGGAATTCGTCCAGCGGAATCGAGGACGAGCCGTCGCACATCACTTCGGCCATCAGCTTGCCGATGGCCGGACCAAACATGAACCCGTGGCCGCTCATGCCCGCGGAGACGTAGAACCCGCGTACCGGGGTCGGGCCGCAAAGCGGATTGCCGTCCGGGCTCATCTCGTACGAGCCGGCCCACTGCCGGATGACCTTGACGCTCGCGAGCCGGGGGACGAGTCTGACCATACGCCGCGGCATCTCGGTCAGGAACTCGTCGCTGGTATCGGTCCCGAGACCCGGGACGAGCGGCACCGGCGTGTAGCAGCCGATGAAGTGGCCGGTCCCGGAGTTCTGCACAAAGTAGCAGCCGTCAGAGCGATAGTCCACAAGCATCGGGTCGAAGAGCCGTTCGACCGCCTCGGTGACCAGGGACTCATGGCGGTCGGGTTTGACCGGCACGTCCACTCCTGCCATCTGGCCGACCTCGCCGGCCCATGGGCCGGCTGCGTTGAGGACCATGCCGGCACTGATTTCCTCGCCCGCCTGAGTGGTCACCGACACGACCCGGTCGGCCTGCCGGTTGATGCTCCGCACCGGCGTGCGTGGCAGTACGTCGCCGCCCAGTTGCCTGATACCTTGGAGATAACCGTAGGTCACCTTGAACGGGTTGGCCTGGCCGTCGGTCGGGCAGTAGGCGCCGCCGAGGAGGCCATTGGTGTCAAGCCCGGGTACCAACTGGCGGCAGTCGTCCGGCGTGATGAAGTCAACTTTGAGTCCGTACCGTCGCTGGATGGCGATGGCGTCGCGGAACGCCTGAACCCGCCCGGGGTCAAAGGCGAGGAAAAGGTAGCCGCCCTGGTACCACTCGACGTCCTGTTCCAGTTCCTCATGCATGGTCGCGAACATCCGCACGCTTTCCAGCATGACACGGATGGTCAGGTCGTGAGTGAACTGGGCACGGATGCCGCCGATGCACCGGCCGGTCGAACCACAGCAGGGAAAGTCGCGCTCCAGAACCAGCACCTTCAGACCTCGCCGGGCAAGGTAGTACCCGGTTGCGGCGCCCACGACTCCGGCGCCGATGATGACCACGTCGGCGGAGTCACTCACGGGGGCTCAGGAGACGGTCGGAAACCTCGGACAGGTCGTTCGCCTCGCTGCCGTCACTGCTCGTGCCGAGCAGGCCAAGCGGCAGCGGCTTCAGCGGCGGTCGAGGTCGCGGGAGGCGCTGACTCGCAGCGGGAATGCCGGTTTCCTCCTGAATCATCCGGGCGATGACACGCAGGCAGCCACGACCCTGGCAGTGACCCATACCGGTCCGCAGAACGCGCTTCAGTTCTTCGAGTGAGTGATGGCCCTGCCGGATGGCGGCCCGGATTTCCGTTTCCGTCACTTCTTCGCAACGGCACACGACAACCGGGGTCATGTTCCGACTCCGAGGAGAACCGGGTCTGCGTCTCCGAGGGGCGGAAGACGGCCTGGAACGCGGGGCAGTCAGGTTGCGTCCCGGTCTCCGCTGTCTCATTCGTACCCTGCCCTCAAGACCTGGTCCCGCACAAAGCCGCCGGCACGGGAGAGAAAATCGGCCCTTGGTTTCGGGTAGAAGACAAAGCTGCAGTCCTTGAGCCCGGCCTGCTCCTTGGCATATTCAACTGCATCGAGCAGCCCGCCAAGTGTGTCAACGATACCTGCGGCGTGCGCGTCGGTGCCGGCCCAGACCCGACCCTGGCCGACTGAGTCCACCTTTTCGACCGAGAGCCCGCGCCCCTGTGCGACCTTGGCGACAAACTGCCGGTAGAAATCGTCCACCATGTCCTGGAGCAGCGAGTCTTCTTCCGGGGCCAGCTCGCGCAGGTCAGACATCGCGTCGGCCCGCTCGCCCCGTTTCACGGTTTCGCGACGGGCGCCGAGTTTGTTGTACAGGCCTTCGGTCACGAACTTCAGGCTGAACACGCCGATGGAGCCGGTGACCGTGCCGGGCAGGGCAAAGACGCGCCGGCTGTTGCAGGCGATGTAGTACCCGCCCGATGCGGCCACGCTGCCCATTGAGACGATGAGCGGCTTCTTCTTACGGGCCAGTTCCAGCTCACGCCAGATGAGGTCTGAGGCGTAGCCGTCGCCGCCGGGCGAGTTTATTCTCAGGACAATTGCCTTGACCCGCCGGTCTTTCCGGGCAGCACGGATGGCCCGCACCATGGTGTTGGCGCCCATGCTTTGCTCGCCGGTCAGGAAGTCGGTTCCTGACTCGCCGGTCCGAATCGAACCCAGGGCGTAGACGATGGCGATTGTCGGCGGTTCCTGCCATTCGGAGCCGCGCTCTTCCTGTCGGGCATAGTCATGGTCAGAGCAGCGCCGCAGGCCGGCAAGCTCGGTTTTGAGCAGGCTGTCCAGTTCATCGCGGTAGCAGACGGTGTCAATCAGGCCGACGGCCTGGCTGCGTGCTGCCAGGAAGAACCCGTGGTTCACTCTCGCCTCAATCGTCTCTCGGGGAAGCCGGCGGCCATCAGAAGCGGCCCGGACAAACTCGTCATATGCCGCGTCAACCAAGGCCTGCAATTGCTCGCGGTTGTCCGGGGTCAGGGAGTCCTCAGAGAACATCTCGACCGCGGACTTGTACCGGCCATGCCTCGTGTAGTTGACCTTGAGCCCGAGCTTCTCAAGGGTACCTTTGAGGAACACGGCCTGGGCCGACATGCCGGGAATCCAGACCTCGCCCAGAGGGTGGCTCACAATCTTGTCTGCGACCGAAGCAATGTAGTACCCGAGCATGTGAAGATGGGGCGCGTAGACGTAGACCTTCTTGCCCTGAGCCTTGAAGCGCGCCAGTGCCTGGCGCAGTTCCTGGGCCTGGGCAAAGGACATGCTCGCGCCGTCGAGTTCGAGGACCAGAGCGCGGACCGATCGGTCCTGAGCGGCACGGTCAATCGTACTCAGCAGGGTCCAGGTCAGACGTGCCGGACCGGCACCAGCCAGACTGAACCCCGGCTTCTGGTCTACGACCTGCTCGTGCAGCTTCAGCTCAAGGTAGCGCCTCGGTCCGGGCACCAGGGCCGTGGGCCGTCTGCTTCCCAGTCGCAGAGCCAGGCCGAGTTCGCTCGGCGGCCGGGCGGTCACAAACTCGATGCCGGTTCTGCCCAGACCCAAGCTGAGCCCGGCACAGAGCTTGGTGCTCCGGAGGTTCGGGTCGGGCATGACGCGGCAGGCGATGCCGAGCCCATTCACGGGCTCAGCTTCGAACCCCACCGCATACTGGCTCCAGGCCAGTGACTGGGTCTCGGCGAACAGGGTAAGCCTGCTGCCCAGCGGCCGCAGCGCAGCGCCGAGCTGGACCCAGCCCCAGTTGCGCGTGCAGTTCTGCCAGACCGCACCGAGGGAGAGCCAGCGCGCCGGCCTTGTCATCGCACCCATGTCCCAGCGCGTGACCGTGTCGCGGACCATGCGCAGACCGGACATCACCGTTCGGCTGCCGATGCCCAGGGCCAGTCCATAGCGGCTCGGCTTCGGCTCCCAGAATCCGCCCAGTCCACCAAGGTTCAGGGCGAACGAGTGGTTGTGGCTGAACTCGCCCTTGTGTGCGTTGTAGAAGTAGAGGAAGTCATTTTCCCGAGCCACGGCCAGACCGGCCGGGTTGGCAAAGACCGCGCGGGCATCGTCGGTCGTGGCCAGTGACAACGGCATCTGCGGGGTCACGACTACGCTCAGGAAGAACAACAGGCAACCGGTCATCTAGCCACCTCTCTTGTTCGTCACCCGGATACTGCGCACAGTGTTCCATAGTCTCTTCGGCGTGGCCACGGTGACGACCGCGCACCGGTCCTGGACCTTGGTGTCGCGCACCTTCACTACCCTGCCTTGTCCTACCGGCCTGCCGGCCCGGTCGAGCAGGGTCACGGCACTGCCTTCGACCGGTCTGGGCAGCAACTCATACGGCAGGGTCACGGTCGCCTTGGTCTTTGAGTAGGTCCGGTCCACAACGAAGATGGCCAGACCAGGACATCGGGCAACGCAGGCTGTGCAGCCGTTGCACTTGTCGAAGTCGACCCTGGGTACGTCGGTCAGGTTCGGCTCGACCGTAATCGCCTTGCGCGGACAGGCGTAGGCGCACGGGTTGCAGGGGATATGCTGGATGCACTCGACAATCACGACCGGGCCGGCCTCAAGCCGCCGGCGCGAAGGCAGCAGGCCCTGGGTCGAAAGCTCCTTTTCGCGGAGCACGCCGGTCTGTTCGTACCGGGCGGGCTTTGGAGGCACGCGCGATTATAGATTCATCCCGGCTTCAGTCAAGCACGCGTCCGCCGTTCTTGTGTCGCGCCGGTTCGTCGCTAAAATCGCCCGATGATTCGGCCTCGCCTCTCCCTTAGATTCCCACCCATCCCCGAGTTTCGCGGGCCGGTTCTGTTCGAGGAGGATGCGGTCCGTGAGCTCTGCCGGCTGGCCTGCAGGGGTTACGAAGCGCCGGGCAAGCGGGAGACCTTCGGGTTCCTCTACGGCACGCTCACCGATGAGCAGCGCATCATTGTCCGACGCGCCTGCTACTACCGGGGTGGCACCAAGACCCGCACCGGGATAGTGTTCAAGAACTGGCCGGCGATACTGCGCGTTGTCCAGCGCCGACGCGAACTGGCGCGCAAGATGCGCCTCCGCTTCCTGGGCAACTTCCACTCTCATATCGAGATTGGCGGCGAAGTGTTTCGCGGGCTCTCCTGCGAAGACCGGGAATCATTCGGCTTTGACCGGATGTCGGTGCTCGAAGTCGTAGTTTTTCTCTGGCCCGGCGACGGCCGGGTTGCCGAGCGCTCGGCGCAGACGATTGTCGGGCTCGAACCAGCCACCGGGTACAACTACCGCATCAGGGTCTATGCCAAGCGCCGGCATGGCATCTGCCAGGCCACGGCCAAGGTCATACCATCGGGCGTGGTTATCGTTTTCTAGACGGTCAGCGGCCTGGCGGTCCATTGGATTCCGAGGACAGGTGCAATGTCAGGCCGCGTGCTGCCGCCGGGTCCAAGTAACCGTCAGTTACAGGACACGAGCTAATCGAGCTTGACCAGTTTTTTCATCGCCTGGAAGTCGCCGGCGCGCATCCGGCAGTAGTAGATGCCGGGTGCGGCCGAGCGACCAGCGTTGTCGCGGCCGTCCCAGGTCAGGCGGTGATAGCCGGCCGGGATGACACCGTCAGTCAGGCTGCGTACCACCTGCCCGGCTGAGTTGTAGACCGCCACGCTGGCTGGTGACTGTCGGGGCAGGGCGAAGCGGAGGTGCGTTGTCCGGCTGAAGACCGTCGGGACCGCATCGTCGAACGCGAAGTCGGCCGGCAGTCCGGCTGCCGCGCCGACGCCGGTCGGCGGCAGGACGATGCAGGTGTCACGGATGGTGTCGTTGGCGCGGTTCATGTCGCCGGCCAGGGCTGCGGCGCAGGTCAGCCACACGGGCCCGAGTCGCTGCGGGGTCCAGCTCGGGAACCGGGCTGTGTCCTGCTCGCCGGGGTCGAGCGCGACGTGGACCGATTCGGCGTAGCCTGAGCCGATGTGAATCCAGAACGGTGC
>CAZQFS010000059.1:5627-16277 GCA_964592755.1 uncultured bacterium | reverse complement strand
CGTGATGGCCATGCCCTCTTTGACCAGGGCGAAATCCTTGACCAGAGGCTTGTCTTTCTGGAGCACAACCGCGGCCGATTGAGTGATGTAGCCCTGGGCCTCGGCCGTAACCGCATACGAGCCAACCGGAATCTCGGCGCTGTATACACCGGTGCCGGGGTCGGTCGTGACGCTGGGCAGACCCGTATTCGGGAAGCTGATTGTGGCTGCCAAAGGCGAGCCGTCC
This sequence comes from uncultured bacterium, assembly GCA_964592755.1. Classification (GTDB taxonomy): domain Bacteria; phylum Hydrothermota; class Tepidihabitantia; order Tepidihabitantales; family Tepidihabitantaceae; genus CAZQFS01. The sequence goes on along the minus strand of CAZQFS010000059.1, from coordinate 16,051 downwards.
TTCTTATCCGACACCTTGCCGGTGATGGTCGCCTTCATCGCCTCCGGGGTCAGACTGAACGCAGGCGCCGCGACCTGGTCTTCTTCGACCTTGACGGTCAGGGTCGCCGGGAAGTAGCCTGGCACCGTGGCGGTGACCGAGTAGACCCCGACCGGGACGTTGTCCACGCGGAACGCGCCGGTCGCCGCATCAGCCGTTACCGCGGCGAGGCTGGCACCGGGGAACTCGATGTTTGCTGCCAACGGCTTGCTGGTCGTCGCGTCAACCACGGTTCCGGCAATCACACCATAGGTGACAAGCGGCCTGAGCTTGAAGTCGTACTGCGCGGTCTTGCCGTCCTTGACCTCAATCGGTACGGCCTGCCGTTGGTAGCCTTCCGACACGACCTCGACCACAACCACGCCCACCGGGACTTTCCTGACCCGGAACACGCCGGTGCCTGCATCCGTCTTGAGCGGCGGCAGCTTGGCGTTCTCCGGGAAGGTCACGTCAGCCACCAGGCCGGCCCCGGTGCGGGCATCGGTGACCGTGGCCGCGATTTCGCCGTACTGGGCCGGCGCGCGCTTGCCGAACGGTGTGGCAAAGCCGAGCCCAAGGACAAACTCGTTGGGTTGCTTCACGCCGTCCACCTTGCCGAAGCTGAACGTGTAACCGAGCTTGAACATCATTGACGTGGCCGAGCCGAAGGCGATGCCCGGCGTCAGGTGGATGTGACCATGCTCGGTGTCGAAAATGCCGGTCGTGCTGTCGTCCACCTGTTGGGACAGGAACTCGGCGAACAGACCAAAGCCCTTGCCCTGGAGTTCGATGCCGGCGCCGTAGCGAGTCTCATCGGCATGTGGACCCGGCATGCCTTCAACCTTGTTGATGAGCTTGCCGTAGTTGAACATGAAGTTCGGGGCCGACAGCAGGACATCCTGCAGGTGCAGCGTAGCCAGGGCGTTCCAGGCGAATCGCTCGGAAGGCCACATGCAGCGCGGGTCGAGCACCTGCCAGTCGTCCTTCTCCTCGCGAGTCATGAAGGTGTAGGCAGCAGACCCGCCGAGCTTGAGTACGGGCAGAACCGGCACCGATACTTTGCCGCCTGCCTTCAAGTCGTGGTAGCCCCAGACGAAGCCGTCCTCTTCTGCCGACTTCGGTGTCTGGAACACACCGCCCCAAGAACCGAACAGCTCGAGACCGACGTACTTCATCGCGACTGGGGCATAGCTCAACTCGGGCGCAATAAGGTCCGCCACCCAGCCGTCTTTGGTGGCGTTGAAATCAGCGTTGCGCGCCAGGGCGTGCAGCGAAAGAGTAAGACCGGCTTCCTGTTCAACCATGGCGTTCTGAACACGAAGCAGTCCTTTGCCGCCGCCGATGCCGGGATAGCCCAGCAACAGCGCCGGAACGAACAAGGTCAGCAGAACTGACCACGTTCTCCTATTCACACTTCCTCCTTATGGTTTGGGGTTGGGTCGGCTCCGAGCATGCTATACGATTGACAACTCGGCAGCCGAAACGAGCTTGGCTTATCAGATGACGGATTAGACCGTGGCTACAGCTTGTGGATTCGGCGCTGGCTCGGCTCAGTCCGTTTGTCGGGCACCGGGACTTGCCTTGCGCCGTGCCGCAAGCAGCCTGGAATTCAGGCTGCGGCATTTCCAGGCAGACCTACTGCCCGAAACGGTCAGGGTCGTCCCAGAAGTCGGCGAACTGCAGTTGCGCCACGCCCTGGGCCTTGATGCGGCGGCCGGAAACCGAGTCGATGGCGGTGAACGTCAGGTCTGTCTGAACAACGTCAAGCAGTCCGCTGGGGTCGTACGGGTCGTCACCGACATCGTCGCCGAAGTACTTCTGTATCCACCACGCCTGGGTAACGACCAGCTTGGCTTTGGTGCTCTTACTCAGCTCCTGCTCAACCGGCACTGTGACCGTCAGGGGGACAGTTATGTCGTCGTAGGAGTTGCCGCTGGCAATCTGCGTCGCATAGGAAACAGAGTACTCCTTGATTTCCGCGTGGAACGGGGTCCAGGTCGGCAGGCCGGCTCCGATTTCCACGTACTGGAACTCGAACTCGCAGGCCACATCCGCAATCGCCCAGTAGTAGATCTTCTCTTCGGGGTCTTCCGGGTCGACAATGGACATCCAGTCCGCGATGTCACAGTAGACCGGCATACCGCCGTTGATACTGGCGACCCGAAGGACATCTTCCCGCTCGGCGCAGGAGGACAGAAGGAGCGCACCGGCAAGCAAAGCGACCACATACGTTCGGACAGCAGCACGAGGCATTACGTTTCCTCCTTTGGTCATTGGAATTATTGTAGCCTCCTGCCACCGACTGTCAAGTTATCCTGTTGCCCAATCAGGAGTCTGCCTGGAGTCGTCGGGACCGCCGCCGCGACCATCACCAGCCCCAACCGCGGCAGTTGCTGAAAGCGACCAAGGGTCACGCAGCACCGGTCGCGCCGTGGCATGTGGTCTTGAGTCGGCAAGCCAGCCTGGCAAGCATCTGAAATGAAACCACGGGTGCCACCAGGCGCGGCCTTGATAACGTGTCTGGAAGCTTCCCTGTCTTCTGCCCGTTCTCCTGACTTCCAGGCCTCTCTTCGGACGCACTCCGGCTGGGCGCCGCGCCTGCTCGCCCGATGCCGGCGCGAGCCGGCGTCGGCAAACTAAGCCGCGTATATCCGACGCTTGGCAACATGGACGACCCTGGACATCTGCGCCCGTGGGTGACCTGGGGAGCCACTGGGGGAGTCGTTCCCCGGGCAGGGTTCCAGGCCGGGTCACGCGCCGCTCAAATCGCCGTGCCGCTACGCGCGTACGCAATCAGAACGCGCGCGAGTTGAGAAGTGACCTGCTGCTACAACCCTGATTGCGGCCGCGCGGGCGCGCGCGCTGCCGGTTGCCAGGGCTGTTTCGGAGTCGGCTCTGCCGCTACGCCCGTTCGCGGACACGAAACCAGCCGAACCAGTGTCAGTCACAGCGAGGTGATAACTGCAGACCGCAAGGCTTGACCATCGAGGCCTGTCCACACCCGTGTCCTCCGTAGAGCAGACTCCGTGCGCGCAGGAGCAGAACCGCGCCGGTTTGACCTGGCTCCGACACGGCTCTATAATGCTGCATGACACAGAATGTCATGGTTCGCGCCTGCACTCTTCTCCCCTCTCTCTTCTCTCTCCTTCTTGCCGGCAACTGGATAACCTCGGGCGGCGACCCGGCCCGCACCGGCCTGTCCGACGAAATCGGCCCGCAGACGCCGACCATCATCTGGGAGAACTCGCTCTCCGGCTGGTTCGGCCTGCCAGTCTTCATCTCCGGCGACAAACTGGTGACGACCCGGTTTCAGTCCATCGACTACGCACCCGTGGTCTGCCACGACCTTTCGACCGGCGAGACCCTCTGGACCCGCGACTTCCCGGGCACGAACAGCCGCTCCATTGCGCTAGGGGTTCAGGACTCGGTCGTCTACGCGATGAACTTCCAGGAGAGCCGGCATGACACCATCTACGCCCTCTCTGCCCGCGATGGCAGCATCATCTGGCGTGGCGCAACCACGGTCGAGATGAGTATCTCGGAAAGCGTCACGTTCTGCCCGGACGGCGACATCCTCGTCACCGGCTCCGGCTTCCGCATCTGCCGCCTGAGCTCTGCCGATGGCAGCATAGTCTGGAGCACACCGCGCGTCTGGCCGGTCACGGGCAGTTGCGACATCTGCGTGCACGGCAACCGCGCCTACGCCTACAAAGGAGACATCGGCAGCCTGTACCTGAACTCCTGCGACCTCGCCACCGGCACATTCATCGACTCGGTCAGGATTCAGGACACACATCCGGGCGGGCCTTTGCCCCAGGCCGCGCCCATGGTCGGCCCGGACGGCACCATCTACGCGCACAAAGTCGGCGACAATGTCACGGCCATACGGGACTTTGGCGACAGCCTGCACGTCCTCTGGGTGCACGAGATATCAGGCGAAGGTGAGTACTTCTCGGCCTTCTCGCACTTCGCGGTCGGGCCGGACTCCACGGTCTACGTCGCGTCCTATGGCCGCATCCAGCGGCTGGACCCTGGGACCGGCGCGGCCATCGACTCATCAGACGTGGTCCAGGACCCATCGGGCGTGCTCTTCAACGTGCGCCTGGCCATCGGCGCGGACGGCACGGTCTATCTCGCGACCGGGCAGGACGCGGGCGGGCTGTATGCGTTCAGCCCCAGCCTGGAGCAGCTCTGGTTCGAGCCGATTCCCAACGTGAACACCTCGGGTCCGGCCATCGGGGCCGGCGGCGTGCTGGCCGTGGCCGGTGCGGGCTTGACGCTCAAGGTCTACGCCGGCGGCAGCGCGGTGGCGGAACGCCTGACGCCTGACGCCTCACGCTCCACGCTGGAAGTGACGCCCAACCCCTGCCGCGGCTCGACCATCCTTCACTTGGCCACTGGACCACTAGACCACTCGACCACTCTCCGCCTGTTCGACTCCTCCGGCCGTCTGGTCAGGCACTGCTCACTGCAACCTGGGAACTGGTCACTCGCGCTCGACCTCCGAGGTCTGAGCACGGGCGCCTACCTCTGCCGCGTCGGCACTGCCTCGACCCGCCTGGTCAAAGTCGACTAGCCGATGAAAGCTCTGCTCCGCGCCTCCTTCTTCCTCTCTCTCCTCTTCTCCCTCCTCCCTGCCGATTGGCTCAACCACGGCGGCAACGCGCAGCGGAACTGCATCGCGAACGTGAACGGACCGAGCGCACCGACCGTGCTCTGGCAGGGCACCCTGCCCAGCTCGTTCGGCCAGAACGTGCTCATCTGGGAAGACAAGCTCGTCACCTACCGCGATAACTTCACCACGAGCATCCTTGTGTGCCACGACCTTGAGACCGGCGACACCCTGTGGACCCTCGACTTCCCCGGCTCGGGCGGCCGCACCCTACCCGCGGGCATGCACGATGGCAAGGTCTATGTCGTGAACCTCCAGAACACGGCCCCGGACACGCTCTACGCCTATGACGCGGCTGACGGCAGCCTGGTCTGGCGCTGCCCTTGCCCGGTCTCGATGTACCTCTCCGAGAGCGCAACCTTTGCCGACGACGGCGACCTCATCATCCCGCTCGAAGGCTTCGCCACGGCCCGCATCAACCACCTCGCCGGCGACACGGTCTGGACCACGCCCCGGGTCTGGCCGGTCTCTGGCAGCGCGGACGCCACGGTGGGCGACTCGCACTGGTACTGCTTCGGCGGCGCGCTCGTCGGCGGCTCGCTCAAGCTCTATTCCTTCGACGTTGCGACCGGGCACAAGCTCGACTCGGTCCCGATAGAAGACACCCACCCGGGCGGAAGCGCACCCTACGGCAATATCATCGTCGGCCCGGACCAGGTGCTCTACGCGCACCGCTGCGGCGACAATGTCACCGCGGTCGAGGACTCAGGCAACTCCCTGCGCATCCGCTGGGTGTACGATGTCGGCGAGAGCCTGCACTCGCCCTTTGCCCAGCTCGCCTGTGGGCCGGACTCCTCGGTCTACGCGCTCGCCCACGGCCGTATCATCCGGCTCGACCCGGCCACCGGCACGCCGCGCGACTCTTCGCCGTACATCAAAGACCCGGCCGCGGTCTTTGCCGTGCACATGGCAATCGGCGCAGACGGCACGGTCTACGCGACCAATGGCGGGTACTCACGCGGCGCGCTCTACGCCTTCACGCCTGACCTGCGGGTACTCTGGGTTGAGTCAATCCCCAACGTCAGCACCTCGAACCCGGCCGTGGGCCCCGGGGGCGAACTGGCCATCGCCGGCAGCGGCACCGACCTGCGGGTCTACCGAGACGCACAGGCGGCGGGGGAACGCGCTACGCTCTGCGCCAGACGCATGACGCTGGACATCCGGCCGAACCCGTGCGCCGGGACGGCGGTCCTTCACTTGGCCACTGGACCACTAGACCACTCGACCACTCCTCCCCGCGTCTACGACGCCTCCGGCCGCCTGGTCAGGCACTGCTCACTGCAGCCTGGGAACCGGTCTCTCGCGCTCGACCTTCGAGGTCTGAGCACGGGCACCTATTTCATCCGCCTCGGCTCGCAAACAACCGCAGTGGTACTAACCAATTGAGCAGGAGGAAACGTGAAACCCCTCGCGATTATCTTCCTCATCCCTCTTCTTTTCTCCCTGTCCTCAGCCAGCGACTGGACCACGGTCGGCGGCAACAACGAGCACAACGGGTGGTCTACCGGCGAGATTGGCTCGTACACTCATGCGATTGCCTGGGAGGTCGCCACCCTCCCGGCCACGATAGCGATGCAGGTGTACACATGGCAGGGCTACGCAATCACCATGCGCTACAGCTTCAGCCCCATGCAGGGCCCATTGGTCTGCCACGAGCTCTCTCGAGGCGACACGGTCTGGACCCGGCTGTACAAGCCGGGCGGCAAGTACGCACCCATCGGAGTGGCCGACGGTCGGGTCTACGTGCGTGACTTCCGTGAGTCCGGGCACGACACCATCTACTGCGTGGACGTCACGAGTGGCGACATCCTCTGGCAGTCGGACTGGACCGCACCGTTGGGCATCATCTGGTGCGGCTGTCTTGCCGAGGACGGGGACCTCATCACGCCGTGTGCCGAGCGTGGCATCGTGCGGCTGGACAAGGAAACCGGCGACACGGTCTGGACCAACAACCGGCCCATCCCGAACACCGGTGCCGAGTGGATTGCCATGAGCGACACTGTGGTCTACGCGTGGGAAGGGCTGGGTATCAACCGGCCAAAGTACCTGATAGCGATTAGTGCCAACACCGGTCGTACGCTGTTCCGTTCCTCGGAACTGCCCGGCGACGGGGACCAGGAAATCCCCTTTGTGGTCGGACCCGGGCATGTCGTTTACTGCCAACGCGACGGCGGCCTGTTCTACGCCTTCAAGAACATCGACACTTCCTTCACCCTGCTCTGGTCCAGGTCGGACCTTTCCACCGGCACCTACTCGAACCACGGCATCGGCCCGGACAGCACGCTCTACGTGCCGTCCGGCACGCATATCTACCGGCTGGATCCCCTGACGGGCGTGACGCTCGATTCCTCGCCGGTCCTGGCCAGCGCCGCCATCAACGCCCGCATCTCTGTCGACCGCTGGGGCTACGTGTATGCCTGTGTGACAACCGGCTCGGGCGAAGGTCACATCTTTGCCATGACAGCGGACCTCGACACCATCTGGCGCGATGACATCGGCTACTGCTACTACTCGGGCCCGGCCCTGACACGCCCGAACCGGATGATTGTCGCCGGGCCTGGCACGCTGCTCAGGGCGTACATGGAAGGCTTGCCTTCAGTGGCCGAGGCCCGTTCGGCCCCGCGCCCGGCGCTCAGCATCAGCCCCAACCCGACGCGCGGGACGACTCTCCTCCACTTGACCGCTGGACCACTTGACCACTTGACCACTCTCCTCCGCGTCTATGACGCCTCCGGCCGCCTGGTCAGGCACTGCTCACTGCAACCTGGGAACAGGACACTCGCGCTCGACCTCCGAGGTCTGAGCGCAGGCACCTATTTCGTACACTGCGGCCAGCTCAGTGCCGCCGTGGTATTGACCCAATAGAAAGGACCGAACTTGAACAAGCCAATCGTCCTCCTTCTCTCGACTGTGGCGCTCGGCCTCGGCATGACGGTGAGCCGGACCGGCGAGCCCGACTACGGCCGCATCGTGGCGCAGCCGGGCCAGACCATTGCTGACTTCATTCCCGAGGCGAACTTCTACGAGCAGACGAACGTCGACCCTGGAATCGCGCCCGAAGGCGACTACATGGACCGCGTCATCTTCACGCGTGACGGCGCCAAGGCGATTGTCTCCAACCGGATGACCGGCAACATCACCGTGTTCGACTGGGCGACGATGACCGCAGAGAACACCGTCGACGTCGGGTCGTACCCCGCGGGCATGGCCGTGACCGACAGCCTGCTCGTCATCTGCCGGCCGTTCGCCGACTCGGTCACTGTCGTGCGGCTGCGGGACTGGGCCGTGCTCGCCCGCCTGCCCTCGGGCGGTCAGCCCTGGGTGGTCAAGACCAGCCCGGACGGGACCCGTGCCTTTGTCGGCTGCGACATCTCGAACACCTGCGAGGTCTATGACCTGGTCGCCCTGACCCGCGCGAGCACCATCGCCGACTTCCCGTTCTACCTCGTGACCGTGAGCTGGAACTCGGAGAACGGACGCTTCGCCGCCAACTTCTGCGAGTTCGACGTCACCCGCGACGGCTCGCACATCATCGCCCCGGACACCGGCAACTTCATCTACTGGATAGACGTCGCAACCGGCGTGAAGGACGACACGGTGGCCGGCCTAGGCCGCTGCTGGTTCGTCCGCTACTCAGGCGACAGCACGCGGCTCATCACCGCGAAATACTCAACCCCGGCCGTGGTCTACGCCGTCGACGCCGCCGCCCGTGCGGTCGCAGATTCGGTCGTCATCACCGGCTACGGCATCTACACTATCGACGCCGCCGCCAACATGGACGGCACCAAAGCGTTCCTCGGCACCTCGAACAACACCTCGACGCTCGTGAAGTTCGCGACCCACGACTTCGTCACCTTCACCCAGACCTACTCCGCGTTCTGGCTGGGCGCGTCCCCGGACCACGCCAAAGCCATCTCCGGCCAGTACAACTTCTCCATCATCGACTTCGCCACGGAAGTGGTCACCGGCCAGCACTCGGGCAACTCTCAGTCCTATGGCGCCATCTCGCCGGTCGGGTACCGGGCGGTCGGCTTCGACCCGATGCGCCACGAAGGCCTCTACTTCTACGACTACACCAACCCCACGCCGGTCTATCGCGGCACCACGAACTCCGGCACACCGCCCGAAGGCGACGCCCCGCACCGGGTCAAGCTCAGCCCGGACGGCTCGACCTGCATCGCCACCAGTGTGCTCTCAGACAACTTGAGCATCATTGACGTGCCGACGCTTGCGGTCGAGACCATCATTCCACTCGGCGACCGGCCCCAGGACATCGCCTTTACATCCGACTCCCGTCGGGCCGTGGTCACCGGCCTGAACGGCAACAACGTCGGCATCGTGGACCTGTCCGACAATTCCATGACCGTAGTCGGGGTCGGCTCCGGCCCGGCCACGGTCGTCATCACGCCGAACGACTCCTTTGCCTATGTCGGCAACATCGGCTCCAACACGGTAAGCTGCATCAGGCTGGCAGACCACCAGGTCATCGCCTCAATCCCTGCCGGCGAGATTGGCATCGTCTGGGGCTCATACGGGGTCTGGAGCGGGCTGGCGATGAGTCCGACCGGCCGGTACTGCCTGGTCGCCGCTTCGTTCGACGACCAGGTCCATGTCATCGAGACCAGCACGAACACCGTCGTCGCCACGCTCCCAACCGGCGACTTCCCGCTCTGCATCGCGTTCGACTCCACCGGCGAGTATGCCACGGTCACGAACTACATGGCCGGTTCCTACACGGTGATGCACATCGACGGTGCGAACTCAGCGGTCGTGGCCACCCGCTCCAGCGGCCAGTACGCGATGCGCATTGCCTACAACCCGGCGTTCGACCAGATAGGCATCGGCAACTACGGGGCCAAGACCATCTCCATCGTGAACCCGCGCACCGGCGTGCTCATCAGCACCATATCCTACACGAGTTACGGCGCGCTCAACGGCATCGACTTTGACCTTGACGGCAACCCGGTCGTGCTCACCGCCTCGGTCGGCAACTTCCTCGGCCACGTCCACAAGGGCTCCGACCACATCGAGCTGCCCGCGGTGCCCTCGCAGTTTGACTACTGCTCGGCAACCGGCATGGCTGCCGTCGCTGGCCCGGGTCCGGACTTCGTTACCCTCGTCGACTTCTCGCCCTCGGGCATAGTCGAAGCTCGCCCGGTCTCGCTGCACCCGCGCCTCGGCTTCACCATCGGCCCGAACCCGTGCCGGGGCACGGCAGTTGTGAGGGCGCCTTTAGCCTCTCGTCCTTCGCCCCTCGCCCTGCGCGTCTTCGACTCCTCGGGCCGCCTGGTCCTCCGTTCGTCATTCGACATTCGCACTTCGTCATTGCGGCTCGACCTCCGCTCTCTGCCACCCGGCGTCTACCTGGCAAGACTCACGACAGACGGCCACTCCACCACCAAGCAACTTATCGTCCAGCACTAGTGCGCAGCCGGCGGGCCGCTCTGGCCGCGACCGCTCAGCCGATGATGGGCAGGGTCGGTTGAAAGACCGATTCCGGCATTTCGAGCAGCTTCGAGCGGCTCTTCTGGCCGGAAACAATCCTGACACTGGTCCTGGGGACTCGGAAATGCCGGGCCACAACACGAACCACAGCTTCGTTGGCCTGGCCTTCCTGGGCGCGCGCTTTCACCCGCACCTGGAGCGAACCATCAGCCAGGCGCGTCACCTCGTCCGATGACGCGCCTGGCTTGACCAGAACTCTGAGCCGCAAACGGGCTACAGGTGACCGCCG
>CAZQFS010000059.1:0-5617 GCA_964592755.1 uncultured bacterium | reverse complement strand
CGCGTTCCAGCCGGAGACGCGCGAGAAGTACCCGGTGACGCGCGTGATGTAGTCAACCTCGGCCGAGCCGCAGTGGACACAGACATCGGCCAGGCCGCGGCTGGTCTTGAAGCATGAGTTGCAGGTCGTGAACTCGGGCGAGAACGCGACCTGGGCATTGCGCGAGTGGCGGAAGGTCTTGGTCACGAAGTTGGCGATTGACTCTCTGGGCGGCCGGGCATCAGCCAGCCAGACATGCGTCAGTGCCCCGGCATCAATCATGTCGTGGAACTTGCCTTCCATGTACACCCGGTCAATCGGGTCTATCGGGTACCCGACGTTCAGGTAGGTGGAGTTGGTATAGTAGGCGGAGTTGTTCTCAATCGAGCCCTTCACGACCCGCTGGGCGCAGTCAGAGTAGTGCTCTAGGTCGAGTTTGGCCAGACGATAGGCTGTTGACTCCGCCGGTGTCTGCTCGATGACAAACCTCATCCCGTGCTCGCGCGACAGCCGCTGGCACTCCAGGTTGAGAAACGCCATCACCTTGAGCCCGAACCGGAACGCCGCATCGCTCTCGTGCAGCTCTTTGCCCAGATGGTACTGGACCAGCTCGTTCAGGCCAAGAACTCCGACGAGGTAGGTGGCACGATGCATCCTCAGGTACGGCTCGCCGTCCCGGTCCATGGTCAGCAGCGCCAGCGGCCCGTCCTGTTTCAGGGCCAGCAGGGCATCCAGGAAGTCCCGCTTCTGCATGTGCGCCTTGACCACAAGCTCCAGGTCGCTGCGAAGCCGGTCGAACAGCGCACCGTCATCGTGGTTTGCCAGATACGCGGCCCGGGGCAGGTTTAAGGTGACGTTCTGCAAAGCCGAGTAACGCATCCGCCACGGCGTGCGAGCATCGCACAGGTCCGACCGCTCCAGCTTGAAACTCAGCCGGCAGCACTCGGAAATCTTGGCCGTCTCGCCCCGGTCGAACACGAAATAGGTGTTCCCCTTCTCGGTCGCCACGTCCGAGATGTGGAGGAGGAAGTCCTGCGCGCCCGGCGTCTCGAAGAATCGGTCGGTCAGGTGGACGAGCGGCTTGGGGAAGAAGAACGGCCGGCCCGAGGCGTCGCCGTCGCGGTAGATGTCGAATATCGCCCAGACAAACCGCTGCGCCTCAGCAAGGTACTCACGGTACTTCTTGCCCGTATACTGCCCGCCCGGACCCACCGCGTCCACGTCCTCGAAGTGCTGCGGTATCTCCCAGTACAGGTTGATGTCGGAGAAAATCGCCTGGCCGCCCCGAGCCACGTTCTGCTGCGAATACTCGAACACGAGCATCTGGGCCAGTTGGTGCACCTCACGGTCACTCATCCCGACCAGGAATGGCGCAAAGAAGACGTTGACCGCGTCCCAGCCAATCGCCCCGGCAAAGTGCCCCTGAAGCGCGGCCGAGAACTTGACCATGTGCGCAAGCAGGGTGTCCGGGTGCTTGGCCGGATGGGCCATCGAAAGGGCATTCGGCAGCGACAGCCCGAACTTCTTCACGTACTCCAGTGACTGGCCTGAGCAGTAGGGCCGGTTGACAAACCCCAGGTCATGAAGATGGATGTCACCCGAGATGTGGGCATCGGCCACGTCCTGGTCGAAAACCGACGAGAGCGCGAACTGCTTCAGGGTCCATTCGGCCAGGGTCATGTTCGTCGCCTCAGGGTTGTGCGGGACGTTCGCGTTCTCCTTGTTCTTAAACAGCAGGATGCGTTCGACGTCGTAGGTCGGAACTCCGAGCCTGGTGTGCCGCCGGTACTGCTCCTCCAGACCCCGCTCGAGCAGCTTGGCATTGACCAACTCGCGCACCAGGCTTGAGTTAAGCCGCTTGATGTTGGAGTTGAAGATAGCGTCTTCGACTTCCTCGGCAATCTTGTCCGCTTCCTTCTGCTCCAGGTTCGCCTCACGCACCAGGGCGCGCGCAATGCGGCTTCGGTCCCATTGCAGAATGGCGTCTCCGCTCGAACGCACGAACAGCGCGAAATCAGTTGCCTCCTTCTGAGGAACGACCAGCCCCTTGAGCTGGGTCCGGCGCTGGCGGGCCAGACGCCGCTGCTCGCGGTACAGAATGTAAGCCTTGGCGGTCCGGGCATGACCGCCCTCAATCAGAACCTTCTCGACCGCATCCTGTATCTCCTCGACCTTGGGCACGTGGTCCCCGCGCTGCTCCAGCAGGCAGCGGTGTACCTGCTCGGCCAGGCGTTGCGCCAAAGCTCGGTCTTCACCGCCGACCGAACGGGCCGCCTTGAAGATGGCGGCGGTTATCTTCTCAACGTCAAAGGGTACGGTCACACCACTGCGCTTCTGCACGTAGCGCAGCCGGTCCGTGCCCGATGTTTGGGCCTCAGACTGCTGACGGACTTCACTGTCCCGACTATCCAATGCTTCCCCCGCTTTCTAGGTTCTTCAGCTCTTCGACGAACTTCTCTGGAGTGTCGAACTGACGGTAGACTGATGCGAAGCGCACATAGGCAACCGGGTCGAGCTTTCGCAGTTCGGCCAGGACCATGCTGCCCAGCTCGACCGAGCTGACTTCGAGCCGATTCTGCTCGCCAAGCCTCGATTCAACCGAATCGACCAGGTGCTCAATCTGCTCCCGGCTCAGGGGACGTTTGCGACAGGCAAGCATCACTCCGGCAAGCAGCTTGCCCCGGTCGTAGGGTTCGTTGCCGCCGCTGCGCTTGATGACCACCAAGGGTGCCTGCTCCACATACTCATAAGTCGTGAACCGGCGCCCGCACTGAGCGCACTCCCGCCTCCGACGGACTGCCGCACCGTCGCGCGCCGGCCGAGAATCAAGCACACGGTCATCATCAGCACCACAGAAAGGACACTTCATATTGTAGCCGCCCAGCACTATAGCATACAACTGCTGGTAGTCAACAGCCGAACATCACATCCCACCAATTCGCTAAGTAATAAACAAACAGTAACTTAACAGTCGACGTCGGTCGCTGCCTTGTCGCTCAGGCGTTTGCGCCCGATTTCCGAGCATACACAATAGATAGTATGCCACATGGCCCTGTTGCACACATTGTCCACAGAGTTATCCACATGTTGTCAACCAATTGTGCGGCGTTTCGTCATGTGGTCGTAGCCCCGCGACCGTACTCGCGCGCGCCTGCCTCCCTTCTCAAGCCACAGACCAGCACCCTGTTCGACCCGGCCGACCCGAGATACCCGCACGCCCTTGACCATGCCCGGAACAGGGCCTCGGCTTGTGAACAGCAGTTCGTAGTCCTCACCCGCGGACAGGACGAACGACTCAAGGTCAACACCCAGCTCGTTGACCACACGACTCACCTCCGGCTCGAGCGGCAGCTCTCCTGAAGCCAGCACGACCTTGACATCACTCATCTCGGCCAGGTGGGCTGCGTCGGTTGCCAGACCGTCCGACGTGTCAATCATGCTGCTCGCTATCGGACCGAGCGCCTGTGCCACCCGGAACCTGGGCATGGGGCACAAATGGCGCTCGACCAGCGATTTGGCCCACGGCGGGATTGTGTGTCGAGTCCTTCGGTTCCGCGTTCCTGCCCGTCCGGCCAGAACGAGCCTTCCTGCCTCGGCCGCGCCCAAACTGCCGGTAACATACACCCCTTCACCGGGCTTCGCTCCGGAACGCAGCTTCGGCCTTGCCGTCCAGCCAACCACGGTCAGGGTGATAACCATCCGGTCGAGGGCAACAATATCCCCTCCGGCAACCTCGCAGCCCAGTTCCCCGCACACTCTGTCAATACCCCGATACAGCGAGCGTAGCGAGGAGGAGCTGGTCGAGCCGGGCAGGGCCAAAGCGACAACAACGACCAGCGGCTTCGCGCCCATTGCCACGACGTCGGAAACAGCGCCGCAGGCACAGCGCGCGCCGACCTGTTCCCAGCTCATGTACGACCGGTCGAAGTGGACACCCTCGGCATAGGCATCGGTCGTAACCACGGTGCCGTCCTCAAGAACGCACGCATCGTCGCCGATGCCGACCCGGACTCGTCCCCGTGACCGGACCGCGCGTGCTATGAGCCGGATAACTCCGGCCTCGCCTATCTGGTCGATTCTCATCGCTTCATCATAGTCCCCCGGGCAGGCCCTGCAACTCCGGCATGGTGGTATGTCGAATCTCCTCGGCTCTGCGTCTCGGGCCCGGTATTCTGATTCCTGGCCGGTCCGGAAGCCCTTCCCTGTACCCGCTGCTTCTGTCCTGCTGATATCGTATCCGAAGGCGTGTGCGGCGCCCGCGCCATGTGCCCTTGCCGTACCCCATGCTCGTTTGACTTTGGGGTTGTGCCGGATATAGTTGACACCAATGAACGAAAACCGGCCCGAACCGGTCGCAACCAGCGGCCATGACCGGGAGGTCAGGCTCGGCAAAGCCGCCAGGCTGCGCGAGCAGGGAGTCGGCATCTACGCGTACCGCTACGACCGCACTCACTCGTGTCAGGCCGTGCTGGACCGTTTTGCCGAACTGGAGAACACCGAGGTCCGGGTTGCCGGCCGGCTGATGTCGCGCCGCGAGCACGGCAAGACCCAGTTCGGCCATATCCAGGACGGCTCGGGCCGGCTCCAGCTCTACCTGCGCCGGGACGTACTCGGCGAGGACGCCTTTGCCCGCCTAGGGCTGCTCGACCTTGGCGACTTCCTCGGTGCACGGGGAGACGTTTTCCGCACCCGCACCGGCGAGGTGACGGTCAACGTCAAGGAGCTGGTGCTGCTTGCCAAGTCGCTCCGTCCCCTGCCGGAGAAGTTCCACGGCCTGAAGGACGTCGAGACCCGGTACCGGCAGCGCTACGTTGACCTGCTTGTGAACGAGGAATCGCGCCGCGTGCTTCTGGCGCGCAGCCGGATTGTCGGACTGGTGCGGCAATTCCTCGCCGAACGGGGGTTTGTTGAGGTGGAGACGCCGGTGCTTCAACCGATTTACGGCGGGGCCGCAGCCCGGCCGTTCACCACGCATTATGACGTGCTTGAACAGCGGATGTTCCTGCGCATCTCGGATGAACTCTACCTGAAGCGGCTCGTGGTCGGTGGACTGGAGAAGGTGTTCGAGATTGGCCGTGACTTCCGCAACGAGGGGCTTGACCGAACCCACAACCCCGAGTTCACCCAGATGGAGCTTTACTGGGCCTACGCCGACTACCATGACGTGATGAAGCTGGTTGAAGAGATGTTCGCCTTTCTGGCCGTGCAACTGCACGGCAGGACCGAGATACCATTCGGCGACCACGTCGTCGACCTTGGCCGGTGGCAGCGGATGAAGTTCGTGGAAACGCTGGCCCAGCGCATCGAGGCTGACCCGTTGCAGCTCTCCCTGCCGATGCTTCGGAAGGTCGCGGCGCGGTTCAACGTCCAGGTGAGTGACGAGATGTCGCGGGCCAAGCTGCTCGACAAGCTCTTCAGCGAGCTTATCCAGGACCACATCATCGACCCGACGTTCGTCGTTGACCATCCCAAAGTGACCACGCCGCTGGCCAAGACCCATCGGGACAATCCCGAGCTGGTCGAGCGGTTCGAACCGGTGGTCTGCGGCATGGAGCTGGGCAACGCATTCTCGGAGCTGAACGACCCGTTGGAGCAGCGGCAGCGGTGGGTGCTACCGCCTCAGTTTCGACCGGCTCAG
>CAZQFS010000058.1:0-16400 GCA_964592755.1 uncultured bacterium | reverse complement strand
CCCTCATCCGCTCCTCGCCTGCACGGTCAAGCGAGAGCTGCAGCAGATAGGCACCGACAAAGCCCCAGAGAACCAGCACAACCGGCAGCAGCCGCGCTAGCGGACCAGGCACAGCCGGCCGGATGCGGCTGCTGACCTCCTCAAGCACCGACTAGAACTCCTTGCGATTGAAAATCGCCACCGATATCATCAGCAGAGTAGCCGCGTAGACCAGGGCGTAGAGCGCCGTCAGCACCATCGTGCCGGGGTCGAGCAGGACGTTGCTGACAACCTCCCCGCGGACGTTGAAGTTGGCGAAGTTGGGCAGAACGTAGTAGAGGAACTGAGAAACCAGCTTCACCACCGGCGACGGACTCATCGCCGCCAGCAACCTCAGGTCGCGCGTCAGGTGGCCGACAAAGTAGACCGCAAAGGTAAACACCGCCCCGGTAATCGGCGTCGCGAACGTGGAGAACAGCACCGCGACTGCGGTCAGCACAACCAGCTCGAACAGCGTCATCAGTACCGACCACAAGAGGTAGGCGGGCGCGTCCACCCGCAGCACGAGCAGTATAAGGTAGAACAGAAGCGTCATGACCACCAGACTAACCAGCAGCACGGCAACCAGACCAAAGTACTTGCCGAACACAAACTCCCACCGGCGCACCGGCTTGGAAAGAACGACGTAGATTGTCCGCTTCTCAACCTCCTTGTGGACAATCCGACCACCGACCAGAACCGCAATCAATACACAGAACAGCGTGATCGCGGACAGACCGAGGTCCTTGATTATCTTGCTCTCCTCGCCCAGTGCCAGCGGCTGAATCACCCGGGCGCTGCCCATGACCAGGGCGGCAAAGACAAGCAACGTCGCCAGCACCTTGTCGCGGATTGATTCGCGGAAGGTGTTTGCCGCCACGGCGCCAATCCTGCCCACTGCTACTCCTTCCCGGCCTGGTGAACCTGCGCCATGAAATGCTCCTCCAGCGTTCGGTGCCTCGGCACGATAGCGACGACTCGGGCCTGGGCCTCACGGGCAATCGCCATAACCTTGTCAACCTCAGCTTCCCCCCCGACGGTAAGCAGCAGCTCCTCACCCGACTGAATCGAGCGCACCGCCACCCGCTCCATTGCCTTCCGGAACTTGCCCGAAGCACCCCGAACCGTGACTTCAATCGACTCGACATCTTCGCCAAGTATCTGGCTCAGTTGCCCGACGCTAACCATCCGTCCACCGATGATTATCCCAACTCGGTCACATATCATCTCGACATCGGTGAGGATGTGGGTCGAGAAGAACACGGTCTTGCCCTGGTCCCTCAGACCGGCAATCAAATCCCGGAACTCACGCCGGCCGATGGGGTCGAGGCCGCCCATCGGCTCATCAAGCACGACCACCTCCGGGTCACCGACCAGCGCCTGGGCAATCCCCATCCGCTGCAACATTCCCCGCGAAAAATCGCGCATCTGCTGATTCGCCGCGGACTCCATCCGTACCATCCGGAGCAGACCCTTGACCCTGCCGTCGACTTCGCTTCTTGGCACGCCGGCAAGACTTGAGGCAAAGCGGAGGAACTCGGCTGCGGTCAGGTACTCATAGAAGTAGGGCGACTCGGGCAGGAAACCCATTCTCGCCTTGACCCGGGCGTCATGCGGGGCCCGGCCCAGGACCTGAGCCCGACCCGAACTCGGCCGGGACAGGCCCATCAATATCTTGATAAGCGAAGTCTTGCCCGCACCGTTGGGCCCGAGGAAACCGAACACCTCCCCTTTCTCGACGACGACATTGACGTCGGTCAAAGCCTGCACGCGCCGCATGCGGAATCCGGAGTGGTAGGTTTTGGACAGCCGGACCGTCTCTATTGCCGGTTCGACAACTGCCGTCATGACCCTGCGATTATAGAAGCCGCCTATCTCGTGTCAAGCTGGCCGAGCACCAATCCCGATGCCTGCCGCGCAGGACCTAGGTTCAAAAGGACAGCCGGTCTCGTCCGGGTCGGTCGTTGCTGTCCCCGATAGTGACGCCCAGCAGGTGCGTGGTCTTCGTACGCTCAGCGGCCCAACGTCGGGGTCGGAGAACGACAGGACACGCCGGTTCTGACTGCCTCAGTCCGGGCAGAGCGCCAGACTCAGCGCCTCAGCCGGGCTGTCGGCCTTGGTGATGCCTTCGATGTCCCACGTCCGGATGCCAATGACCCTCTTCCCCATCTTCAGGGCAAAGCCTATCTCCGACAGCGTGCCGTAGGACCCGCCGACGGCAATCAGGACATCCGACGTGCGGATGATGGCAAGGTTGCGCCTCACCGAGCCCGGTGGCGATGACGATGTCAATGAAGCTGTTGGCCGCGCTGCGGTCCGTGCCGGGCAGAATACCGGCCGTCAGCCCGCCCTCGGACTTGGCACCGCGGCACGCTGCTTCCATCACTCCGCCCATGCCGCCACAGACCAGCACCGCGCCGGCCCCGGCAATGAGCCGGCCGGTTTCCTCGGCCAGGCACGCGAGCGCTTCGTCGCACTCGCCCTGACCGACTACACCGATGTAACGTGCAGGACTACTCAAACAGGGGGACAACCACAAACCGGGCCACATCCACCAGACCGCGGTCGGTGAGTTTCAACTCCGGGATAACCGGCAAGGAGAGGGACGAAAGCGCGATAAACGGATTGGCCAGGCGCGAACCCCAGACGTGCGCCTTCTCGAGCAGCTTGTGCAGGTCGGTTACGACCTCGTCCGCGGTTGCGTCTGACATCAGCCCGGCAATCGGCAGGGCCAGCTTTGCCGCCACCTTGCAGTCGGCCACCGCGACGTAGCCGCCACCCATCTTCTTCAACTCCCTGGCCGCCTTGAGCATGTCGGCATCGTTCGTGCCCACGATGATGAGATTGTGCGAGTCGTGCGCCACGGTTGTACCCAGCGCACCCTTCTTCAGGTTGAACCCGGAAACCATGCCGAGCCCGATGCGACCCGAGGCCTTGTGCCGCTCGATGACCGCGAGCTTCAACAGATCCCGCTCCAGGTCGACGACGACACAGCCCTTCTCGACCTTGGGATGTGTCAGGTGTTTCTCGGTGATAATCTGGTCCGGCACAACCCTGATTGCCCGCACCGTGTCACCCTCGGCCTTGACGCTGAAGCTCTTTGCGGTCAGCGGAGCGAGATTCACCGTGTCGAGCACAATCTTGTCAGTCACGCGCAACAGCCTTGCAAGGACATGTCCGTTGCGCACCACGGCCTTGCCTGCCTTGAGCACGGCGACCACGGAGAACGACTGCAGGTCACGGCAGATGGTGATGTCGGCACGGTATCCGGGCGCAATCGCGCCCCGACCCGCAAGCCCGAAGTACTCGGCCGCGTTGAGCGTGGCCATCTGCACCGCCGCGACGGGATGCATGCCCTGTGCCACCGCCTTGCGCAGGATTGCGTCCATGTACCCGAACCGCAGCATCTCCTCCGGATGCCGGTCGTCAGACACAAAGAAGCAGCGCCGGAGCTTGAAGTCGTTGATGACCGGCAGCAATGCCGCCATATTCTTTGCCGCCGAACCCTCACGCACCATCAACCTCATGCCGGCGCGCAGCTTCTCAGTCGCCTCGTGCGGCCCGACGCACTCGTGGTCTGAACCGATGCCGGCCAGGACATACGCCTGCAGGAGCTGACCCACCACACCCGGCGCATGGCCATCAACCGGCTTGCCCGCTTTCCGGGCCGCGGCCAGCTTGGCGTGCGCCTCGGAGTCTTCAAACACCACGCCCGGGTAGTTCATCATCTCGGCCAAACCGATGATGCGGTCGAGCTTCAGCAGTTCAGCGACCTCCCTGTGTTCGAGTACCGCGCCCGACGACTCCATCGGGGTTGCAGGGATGCACGACGGTGCAAGGAAGAACACGTCCAGCGGCAGGTTCTCACTCGCCTTGAGCATGTACTTCACACCCTCGATACCCAGCACGTTCGCGATTTCGTGCGGGTCAGCCATGACTGCGGTCGTACCGTGCACGATGGCCAGGCGCGCGAACTCGTGCATGGGCAGCAGCGAACTCTCGATGTGGACGTGGCCGTCGATGAACCCGGGCATCACGTACTGACCGCTCACGTCCATCGTCTCGGCCGCCTTGTGGTACTCGTGCCCGAGACCGCAGATGACACCGTCCTTGATCGCCACGTTGGCTCGCACCACCTCGCCGGTGAACACATTCACAACCTCGCCGTTAAGAAGCAGCAGGTCGGCCGGCGCGTCGCCCCGTGCCACCGCCAGCAGACCGCCCTCTGCCTTCCTGCTTCTGCCTTCTGCCTTCTGGTCGCTGACTTCTGACTTCGTCCTTTGCCCTTTAGCCATTGCTCTTCTCCTCGATGTAACCTACATAGGGCAGGTGGCGGAACTGCTCGCCGCAGTCCGCGCCGTAGCCGACCACAAACCGGTCCGGCACCTCAAACCCGACGTAGTCCGCTTTGATGTCCACCTTGCGCCGTGCCGGCTTGTCCATCAAGGCAACAACCCTCAAACTGCGCGGCTTGCGTAGCTTCAGGCTGTCCACGATGTACTTGAGCGTCAGCCCGGTGTCGAGGATATCCTCGACCACCACCACATCCCGATTCTCCAGCGGGCACTTCAGGTCCAAGACTATCTTGACGACTCCCGACGTCTTCGTACTCGCCCCGTAGCTCGAGACCGTCATGAAGTCGATGATAACCGGTATCTTCATCTGCCGCGCCAAGTCGGCAAGGAATACCCACGAACCTTTCAGGATGCCGACGAGCAGCACCTCGCGACCCGCGTAGTCAGCCGACAGTTGTTCTGCCAGTTCCTTGACGCGCTGCGCGATTGCTGCCTGGGTGATGAGAACCGGAGGGAGTATCGGTAAGTCTGCCATTTCGTCTCGGGCGGCTGCGGTACCGGAAATCGGGGCGACTGGATTTGAACCAGCGACCTCTTGGTCCCGAACCAAGCGCGCTAAACCAACTGCGCTACGCCCCGAACTGACGGCGGGTCACCTGACGTTCTGCGACCTGACACGATGACCGGCGCGGCATATGATAAGGCAAAACCCGGCTCAGTCAAATGCCGCCCGCCTGAACGCGGGACTGTACTCTGACTGGTGCGCGTCCCGGCATCACGGGACTGGCCTGGCCGGACGCACGAACGGCACGAATGACACGCCCATCAGGTGGCGCTGCACCAGTTTCTTCCTGTGTTTGACGCCCAAGGTCAGAGCCTGCGACCCGGACGACCCGAGCGGGATGACAATCCGTCCCCGCTCCGCCATCTGCTCGACCAGTCGTGGCGGCACGGTCTCGGCCGCGGCGGTGACCATCACCCGGTCATATGGCGCGAACTCGGGCCAGCCCAGGTTGCCGTCGCCGACCCGGAACCGCACGTTCCTGATGTCGAGCCGCTGCAGTCCCAGCCGCGCCTGCACCGACAAGGCCTCATGCAGCTCTACCGTGTATACCATCGCGGCGAGGCGCGCGAGGACCGCGGTCTGGTAGCCTGAACCGGTGCCGATCTCCAGCACCTTGTGAGTCGGCCCGACCTCAAGGGCCTCGGTCATCGCCGCCACAATGTATGGCTGGGAAATCGTCTGGCCCAGACTCAGCGGCAGCGGATGATCCTCGTACGCATGGTGCCACTGGCTCTCGGGCAGGAACACGTGCCGAGGAATCGCGAGCATCGCCTCAAGCACGCGCGGGTCGCGCACCCCGCGCTCGGTAATCTGCTCCTCGACCATGCGTCGCCGCGCCTGAACGTAGTTGTCCATCGCGCAAGTATATGACAAGTCCACCGCCGGTCAAATCCCATCCACGCCAGCCATTGACAACGGCATCAAGCGCCCTAACATTGTGCTATGCCCAAGCCATCTGTGCCCAGGTTCGACGAGGAACTGGGCAAGGTCGACTACCAGGAGCTCCAGCGCATTCGTCGCGGGCCGTCCAACTTCTGGTTCATCGTCATGCTGCTGCTCGTGGTTGCGGCCGTGATCTGGTATTTCGTCAAGGGCAGGCCGGTGGTCTATCGTCTACTCCACCCTCCGGCCAAGGCCGAACCGGAGTCGCTGCCCGAACCCGACCTGTTCATCCCGGGGATTGACTATCATCCCGAGGGCGATGACGGTGAATAAACGATGGGACTCAGGACGGTCGGGCCCGCCGCGGCACCAGCCTGAGCCCGGCTCCGTCTGACCCGGCCGGTTTGTAGAGCCGAACTGCGGGCATCAGGTATTCGGCGAACAGCAGCAGCACCCCAACTGCCAGGACGATGCGGCGTGCCATTGCCGCCCACGGCTCACGCAACAACGGCAGACCGAGAGGGTCAGCCCAGGCGAATATCCCGACCGCGAGAATCACTATCACCGCGACGTTCGCCACGGCTCGCAACTTGTTCCAGAGCAGCACGTTCCGAGCCAGCGCCTCGTCAGTCACGACGATATCCAGTGCCCCGGACTTGACCGCTTCCTGCAGCTCGCGTATCGTCGCGACGTTCACGTGTCGCTCCCGCGTTCCCGATTCGCGGCCCGGCCTTCAAGTGAACTCTGGCTTGCACGCCGCCCCGAGGGAGACGGCTCGGCCGTATGTTCAGGCAGGGGGCGGGGACCAGGCAAGTCCAGCTTGACAACCGCGGGCGGGCGGCCAAACAGGTCTTCGTAGACCCGTGCATAGCCGTCCTTGCCCGCGGCGAGGGTGAGAGTCAGGGGCATGACATGCTTCGCCTGCTCAAGCATCCGGGTGGCAATATCACGGATGTCCCACTGTGCCGCCCCGTCCTCACGCAGCCGGGCCACATGGTACAGCTCACGAGCATTCACCGAGACGAGAACCCGCCGCTGGTGCGAGTTGGTCAGGACATACTGCGCCGCGGCCTGATTATGAGCCGCAATCCGGTCGAACGTCTCTTCGGTCCGAGCCAGCATCTCCTTGAAGCTCCGGTGCTCCTTGATGTCGCCGACCGACTGAGGTATGGTCCAGCCGTGATTGGGGTTGTAGGGCTGAGCAGTGACTGACATCAGTCGGTGGCGCTTGAGCTGCGCGAAGCAGGAGGCCGAGATGACCAGCTCGAAAGTCAGATTCAGGTGCTCGAACTCCCGAAGAACCGCGTCATAAGCCTGTAGGTCCTGGAGCGCGAGTTTGAGAATCTCCTTCTTGCGGGCCAAGGTCTGTCGCTCGACCCGTGCCAGGCATTCGGCAAACGAAGCCTTTGATGTCGAGTGCATGAGCGCGGCCAGGAGTTTGTTGTCGGCGTTCTGGGTGTAGTCCACCAGGATGACATCCGAAGCAGCCAGGGCGATGAAGTTGCGGGGCCTTCGCGGGAACGGCGAGACCATGAAAGTCTGGGCGAACTCGGCGAGCCGCGGATAGGTGTTACGCTCGTAGTCGGTCGGCTGCTGGAAAATGATGAGCGACGGCGCGACCGGTGCAACCTGCTGGTAGATTTCCTCGGCAAGTGACCGCACCTCGCTGCGCTCGTCCGCGGCCAAGTGGCGCAGCATCAGCTCGAGGTTACGCGCGTTCGTGGTCAGACCGAGCTGGGTTTCAGTTGCAAGACACAGAATGTAGCGCGCGTCCTCCTTGGCCCGGTTCTCAATCCGCACCGGCTCGTCACGCCACTCCGGATAGCGTGCCTGGAAGTAGTTGACAAGCTTGGCGTAAAGCTCGTGGTAGTACCGGTTCTGCATCCGGACGACCGACTGGAACTCGTCAGCATGGTCAGAGTCGGCAATCTCTGCCGGCACGACGAAGCTGTCATCACTGGCGACGTAACGCTGCGACTTCTCGGTGTAGGAGTTCAGGCGATGACGTTCGAGTGCCTCTGCGGCAAGGCGTGAGATGCCGAAGACGTCCAGGTTGAAGACGGCGTGTTCAGCGACCGAGTGGTGCCCCATCTCGAACACGATCGTCAGATTCGACCGACGCGCCTTTTCGAGTTCGGTCCGGGCCTCAGCCCGCAACTCCTCGACCGGTCGGTCGCTGCGGCTGATGCGGGCGTAGGCAGCGGCGATGGTCTCAGGAGTATACGTGTGCCGGCGGCTTCGAGCGGCTCGTCTGAGCAACTCGTACTCGACGTTGAAGCCGGTCAGACTGACTCTCATCAAGTTGAGAGTATTGAACCCGCGCCCAAAGTCAAGCCGACGCAGACCGACCGGCGGTGGTCAAGATAACATTGACCGGCAGCAGGACGCCGGCGAGAATTAACATTCACCATGTTGTCGCCCCGACCCATCTGCGCGCTTACCCTTGCCGTTCAGTTCGCCCTTGCCGGTTTGCTGGAGAACCCGGGGTTCGAGCAGTGGACCAACGACAGTACGCCTCGCGGCTGGACGGTCGAGGCCCGCACTCGCACCGGCGTCTACCGACAGACCGACACCGTCGCCGCAGGCATGGCTGCCTGCCGCCTGGTCCGCCGGGTCAGCGGCACGGGCAACAATGCCGGTGTGCTCCAGCGCATGCCGGTGCTGCCCGGCGCCCGGTACGAGCTTTCCCTCCGCGCATGGGACGATAACGACGAAATCCTGCTCGGGGCATACGTCACTTGGCGGGCGCAGGATTCGTCCTACATCCGCTCGAAGAACGTTGCGACCTCACGCGACACGGCCGGCTGGCAGTTCTTGAGCGGCTCGGACACCGCCCCGGCGGGCAGCCGCTTCGCCGACATCATCCTGCGCACCTACGGCACCGCGAGCTCCGGGCCGAACAACCGGATTCTTGTCGACGAAGTCTCGTTCGCGACTGCATCCCGCGCGCCGGATACAATCCGGCTCTGGTTCTCCCCGGACAGCCTGGCCCGCCGGCTTGTGACCTTCTTCGATTCGGCCCGAGTCTCAATCGACTACTGCTGCTACAACTCGTCCCGCCCCGATGTCGGTCTCGCCCTGATGCGGGCGCACGGCCGTGGGGTCAAGGTTCGTGTCATCACCGACAACGCCCGGATGGGTGACCCGTGGGTCGGTTACCTGCGCGGCTCAGGCATCGTCGTCTGGTCCGACTCAGGCAGCAGCGGCTCCTCAAACTACATGCACCACAAGTTCGCGCTCCGGGACCTGGCCGATGCCGACTCAACCAACGACTGGCTCTGGAACTCAAGCTATAACCCCAATGACGGCGAGTTGAACGCCGACTATGCCCTCGAAATACCCTGCTCCGACCTCGCCCGGGCTTTCCGGCTCGAGTTCGAGCAGATGTGGGGCGATACCGGACCGGTTCCCGACCCGACCCGGGCCCGCTTTCATCGTACCAAGACCGACGTCCTTCCCACCCACGAGTTCACCGTCAATGGGCAGCGGGCACGGCTGTACTTCTCGCCGCAGGACTGGGTCGTCGACACCATCACCGCAGTTGCTGCTGCAGCCCGATGTGAAGTGGGATTCGCCGTGAACGCTTTCACCTATGACGACCTGGGCCTGGCGCTGCTTGACCAACACTGGACCGGCATCCGTGTGTTTGGGACGTTTGACCGCGCCAACGCCGGCGACCCGGCCAGCGAGTTCTGGCGACTCCGCCCGGCCGGCGTGCCGGTGCTCATCGACTCCTATCCCTTCGGCTCAGGCACTGTGCATGAGAAAGTCATGGTCATCGACTCGGCCATCGTCATCGTCGGCTCGGCCAACTGGTCGAACAACGCCAACTTCTCAAACGACGAGAACACGCTAGTCCTGTACGACCCGGTTCTGGCCGCGCGTTTCCTGGCCGAGATTGTGGCCCGATACCGCGAAGCCGGCGGCACCTATCCACCCGCGGTTGCTGAGCCGGTGCGAGCCGAACCTCTCATCCGTACCTCCGCGCCCGCAACGCCACGTTCACCCCGGCTGCCTGTGCTGGCGTACTCCTACGACGTACTCGGACGTCGGTTCAGCGGCCGCGCCGGTCCTGGTGTCTACTTCATCCCCACCTTGCGCCGGCGTCTGTATCCGGTTGTCGTGTTGCACTAGAGGCGTCGGGCGCGACGCCCACGATTTGACACCTGCAGCACAGGCTATACACTGATGCAGATGTGGATTCTGGCCATCAACCCGGGCGGCGGTTCCACCAAAGTCGCGGTCTTCAGCAAATCTAAGCAGATTCTGTCCGAGACGGTCGAACACCCGCCCAACCAACTGGTTCGATTCGGACACGTCCTTGACCAGTACCGCCTGCGCAAGGCTGCAGTCCTCTCTGTGCTGGAACGGCACGGCATCGAGCTGCCGCGTCTGCAGGCAATTGCCGCGCGCGGCGGGCCCCTCCTTCCGCTGCCCGGCGGCGTCTACCGGGTAACGGCGCGGGTCGTAGCCGATATCAGGCGGGGCACCTACCAGTCGCTGCACCCAGCGCTGCTCGGGCCCCTTATCGCGCACGAGCTGGCTCAGGAGCTCTCAATTCCGGCCTACTTCATCGACCCGGAGTCAACCGACGAGTTCTGCGACGAGGCCCGGGTCTCTGGTTTCCGCGGCATCAGTCGCGCGGCTCTGTCCCATGCGCTCAGTTGTCGCACCGTGTGCCGGGCCGCGGCCCGCAGGCTGAAGAAACCGTATGAGAAATGCCGGCTCGTGGTGGCGCACCTCGGCACCGGCATCACCGTTGCCGCGCATGTGCTGGGCAGACAGGTGGATGCCAGCAACGCAAACGACGACGGCCCGTTCTCTCCCCAGCGCACCGGAACCCTGCCGTTGACCGCCGTCGTACGCACCTGCTTCTCCGGTCGCTACACCGAGGCACAGGTACTCAACCTGTTCCAGACCCGGGGTGGACTGCTTTCGTATCTGGACACCGACAACGTCCGCCGGGTCGAGGCGATGGTCGACGCCGGAAACAAGACGGCCACGCTGGCCTACCGCGCGATGATCTACCAGGTCGCCAAGGAGATTGGTGCCTACTGCGTGGTCTGCGGCCAGACTCCGGATGCAGTCGTCCTGACCGGCGGACTGACTCTGTCCCGACGCCTGGTCCGTGACCTGAAACAGCGGGTCGAGTTCCTCTGTCCCCGTGTGTTCGTCTTCCCCGGCGAAGAAGAAATGACCGCAATGGCCGTCCGTCTGCTCGGCGTCCTGGACGGCACGGAAAAGGAACGCAGCTATGAACACGAAGTTGCTCTCAGGCGATGAAGCGGTTGCCCGCGGCGCATGGGAAGCAGGCTGCCACGTAGCCGCTGCCTACCCGGGCACGCCTTCCACCGAGATTCTGGAAAGCCTGGCGACCTACCCGGACGTATATTGCGAGTGGTCCACCAATGAGAAAGTCGCGCTCGAGGTTGCACTGGGCGCGGCCATCTCCGGTGCCCGGGCGCTCGCCGCCATGAAACACGTCGGGCTGAACGTAGCGGCCGACCCGCTCTTTTCCGCCGCCTACATCGGCGTGCGCGGCGGCCTGGTGATTATCTCCGCCGACGACCCCGGACTTCACTCTTCCCAGAACGAACAGGACAACCGGTTCTACGGCCTGATGGCCAAAGTCCCGGTGCTCTGTCCGTCGGACAGCCAGGAAGCCAGGGATTTCACGCGGCGTGCCTTCGACATCTCTGAGGAATTCGACATCCCGGTCATCGTCCGCCTGACCACACGGCTGGCCCACTCAAGCACGCCGGTTCTGCTCGGCGACCGGACCGCGCGTCCGGGCAAAGGCTACGAGAAGCAGATAATGAAGAACATGACCCTGCCGGCCTTTGCGCGGGTCCGTCACATGGACCTTGAGCGGCGTGTCGACCGACTACGCGCCTGGAACGAAACGAGCGACCTGAATCGCATCAGTGCGGGAACGAGCGGCGTCGGGGTCGTCTGCGACGGCGTGGCCTACCAGTATGCGCGGGAGGTCCTCCCCGATGCGGCCTTCCTCAAACTCGGCATGGTCTACCCCTTCCCGGCTGATACTGCCCGCCGCTTCGCCGACTCGGTCGAGCGCGTGGTCGTCGTTGAGGAAGTTGACCCGTTCATCGAGCTTCATCTGCGCGCACTGGGCATCGATGTCACTGGCAAGGACCGACTTCCCCGGACCGACGAGCTCAGCCCAGGCCGAATCCGGGCTGCCCTCAACCCGAACACGCCGGAGCCTGACCCGGAGCCGGACGTGCCCAGTCGGCCACCGGCGCTCTGCGCCGGCTGCCCGCACGCCGGCATCTTCTTCGCGCTCCAGAAGCAGAAAGTGATTGTTGGCGGCGACATCGGCTGCTACACGCTCGGCGCGCTGCCGCCGCACAGCGCCATGGACACCTGCATCGACATGGGCGCCTCCATCACGTTCGCCCACGGCTGCGACAAAGCGCTCGGGGCCGGTGACCCGCGCACCCGGGTCGCGTTCATCGGCGATTCCACTTTCTTCCACTCAGGCATCACCGGTCTCATAAACACGGTGTATAACCAGTCCCGTGTCATCACCATCATCAGCGACAACTGCACGACCGGCATGACCGGACACCAGCCCCATCCCGGCACCGGTCGCACCCTGATGGACCAGCCGACGCGTGTTGTCAGCATCGAGAACCTCTGCCGTGCCTGCGGCGTCGAGCAGGTCACGGTCGTTGACCCCTACCAGGTCAGAGAGACGCGCCGGGCTGTCCGCGAGGTCATCTCGAAAGGCGGCCCCGCGGTCATCATCTCACGCCGACCCTGTGCCCTGCTCGTCAAACTGCGCAATCCGGCGCGCCGGGTAGACCCTGAGAAATGCGTCGGGTGCAAGACCTGTGTCAGCCTGGGTTGTCCGGCAATTACCATGTCCGGGGACAAGTCGGTCATCTCCGAGACCATCTGCGTCGGCTGCGGCATGTGTGCCGACGTCTGCCCCAGGGAGGCGATTGCATGAACTTGCTTGTCAGCGGCGTCGGCGGCCAGGGCGTGCTCCTCTTTTCCGACCTCATTGCCCAAGTTGCGCTTGCGGCCGGGCTCGACGTTAAGAAAAGCGAAGTCCACGGCATGGCTCAGCGGGGCGGCAGCGTCACAAGCCACATCCGCTACGCCTCCAAGGTCTACTCGCCCCTCATCGAGGAAGGGACCGCCGACCTGCTCGTTGCCTTTGAGAGACTCGAGGCGCTCCGCTACATTCACTTCCTCGCGCCCCGCGGCAGACTGGTCTACGACCCCCACCGCATAGACCCGCTGCCGGTCCGGCTCGGCCTGCTTGAGCGGCCCGAAGACACCGTGCTCGACGAGCGACTCGCGGCACGGGCCCCGCTCAGAGTCATGGTGCCCGCGTTTGAGACCGCACGCGCGCTCGGCTCGGCCCGGGTGCAGAACGTCGTCATGCTCGGGGCGGTCGCCGGGTTCATGGAGTTCCCGGCCGATGCGTTCCGCAGTGCTATCCGGACTTCGCTCCGGCCGGAGACGGTCGAGCTCAACCTCGCGGCCTTTGCGGCCGGGCAGGCCATCGCCGCCCGCTGACTCGCAAACAGGCGTCCCCACCATCAGAGTTACCGCACCAGCCACCGGCTGGAGGCAGGTACGTCAACACACGCGTCCGACGCGGACACCGGTGAGGCACTAGGGAAACCCGAAGCAGACCTGCGGCCTGAGTGGCACGAGTTTCACCCGGAGTCTGTCTGCGAGCACCACGCGGTTCGTGCCCCCGAATCTTGTGGCCTGATGATGGAGTCAGGGTGCGGTGCCTTGACACCAGGCGCCGACCGGACTACAATCCCGCTCGACGCATGGCGCGATGAAGAACCCCCTCGACACGACGTTTGACAACAAAGACCCCTACAAGGTCCTCGGGGTGGCCGCTGATGCGTCTGCGGCCGCCATCGGGAAGGCCTACCTGAAACTGGCCAAACGGAACCACCCCGACCTGTTCGCCACCGACCCGGAGAAGTACCGGGCCTCGACCACGCTGATGCAGGACATAAATGCCGCCTACGAGCTGCTCAACGACCCGACCCGGCGCGAGCTCTGGGACCGCCGGCACTTGGGCGCGCGGCGGCCCGCTCCCCGACCCGCGCCGCGACCGGCCCCGGCGCAGGAGGTGCGCCACGATTCCGAGCAGGTGCAATCGGTCATCCGCAAGTACAACCAGTTCCTGGGCTCATTGCGCACCGCGGCGGAACGCCAGGAAGCAGCCCGGAAGATACGGAAGTTCCAGGCGAGCACGGAAGGCACAGCCTACATCCGGAAACTGGTCGCCAGCCAGTACCGGCAGGTCTTCGACCTGATAGACCTCGACCGGCGTACCGACAAACCCATCCTGGTATTTGACGACGGGCTCGTCGAGATTCTGTTCCTGTATGAAGGCGCGCTGGAGGTCTCCCCCAGTGACGTCTTCATCACCTACGCCTACCTTACCTATCATGAGACCGGGGGCAAAACTCCCCCTGCACCGCGAAAACCACAGCGGCGCGGTGATGGCCCCGGCGATTCACAGGCCATGATGCTCCGACTGCCTCACGACTCGGGTCCGATCGAGTCGAAGCCGGCAAAGGACGTCGGCGACCGGATATGGCACTGGCTGATGTCCAAACCTGAACCCCGCCGTCGCTGAACCCGAGAGGAATCTCGGGGACTTCGGGGACAGGTTTGTCTGCCAAGCCGCGAATCAGCTCACCATTCTGTCGCTGGACTGACGGCGGGTCGTTGGTCCGGCGCAGTCCCTGCATCGCCGACAGCGCGGCGATATCTTCTTCGCTGATTCGGGCCGCCGGCACTTCCTGGGTCTGCGGCACGACTGCGCAAGTGCTGGTCTGCTGCCTGATGACCAATCACCTGCATCCTGTCATCTTACCTGCTCCTGGCCCTTGCGCTCAGACCGATGAACCTGCGCCGTGCCCGGCACGCGAACAGGATTCAGGTCCGCGCGGGCGGTTGACATTCGCCCGGAACACAGGACAATGAAAGAAAGGAGTCCACATGAGAAAGAGCCTCATCGTGCTGCTGGTATCTGCGGTCGCGCTCCTGGCCGAGGCCATCGACTGGCACCAGACCACGCGCCTGCCACGGGCATCGTGGCGCCACGCCTGCACATCGGCAGGCAGTCGCATCTATTTCCTAGGCGGAGGAGAAGGCCCGGAGTCGAGCTGCGACCACGCGGTTGTGAATCCGGACGGAACCCTAGGTGCGTGGGTCTCCACCACGCCTATGCCGGTCAACGTCGGATGGTTCTCCGCCGATGCGACGGCCGGCCACATCTATGTCTGCGGCGGCTGGAACCTGGGCGGCCTGACCAGTTCGGTCTGGTATGCTGCGTTCGATTCGGCCGGCGGCATCAACACCTGGCTTCGAGGCACGAGCCTGCCTGCCGCGCTCTATACCCAGGGTGCGGTTCTTGTTGATTCGAACCTGTACGTGGTCGGCGGGGCGACCGGGGTTGGTTCACCGACGGTCGCCAATGTCCGGTACGCTCGGGTGCAGCCCGACGGTTCGCTCGGGCCCTGGACCGAGACAAGCACTCTGCCCGAGCCGCTGCGCATCATGGGCGTGGCGGCCAAAGACAGTTGGCTGTACTCTGTCGGCGGCAGGAACCAGGACGGGAATGCGGTCAGCTCGGCCTGCTTTGCCCGACGCGCAGCCGATGGTTCACTCGGGCCCTGGACCGCGACGACATCGCTGCCCCAGGCAAGTGATGGGCTGACCTGCGCCGTGGTCGGCGAGCGTATCTATGCGGTCGGCGGCTGGGGTGCGGGCCCATTGAGCAGCGTCTACTCTGCTCAGGTGAATCCCGATGGCACGCTGGGCAATTGGAGCACCGAGACGCCACTGCCGGTCCAGTGTTGGGCCGCGGACGGTCTTGCCGTCAACAGCCGCATCTACGTGCCGGGCGGATACGTTTCCAGTCCCCAGGTCGATGTCTACTACTCCTCGACCTTGACCGGGCTCACTGACCTGCCGGCCACAACGCCGGCGTTCGCCATTGCCGTCACTCCCAACCCAATCCAGGGCGGCCTGACGACACTTCACCTCGGTCCGGCTCTCCCCTGTCGAGCCAGAAGTTCTTCCGACCCCATCGCCGTCACCGTCTACGATGCTGCCGGCAGCCGGGTCTGGCAATCCTCTTTCGCAACCGGACGCCCGGCAGTTCGACTCGACCTGGCGTCGCTGCGGGCCGGTGCCTACCTCCTTCGTGTTAGCTCCGCGGGCCAGACCATCACTCAAAGAATCGTCCTGCTGCATTGAGCCGGAGACTTGACATAATACCCGAGGCCAACGCCCGAAGGAACTGGGACAGAGCCGTCATTGACCAGAGCCCGCAAATCCAGCAGAATATCAAATGACAACCCATCGAGCACCAGCGCATGCCAGACCAGCGCGGAAACGGAGGATAGCAGCATGAACCCACTGCCTGACAAGGCGACCGACATGATGAACTGGACCTGGACCGAAATCGAGCCCCACTACGCCGAGCTTGCCGCTCGCGAGCTTGCCGCGGCCTCGGTCGGGACCTTCCTTTCCGACTGGACCCGGCTGCACGACCGGGTCGATGAAGTCGGCGCGCGCCTGTCGGTCGCCAAGGATGCAAACACCGCGGACAAGGATGCCGAGGCGAAGTT
>CAZQFS010000057.1:0-16562 GCA_964592755.1 uncultured bacterium | reverse complement strand
GGCGGCCGGAAGATGTTGCCTTCGTAGCGCATCGAGGCAGACATCTTACCACAAAGTCGCGAAGTCACCAAGCCCGGAAAGACGTGATGGAAAGCATCTTGACCAGCCGCTAGGGGCGGGTCAGATAGCGGCGGGTGCGGGACGAGGCAGTAATCATCTCTCCGATGAGGCCGGTGGCGATGAGCTGGATGCCTACGACGATCAGGAGCACGCCGACAATCAGGGCGGCAAGATGGGTTCGGAATTCGTCTCCTGCGAGTTTGCGCACAAGCACGTAGGCCTCAAGCCCGAATCCAACCATCACCGGGAACAGCCCAAGCGTGCCGAAGAAATGCAGGGGCTTCTGGGTGAACCCGGTGATGAACCGCACCGTGACCAGGTCGAGTACGCCGGTCCAGAACCTGGTGACGCCGTACTTGCTCCTGCCGTACTTGCGGCGACGGTGTCGCACCCCGACCTCGGCGACACGGAATCCCTTGAGAAAGGCAAGCTCGGGTATGAACCGGTAGAGGTCGCCATAGAGCTCCAGGCTTGCGGCCACGGCACGGCGCATGACCCTGAACCCGGAATTGGAGTCGTGCAGACGCAGTCCGAAGAAAAGGTGCACGAGCCAGTTGAAGAAGCGTGAGGGCACGGTTTTGCTCGGCTCGTTCTCCAACCGGCCCTGTTTCCAGCCAACCACGAGGTCGGCTGAACTGCCATCCGATTCGTCCCCTTCGAGCCGTGCGAGCAGCCGGGGCAGCTCTGCCGGGTCGTCTTGCAGGTCCGCGTCCATAGTGATGACTACCTCGCCCTGCGCCGCGTCGAACCCGGCCATGTAGGCCGAAGACTTGCCGAAGTTGCGCAGGAACGATATGACCCGCACCCGCTTGTCGCGGGCCGCGATGGTCGCGAGCCGGACCGCGGTATCGTCGAACGAGCCGTCGTCTACAAACAGCACCTCAAACCCGCCGCCGAGCTTCTCCATCACGGGTACCAGTTCGGCTTGCAGTTCCTCGACCGACTCCGCCTCGTTGCAGACCGGGATGACGACGCTGTAGCGGACGCTCATCTGACTCCGAGTCTAGGCCGGCACATCTGGCCTGTCAACGCTGGACCGCCAGTCGGAATACGCCGAACCGGCCCACGGCCCAGTCGCGTACGTAGCAGGTAGGGATGAAGTCGCGCAACTCAGGGAACTCCATCAGGGTTTCGAAGGAATCCTTTTGGTGGCCGGTCGTCCAGGGTGTGGCATCTCCGTGCTCGACCACGAAAACCTCGGCCGGGTCGTCGTAGTAAACCTGCACCAGCTCGGCCCGGAATCTCTCCTGGTGCCAGCCTGCGACCAGCGGGAAGTTGTAGATGAAACGCGAGACGGTTGAACGCTGCGCGAGGAAGTTGACGCCCGGCTCAAAGCCCCAGATGAATATTCTGTCGCCCGGCTCGGTGGTCTCGCGCAGGTAGTCGGCCAGTTCGATGTTGTCTCTGAGCACGTAGTCTGAACCCATGTTGTGGCGCGCGCTGGTCCAGTAGTCGCGCAGGTTCTCCCTGCCCGACACGACATTGCCGAGGTTGCGGAATAGCGTCACATATCCGTCCGCGAATCCGAGCAGGAAGAAAAACACGATGCCGGCCACTGCCGCGACCGGCCGCAGCCGCGCCAGCGGTCGGAGCAACACGAATACGGCGAGCGCACCCAGGACGGCCAGGGCCGGGAACAGGGGCAGGTAGTGATAGACGAAGAACTTGCCTTGGGACAAGGTCGAGGCGAACCCGGTGGCGAAGAGCACCGCAAGCACGGCCAGCCCGCGCCGCCAGGGTCCAAGCAGAACAGAGGAAATGACCGCGACAACCAGGCCCGCCGCACCCAGCACCGCAGGCAGCCGGAGCACCGGCTCCTGCACCATCCTGGCGAACAAGGGCCCGAGCCGTCCCAGCAGCCCGTGACCCGGACTCAGCCGTGCATAGGCCGGCACAAGGCCGAACTGGCTCTCGACGAACGCGGGCATGGCGCCCGATGCCAGCAGCCACCCCGTGGCAACGACCAGAACGATGACGAAGCCGACTGTCATCCAGAGGCAGGCCCGGACCGCGACGGCGATGTGCGTCCGCTGCCAGTAGAGCAGGAGCACGGCCAGCAGCGGCAGCAGGGCGAGGGCAGTGTACTTGAGCAGGACGGCGACGCCGATGAGCACGCCGGCAGCGAGGCTGGTGGGGACACGATGCGGAATCGTGTCCCCATTGGTCATCAGCAGGGTGGCGGCCAGCAGCGGCAGATTGAGCCAGCCGTCGGTCTGGGCTGTGTACCAGTACCCGAGCGGATAGTAGACCAGCGGATACAGGATGCCAGCCAGGGCGCCGAGCCACGGCTCGCCGAACAGCCGCCAGACCAGCAGGAAGAGAACCAGGGCGGTGGCCATGGTCCAGAGCAGGTCGAGCAGCCTGATGGCGGTCATGGTGTGGCCAAACAACAGCAGGGCCAGCGCGTGGACAAATGTGGTCAGCGGCGGCTTGATGTTGAACACGTCACGGTACACGACCTTGCCGGACAGCGCGGAATCAGCGACGAACGCGTGAATACCCTGGTCCCGGCCGTGTGGATAGATGAGCGAGACAGACCCGCACAGCAAACTGCACAACACGACCAGCGCAAGCGGCAATGCCTGACTCTCGTTGCTCTTCATCAATGCGAGATATGGTCGGCGCGGAAGAAAACGTCCACGGTCGGTGTGTTCCAGGCTGGCTGGGGCAGGTCGAACATCCTCACCTTGGCGTACGACTGCCTGAACCACGGGTCGTCGTACAGACTGATGCCGGCAAAAGTGCCCATGGTCACGACCACGTCCGGGTACAGACTGCGCACCATCTCGACCGAAATCGCTCCGCAGTCAGCGCTGAATCGCTCTGAGGCCGGCACGGGCAGAAACGGAAGCGCCTCCGGGCTCACCAGTCCGCAGGCATCAACAAGAGGCCCCTTGTAGTAGTAGCCGAGGGACCCGACCTCAGGCCCCACAATCGGCACGCCGTCAGGCAGGGCATGATTCAGCCACTCGGCCGCATCGCGGTAGGCAACAATGCGCGTGCGCACCGGGTCGGTCGCAACGCCAATGTCAGTCAAGGCGTGTCCGGTTGCGACTCGAGCCACCGGCTGGCGCAGGAACGTGACGCCGAAGAACAGCACGAGCAGCGCAGGAGCAATCCTGCTCCAGGTTCCGGGTCTTGAATCCTGGGTTTGTGATTTCCCCAGTTGGCTGAGACCGGTAACTGCTGCAATGTAGAACAGCACGACAATCGGCGGATAGTACCAGGGAAACATCAACGGGTTGGTGACAAGATACAGCAACAGGAACAGGCCGAGAAGGATGACCGAGGGCCATGACCGAAATCGGCTCGGCGATTTCGGGTCGTGTCCCGAGGCAGTTCGCACGTATCCCCACACCGCCAGGCCGATGATAAGAATGAAGACCACTGTAGAAACGGAGAAGTGCCACTTCACCGGGTCGCCATTCGCGGGCCATGGCGCGAGGTTGCCCAGGATGCGCCAGTCCAGTTCCTTGAAGATGCGAGCCACGGCATCACCGAACGCCAGCGGATAAACCGGCCTGCTCTTGGCCACAATCGAGTGGTAGACCGGCGTGCCAAAGTAGGCGAATCCGAACACAATCCAGGCCAGACCGGGCGCGAGCAGGCCGGCCAGTATCGGCAGCGGTCTCTTGCATCCTGCCATCAGCCACGCGACGAGCACGACCCCGCACAGGAGCACGCCCTCGATGCGGGCGACAACCGAGAACCCGGCTAGGATTGCGGCCAGCGTGAACCGCCGGCAGGTCAGAGCCCACAGGCTGAATACGAGCAGCGCCGAGAACATGAACGTCTCCATCCCGCCGGTCGAAACGCGCAACATGTCGTCACGGACGAGGAACAGAGAGGCCAGCAGCGCGGCCAGGCCGGTCTGCCTCAGCAGGCACCGTAGCAGCAGAAACAGACCAACACCGAACGCCAGATAGCAGACGAAGTTCAGTCGAACCGCGAGGTCGGGTGTGGACGCGCGACGCAGGAACAGCTTTGTCTTGGCCAAAGCTGCAACATAGAGCGGTGTCGAAGCGCCGAAGACCTTCTGGCCTTCGTTGTACACTAGACCTCTGCCGGCAACCAGGTTGTCCACGTAACGGTAGATGATGAACGCGTCGTCCTCAGGATACACCGGCACCATGAAATGGACGACGACGGAGTAAACCAGGACCAGCGCCAGGAACGCGAGCGCAAGCACGGTCCAGACGCGGCCGCGGGGTCGGGTCTGCGCAGTGGGGTCGGGCATGACGGTCTAAACTCTCTCTGCCCGAACCGCCTTTGTCAAGCTCAGACGGTATACGGCAAACCGTGAACGGCAGCGACGAAGCAAGGAGAGGCCGGCCCGAACCTTGTCGGGCCGGCCCTTGACATGCTCTCACAAGAGAGCTGGAGCGCGGCTACTCGACCTTCAATACCCTCAACGTCTCCTGACCGCTATCGCCGACAAGACGACAGAAATATGTGCCTGGGCCGGCTTGGCGTCCGGCCTGGTCCCCCCCGTCCCAGAAGAGCCGGCCACCGGCCAGCTTGCGAACAAGGCGTCCGTCCCCGGCGAAGACCGCCACCGAGTGGACCCGACCCAGCCTGGCTCCCGGCCGCAACTCAACCCCGGTTGCGAATGGGTTGGGAAAGGCGCTCGCAGCCGGCGGTTCAAGCAGCCCGGTCGCGCCTGCATCCTCAACCGTGGGCAGGTCGCGTACCGACAGCGTCCATGTCGGCGCAAACCAGGCACTGGTGTCTTCGGCCTCGATGCGACATGTCCAGGAATACCTGGTCCCCGGCTCGAGTTCAACCGGTGTACGCCAGACCGGCAGGTCTGACCGGCCTGCCGCCACCAGGGTCTTGCCATCCCAGACTTGAAAATGGTAGGTTACCCGGAGCATGACCGGCACCACGGAGAAAACCGGGCGGCGGTTCGGAACAACCGCCCCGTTCTCGGGCAGCTTCGGACAGGGCGGATTGACGGCTGAGCCAACCGTGAAGTGCCAATCCGGGCTGAACCACGGGCTCCAACCGTTCTGGTCCCAGACCCGGCATGACCAGTGGTAGACGTGGCCGCGCTGCAGAACCCGGCCTGCCGCGGCCACGCACCACACCGGAACAAGGCTGTACCCCTCAGCCGCAATGCTTGCTTCCTCCATCACTCGGAACTGATACCACTGGCCTGGCGCACCGGCGTCAACCACAAGCGTCGGGTAGACTGTCAGTACCGTGTCGCCATCAAGGGGTGAAACCGGGCTCGGCGGCCGCACGACCTGCCCTGCCGCATCCAGCCCGGATGCGACGTTCTTCCCCGGCGTGACAGCCGCCGGACTGCTGGACAGTGTGAACCCAATGACGCCGAAACCGACAAGCAGAGCTTGTATCATGGTAACCCCTTGCTTAGGAATCTTCCCCCGGATCCACCACCCCCAAATTGTCGGGCCATCAGGCGCTCGCGTGCAGCTTCCTGGGTCAGGATTGCAGGTCAGTTATCTGAGCAACCTGATAGCCCAATCCCATCAACCCGGACAATTGTGTACTTGGTGCACGGCTGCCCCAGCCACGCACACCCCATTGGACTGAATGCACCACCCGTGCCACGCCGTCCAGAGAGCGGCCGTGCTCCTAACCGGCGCAACCAGTGCAGGTTGACCCTAGGGCACGATGCCCTTCCCCAATAGGTGTCCGGGCTGCGTCGAAACAAACCTGAGACCGGCTTCAGACTAACCTGTTGAGACGCTTGGCGTTGTGCTCCTGCGACAGGCTCTGGTCTGCTCTAACTCGGGAAAACTCGACCAAGCACCTCGGCGCGGCTGGCCCCAACGTGCCGGGCAACTGCGGACAAGACGCCCGCCAACGTGCCTGCTTTCAGCGCCTTGTGTGCCGGGACAGTGACCGTGTGCTTGCCGCCCTGCGCAGTCTCCAACTGCATGTGTCCCCCGCTTCTCCGCCTGACCTCATAACCGTATGCCCCCAGCGCCTGAGCCAGCTCGGTCCCAGACACGCTACGGGGCAGCTTCAACCTCGATGACCTCTTCCCGCACGGTCTTCACGAACCTCAGCCGAATTGTCCGCGGTCGCCGGCACTCATCGCAGTGACAGCAGATCGCCGCACGGACATTGGCGTACAGCTCATCCAGCGTCTCCGCCTCAGTGAAGATACAATCTCCGAGCGACCGGGCGACAAAACCGCCCTCGGGAGCCTCCTCGACAATGAATTCGATTTCGTCCACTATCGCCTGTCTCGGGCAAAAAGAACACCTGCCCGTGTCGGCTCCAGAACCCGCCTGCCCAGCAGGTCAAACCATTCCCGCGACCGCGACGCGGCCGGCAGAACCGCGTCTGACCCGGCTCGGACGACTTTGCGAACGGCGATGCGGCCTGACCTGGATACGACCGGCTCTGGCTCGCTCACCCCGACCAGGGTTGTATCGTCAACGGTCACGTCATCAACAAAGACCTGCACCCCGGGCAGGGTCGCAAAGGCAACCGCAAGAAAGACCGCGGAATCAGGCGCGGTAATCCAGCGTGAGTACTCGCGGTAGCTCGTGCCCGAATAGTAGACCGGCAGCAGCTCGGGCGAACCGACCGCACCGCCGGCAAGACTGAGGAACTGGAGCACAAAAGAACCCCCCAGCGCACCGGGAACGCGCGCAAAGCCTGAGAACCGGTAGTGATAGCCGGCTCGGACCAGCGTGGCCGAAGACATGAACGCCGACGTATCACCGCCGGTGAGCTTAACGCACAGGCTCCCGCTGTGGCTGTTCGAATCAGGCAAGGCCGAGCCGGGATACAGCGGCTCAGACGTGAGCCAGCCGACCGGCATGTTACCCAGCCATAGCTCGAACGAAGGATTAGGCAGAATGTTGCCGGCAAACGCAGCTGCCAGCAGAACAGTCAGCACGAAAAAGAGTCTTAGCGCTTTCATCGGACGCTCCTCTCTGCCCGACAACCGGGCCTCGACACAAAGTCTAGCGTGCCTGCCGTCCCGGTCAAATCGCCCGCTCCTGACTCCGGCACTGGCCACGCGGCTTACGGAGAACGGAAGCCCGCCGGCGAGGCCGGCTCGGACATGCACGCGCCGACCCCCGACGGCTGGCTCCAATCAGTGCCGGTAGAACGCTCCGACTTCGGACGCCTGCTCGAGTTGCTGCAGCTGCCGCGCGAGCAGGCAGGTGGCCTGGTTGATGAGGCAGATGAGCGTGTTGGCGGCTGTTTCCGGGTCTGACATGTCCGGCTGGTCGGACTTGTCCGACCGATACCCCTGCCTGACCGCCAGGGCACCGGGTCGTCGCCTTGAACCGGAATCTCAATGCCCACCAGCGTGTGGTCGGACAAGCGCCAGTCCGCGGTCCGCAGCAGCGGGTCAACCAAGTTCGTTCGTGTCTGAGCTTCGGTCAGGTCAGCCATCATTTCCACCGGATTATGCCGGCCGTGCCGGGCAGAAGTCAAGTCGCGCACCGGCGTGACGCCACTTGCCAGGCCTCGGGAATCTCAAGATGCCAGAAACAACGGCCGACAAGGCACACAGCACCAGACCACGGGTCACGAATCCGGCGACTTTGGCGGCTGGCTGGCTGCCTGCTACTCGGTTCCACGGCTTACGGTGCAGCAGTGGTGTATAACTCGCGGGAATGCCGGACGTTGGCATGATGGGCGTTCGCGTAAGCTGCTCTTCTGCGCCCGCCGGGGCGGCTGCCGGGAGGCCGTTCCCTACACGGTAGTCAGAGACGCTTTTGACTGGGCATCTGATGCACGTCTGAACCGGACCTCACCCGAAGCGGTTGTGCAAGCTTTGCGCAGGGCTTTGTTCTGCGCGACGTTTCGCGTGACAACCGAGGCAGTGAACCGGGCTTTGCCGGAAGCGGTTGTCTGAGCAGTTGAGCCATCAGTTCTCAGCGCGATTGAACCGGCGATGCTTGTGGCGCCTGTCGCGGCTTTGATTGCGGCTTTGTGTTCGGCAATCAGTGCCCGGCATTTCGCCCGGATTCTTGCGACGTGGTTCCGGGTCTGGCTTTGAGGCTGCGCCGTTTCAGGCGACGGACTGGCCTGCTCTGCTGCTCCGGGAATCAAGCGGCCAGAGGTTCTCTGGTCGTGCGCGAATGGAACCTGCCCGGCACAAGAACAGACTGAAGCGCACGGGGTAACGGGTAACGACAGCATCAGCTTGACGACTGCGGGCTGCCAGGTCCATGACGTGTTGCCGGGCGGTTAGAACCGGGCTGCGCCAAAGGGCGCGGGCGTGAAGGTGAGGACAATAAGCAGGAGTGCAACAAGCGCGAGCCAGCGGTCGGCGCGGGACAGGGGCGTGATGTCGTCGAGCGGCGGCGGATGCCTCAGTCCGAACACCACCGTCAGCATGGCCCAGAACGGCCATCCGAGCCAGAAGAAACCCATCAGCAGCATGGCGGCCACAATCACGAGGCTGTAGCGCGGCCAGCGCCGGCCGAAAACCGCGTACGCGATGTGCCCGCCGTCGAGCTGGCCGACCGGCAGCAGATTGAGCGCGGTCACGAACAGACCAAGCCAGCCGGCAAAGGCCATCGGATGAAGCAGGACGTCAAGCTCAGGCCCGAGATTGGGATGAGCCAGCTTGGACAGCAGCGCGAAGACGAGTGGTGAGCCGAGCTCGATTCCTTTGGTTGCGCTCCTGGCCACGGGCTGAGACAGCAACAGCCCGACAAAGCAGAGGGGCAGGGCGACAAGGAACCCGACCAGGGGCCCGGCAATCCCGACCCGGACCAGGGCGCTGCGCGACGGGACCGGCGAGGTGATTCTGATGAACGCGCCCATGGTCCCGGTCATCGGGTGCGGTACGGGCAGGAAGTAAGGCAGGGTCGCGGCAACGCCCAGTCGCCGGGCCGCAAGGTAGTGTGCGATTTCGTGGCTGCCGAGTATGAGGATGATGCTGAAGGAAAAGGGCACGCCGAGCAGCAGGTCAGGTGGATTGCGAAACGGGTTGCCGCCCCGGTTGAGCGCTCCGACCAGCAGCGTCGTGCCGACCGTGGCCAGGAACAGAGCAGCGTTCACCCAGACCGGTGCGTGTCTCGCTGGCGGTACGTGTCCCCAGGTCAGAACGTGGCCGTCCGGAGTACGCTCCAGGAAGACGACCAGCCCGGCGCGCGCAAACAGCGCCTTGATTGCCGGCAGACTTTCCTTGAGCGGTTCCCTGATTCGACCCAGCACCCGGCTGCCCTGCACGCCGGTCACATCCATGTACCGTGACAGGTCTGCCGTGCTGACCAGCAGAATGTCAACCGGAGCAGAGTCGGGCGGCGGTAACAGATGGTCGGGCATCAGCAGATGCGCGGCAGTTGCTCGCCTTCAAGCATGATGAGCGGCCGGGACCCGACACCGGTCTTGAGCCAGACGCCCTTCGGGCTCTTGACTACCGAGCCGATTCGTACCGCCCCACGGCCCAGCGGGTGGCGTCGCATCGCGGCCAGGATGTGACTGGTCCGGCCCGGTTCGCTCACCAGCACGACTTTGCCTTCGTTCGCCATGTAGAACGGGTCCAGCCCGAGCAGCCGCGCCACGCCGCGTACCGGTGCCGGGACCGGAACCGAGTCAGCGTCAATGACTATCCCCAGTTTCGCACCCTCGGCAAACTCGTTGAGGACCGTAGCCAGCCCGCCCCG
Source organism: uncultured bacterium (assembly GCA_964592755.1). Classification (GTDB taxonomy): domain Bacteria; phylum Hydrothermota; class Tepidihabitantia; order Tepidihabitantales; family Tepidihabitantaceae; genus CAZQFS01. The sequence goes on along the minus strand of CAZQFS010000057.1, from coordinate 6,891 downwards.
GGTTGGGTCGCGCATCACCCTGATGCCGCGGCCCAGCCCGCGAATCAAGCCGTGCAGCGCCGCACAGTCACTCGTGACTTTGCCCTTGAACCGCCAGGCGCCGCGTGCCACGGCAATCGCGGCTTCATGCTCGCCGATGGCTCCGCTCAGGATGACCGCGTCGCCCGGCCGGATATGCTCGACCCCGAGCCTGACACCGGCCGGTCGCGTGCCGATGCCGGTCGTGTTGACGTAGAGTCCCTCGTCCTCGCCACGCTCGATGACCTTGGTATCGCCGGTCACGACCTCGACCCCGGCGCCGCGACAGGCAATGCCGATTGACCGGCAGACTCGCGCCAGCACTTCGGCGCTGAGCCCTTCGCGCAGCACGAACCCGACTGAAAGGTAGCGAGGCTCAGCGCCCATCACTGCCAGGTCGTTCACCGTGCCGCAGACCGCGAGCTTGCCGATGTCGCCGCCGGGGAAGAAGAGTGGCTGCACGACGTAGGAATCAGTGGTCATCACTGTGTCGCCGCGCCAGCGTGGCAGTACCGCGCCGTCCTCGAGTCGCGTGAGCGCACGGCCGCCGAACTCCCGGACAAACACGTTCCTGATTAGCCGGTGAGTCTTCCTGCCGCCGGCACCGTGGCCGGCCACAATCTGCTCATCACGTATGTCACCGGCGATGCCCGGCGGGCTGAAAACAAGGTCCGGCCGCGGTGTACGTCTTCCCTTACGTTCGCTCATACTTGTAGTACGCCGCACATGCACCCTCAGAGGAGACCATGCAGGGCCCGACCGGCGTTTCTGGGCTGCACCCGCGGGCGAACAACCGGCACTCAGGCGGAGTAATCAACCCCAGCATCACCTCGCCGCACTGGCAGGCGGTACGACGCGGCCGGGTCGGTTTGACCTTGTAGCGCTTCCCGGCATCAAAAGACGCAAACTCGGGCGCGAGCTTCAACCCGGAGCGCGGTATCAAGCCGATGCCGCGCCAGCTTGCATCATCGGTGCGAAAGACACGCTCTATTGCCCGCCGGGCCGCGACGTTGCCGTCAGGCCGGACGCTGCGGCGGTACTGAATCGCCACCTCCGGTCCGGTCTGCATCTGCTCAAGCAGCATGATGATGCCTTGAAGGATGTCGAGCTCCTCAAACCCGACCACGCAGCATGGCAACCGGTACTTGTCGCGCAGCGACTCGTAGGGTCGCGTTCCGATGATTGTCGAAACATGACCCGGCAGGATGAAGCCGTCAACCCGCACCTGGCTTGAGCCGGCAATCGCGGCCAGCGCCGGAGGTATCAGCTTGAGCAGGCAGAACACACTGAGGTTCTCCAGTCTCGCCTGCCTGGCTTTGAGCAGGGTCCCGGCAATGGTCGGCGCCGTCGTCTCAAAACCCACCCCGAGAAACACGAACTCGCGGCTCGGTGCTGCGGCAGCCAGTGACACGCAGTCGAGCGCCGAGTAGACCACGCGCACGTCAGCGCCGCCTGCCCGCTCCCGCTCCAGTGACGTCGCCGAACCGGGTACGCGCATCATGTCCCCGAATGTCACCAGGGTCAAGTCCGGCCGGTGGGCCAGACTGATTGCCGCGTCAATCTCCTCCTGCGGGGTCACACACACCGGACACCCTGGTCCGGACAGCAACTTCAGCCTTGGGTCTACTGCCCGCCGTATTCCATGCTCGGATATTGCCATGGTGTGGGTGCCGCAGACTTCCATCAAGGTAATGCCGGCGCGAGTCCGGCAAAGCTCTGAGACAAGGCTATTCACTCTCTTCAGCAGGCTACGACCAAGACTCGGGCTGCGGCTCTTCATTGCTGCACCTGATTATATTGGCTGCTGCCCAGACGTCAATCTGAGCCTGAGCCGCGGCGGCCTGAATACCATCGCCGACCGCATGACAGCCGACAAGAAGCGTCTCCGCACCCCAACAGAGTGTATCATTTCATGATACACTGTAACACATTGATAAATTGGTGGTTACGCTGTCAAGGCTGCGATGATGTCGGTCTCTGTGTCATGAATGCACACCGCGGCCCATCAGGTCAACTCGCCATGTCATCGTAACGTCTTACTGGGCAAGTAGTTACAATCTTAGTGTGGTTGGTACAGTCCGTGCAACAGCCAGTGGCATGGGCACTGGTGGCAGGCGTTCGGATGACGACATGAACACAGTGGCTGGGGACATTCCGGCTGGCGTGCTCGATTCCGGGGCCAAGCGCCGAAGCGGACCGAGTCCGTTGCTGCACCTGTTCGGCATGAGGCCAGAGTCGCTGACCGAGCCGGACTCACCGGAGCCAACGCTGGGTTCGGATTTCGGGCGGGCGAGCCTCCTGCTGCGCCGGGACCGAACCAGGCCGGACAGCCACTGAGGTCGGGCGAGCCGCGCCGGGTCGCGGAGCGGTTTCACCGACCTGGACAGGGAACTGGACTGCCATCATCGGGTGGATGGAGAGTGAACGCGAAACCCGCGTATCGGCAGGGCGGCCGGAAACGGTCGCCCTGCCGAGTGCATCTCGGGCTGATGCTGCCCAGGATTGGACACTGAGCCACGAAGAGCACGAAGGAATGGATACACTTCGAACCGCCGGCCTTCTGCTAGGACTTCGTGTCTTTCGTGGCGGTCCATCTCGGGATTGGGGATGCTCTGCTTGACTATCTCTGCTTCACCAATATAGTTCAGTCGTGAAGATTGCCATGATTGGCGCCGGCTATGTCGGGCTGACGTCCGGTCCGTGTCTCGCCCGGATTGGCCACGAGGTCATCTGCGTAGACAATGACCCGGCCAAGATTGACTTGCTCAATGCCGGCGGGATGCCAATCTACGAGCCCGGGCTGCACGACATCATCCGCGGGACCGTGGCGGCAGGTCGGCTTTCGTTCACGACCGACATCAAGTCTGCCGTGGCCGGGAGCACGGTGGCCTTCATCGCGGTAGGCACCCCGCCGCGCGATGCCGGCGGTCCGGACCTCACCTTTGTCGAGAACGTGGCGCGCGACATCGCCACCAGCATGAGGGAATACCATCTCGTCGTGGAGAAGTCAACCGTGCCGGTCCAGACCGGCCGGTGGGTACGCACGACCATCGAGCGCTACAACAGGGCGGGCACGCCGTTTGACGTCGCCTCCAACCCGGAGTTCCTCCGCGAGGGTTCGGCAGTCGAGGACTTCCTGCACCCGGACCGAATCGTCGTCGGCGTCGAGTCGGACCGGGCCCGCGAGATAATGACGGAAATCTACCGGCCGATTGATGCGCCGATTGTCTTCACCGACCTGGCCAGCGCCGAGCTGATCAAACATGCCTCGAACGCCTTCCTCTCGATGAAGATTTCCTTTGCCAATGCTCTGTCGGTTATCTGCGAGGCGTCAGGGGCGGACGTGCGCCAGGTCACGGCGGGCGTGGGCATGGACCGGCGCATAGGCCCGGACTTCCTCTCCGCCGGCATCGGATACGGCGGATTCTGCTTTCCCAAGGACCTGCGCGCGTTCATCGCCATCGCCGCCGAGCTCGGCTACGATTTCCGGCTGCTCAAGGAAGTCGAGGCGATAAACGAAGACGCCAAGCGCCGGTTCGTGCGCAAGGTTCAGTCTCTGCTCTGGAACCTGCGCGACAAGAGCATCGGTGTGCTCGGGCTCGCCTTCAAGCCCAACACCGACGACATGAGATTCGCCCCTTCCATCGACATCATCGCCGCGCTTGTGGCCGAGGGCGCGCGCGTCAAGGCCTATGACCCGCAGGCGATGGAGCGGGCCCGAGCCGTGATTCCCGGCATCGAGTTCTGTCGCCGGGCCGAGGACGTGGCCGACGACGCCGACCTGCTGGCCGTGCTCACCGAGTGGCCCGAGTTCAGGGAACTGAACCTGACCGAGTTGAAGAAACGCATGCGCCTGCCGATTATCTGCGACGGCCGCAACCTGTTTGAGCGTGCCGAGGTCGAACGGCTCGGCTTCACCTATGTCGGAGTAGGTCGGTGAGGGTGCTGGTCGCCGGTGGGGCCGGATTCATCGGCTCCCATCTGTGCGAGCACCTGCTTGGCCGCGGCTTCGACGTGCTCTGCGTTGACAACCTGCTGACCGGCCGGCGTCGCAACATCGCCCACCTGATGCGCCGCCCCGGATTCCGGTTCCTGAAGCAGGACATAACCCGACCCCTGACCGTGCCCGGACGCCTCGACCTGGTCTACAACCTCGCCTCGCCCGCCTCGCCGCGCGACTACCTGGCATTGCCGCTTGAAACGCTCGCGGTCGGAGCTCAGGGCACGCGCAACCTGCTCGAGCTCTGCCGACGCAAGCAGGCGGTCTTTGTTCAGGCCTCGACTTCTGAGGTCTATGGCGACCCGCTCGTCCATCCCCAGCCTGAGCACTACTGGGGCCGCGTCAATCCGGTGGGCGTGCGTTCGGTCTACGACGAAGCCAAGCGCTATGCCGAAGCCCTGGTCATGGCCTATCATCGCCGAAACGGCCTGGCCGTACGCATCGCCCGCATCTTCAACACGTACGGTCCCCGCATGAAACTAAATGACGGCCGGGTCGTGCCCAACCTTATCAGCCAGGCACTGTCCGGTAAGCCCATGACCATCTACGGCCGCGGCCGCCAGACCCGGAGTTTCTGCTACGTAGCGGACATGGTCGAGGGATTGTACCGGCTCGCCGGCTGTGCCGACCCGATGCCGGTGAATCTCGGCAATCCGGCCGAATTCACCATCCTTCAGTTCGCCCGCATCGTTCGCCGCCTGACCGGCTCGTCAAGTCCGCTCCGGTTCGAGCCCCTGCCGGAAGACGACCCCAGACAGCGCCGCCCGGACATCAGACGCGCCCGCCGGGTTCTGGGCTGGCGTCCGGCCGTCGGTCTGGAAGCCGGGCTGAGACTGACCATTGACTGGTTCGCCCGCCACCAAGCCGATGCCAGCCGATAGCGAGCAACACAGGCTGCGTGTCGCGGTTGCCGGTCTGGGCCGCTGGGGCTCGAACTACCTCGCCACCCTGTCACGGCTGCCCGGGTGTAAGCTGGTGGCCGGGGCGGACCCGAACCGGGCCGGAGCCGCCGGTTGCACCGTGCCCGTGTTCGACCGGCTCGCCGACCTGCTCTGCCAAGTCGAGTGTGACGCGGTCGTTGTCGCGTCACCGGACCGGACCCACTACGCACTGGCCCGCCAGGCCCTGCTCGCCGGCAGGCACGTCCTGGTCGAGAAACCGATGGCGCTGACCACGAGCCATGCCGAGGACCTGGCCCAACTGGCCCGGACGCGCGGCCGGGTGCTTGCGGTCGGCCACACCATGGTCTACCACGAGGGATTCAGAACTCTGCAGGCGATGTTTACGCAAGGCACGCTCGGCGACCCAATCCGTATCACCGCGGTTCGCACTTCCGGCGGAGCGGCCGACTCTGCCGGCGTGCTGTTCGACCTCGTGCCCCACGACCTCGCCATGACCACGGCGCTGCTCGGGCCGCCGCTTGCCGCCCGCGGCCGAACCGGCCGTTCAGGTCAGGCCGTGTCGTACCAGCTTCTCTATCCCAAGGACATCATCGTCTCCGGCTGGGCAGCCTGGTCCCGGAATATCCGGGTCAGACGCTTCCGGGTAACCGGCACGCAAGGGACCGCGGTCTTTGCCGACAGCGGTCCGACCGCGAACAAGAACTGGACGACGCTCCCGCTCACCCGGCAGTGTGCTGATTTCATCCGCGCGTGTCGCTCCGGGAAGGTGCCCTGTGCCGGGCCGGCGCAGGGCGTGCTGGTCGCCCGCTGCCTGGCCGCGCTCGCTCGGTCCGGCTCCGGAACGTGGGTAACCATTGACCGCCGGCACCCAGCCCAGGAAAACAGAAAGCAGGCATCAGACGGAGCCGTGGCATGAAGCTCTCGGTCTTGATTCCGGTGTTCAATGAGGAACGGTCGGTAGCCCGGCTGCTCGAGCGCGTCAAGGCCGCACCGGTGGACAAGGAAATCGTCGTCGTGGACGACTGCTCGCGCGACCGCACCGCCGAGATACTCCGCAGCATCTCTGGAATCCGGCTCCTGACCCATGCCCGAAACCAGGGCAAGGGCGCTGCCGTCAGAACCGCGCTCGCCCATGCCACCGGTGACGTCGCCGTCATTCAGGACGCTGACCTCGAATACGACCCGGACGACTACCCGGCGCTGCTGGAGCCGTTTCGCTCTCCACGGATTGATGCGGTCTACGGCTCGCGCTTCCGGGGGAACTCCAGCTTCCTGCCGGCGTCACGCCTCGCCAACTACTTCCTGACTTTCATGACCGACCTGCTCTTCGGGGGCTGCATCACCGATATGGAGACCTGCTACAAGGCAGTTCGCCGACCCCTGTTCCAGAGCCTGAACCTGACCGCCAACCGCTTCGAGATTGAGCCCGAGATAACGGTCAAACTTCTGCGTCGCGGCTGCCGCATCGTCGAGGTCCCCATCCGCTACCAGGCCCGCAAAGAGGGCAAGAAGATAGGTGCCCGCGACGGGCTCTCGGCCTGCTGGTTTCTTGCCCGGTGGTATGTGAGGTAAATGGCGTGCCCGAATCGATACCTGACACTCACGCAGTCCAACTGACCAGCGTCTCCCGCCTCTACGGCGGAGCCTGGCCGGCCCTGACCGACATCAGCCTGACCGTGGAAAAAGGCGACTTCGTCTTCGTCCTCGGCGCAACCGGTGCCGGCAAGACGACCCTGCTCCGGCTGCTCTACCGTCAGGACCTGCCCGACTCCGGCGACGTGCACGTCCTCGGCTTCCGGCTCAACACTATGCGCCGGCGCGACGTCCCGGCGCTGAGGCGCCGCATCGGGATTATCTTCCAGGACTTCAAGCTCCTGGCCGAGCGAACCGTGTATGAGAACCTGGAGTTCGTCCTCCGCTGCGTCGGCACCGACCCGGCCGCCGTACCGGGCCGCATCACCGAGACCCTGA
>CAZQFS010000056.1:0-16612 GCA_964592755.1 uncultured bacterium | reverse complement strand
CTCTCCTCGTTCCTCAATCCTCTCCTCCGGCGTCTACTTCCTGAAGTTCCGCGCCGGCCCGCCTGCCGGGGCGCGGGCAGGCGACTACCGCCAGACCGAGAAAGTGGTGCTTCAGCGGTAGCGGCACTGGGGGCAGGGCGTCGGGATATTCTCGCCCGTCCGCGGGCTGGAACTAGTAGTTCTGCTCCAGGAGCGGGAAGAAGGCGGCGTCGAGCGCGTTGTACGCGGCATCGTTCAGATGGGCGTCGCCGGGCGCGGAGGCGTAGCTTGACTTGAGATTGCCGCCGGCATCGGTCAGTATCGAGTACTGGTCGAACACCGCCACGACGTCCGGCTTGCCGGCTTCGACAGCCGCGACGGCCTGGTTGTACTGCCGGTGGTTCCAGACCAGCCATGCATCGGTGTATTGAGCGACCTGGGGCAGGGCGTTGCCGACGATAACCGGCAGTCCCCGGCCCAGCGCCGCCTGGTACGCTTCCTCGACGTAGCCGATGTTGCGGTCGAGGTTGGCCTGAGCCGTGGCCGAGTCGCCGCCCTCGAAGTCGGCGAAGCAGAGCTTGAAGAAGACAACGGTGCCGGGTGCGGCGGGGATGCTCTCGATGGCCTCGACAACGCTCGCGACGTAGTCGGGCGGCGACTGCACTTCGTGGTAGATGAAGGTGAATCGTCCCTGTGTGCTCGGGCTGCCGCCCCAGTGCTCGAACCAGCCGCCCATCACCGACCGGCCGAGCATGTGGACCGTGACCGCGGCCGTGGTTGAGTCGCCGGTCGTGAACGTGAAGGACAGCGGCGACTCGAGACGGTTGCCGGCCCGGTCGCGCGCGTCGGTGCCGACCGTGATGACCCAGGACGACCGGCGGGCGAGATTCGTGTCGGGCCGCCAGAAGAGGCTGCTGCCCTGCCAGGTGAACTCGCCGGGTGCGGCCGGCTCGATGCCGAACGCAGCCTGCGTTGCGGCCTGGTCCATCGGCTCGGAGAATGTGACCCGCACCTGGACGTTGGTCGGCACGCCGGTCGCGCCGTCGGCCGGGTAACTTGACTCGAGAACCGGCGCGACGCGGTCGCCCTTGCAGGCGAGCACGGCGGCGAGGACAGCACCGGTGGCGGCGAGCGCCAAGACCCGCACCGGTGAGAGCTGAGTATCCATTTTGTCTCCTCTCAAATGGTAGAATGCTACTCTGACATGACCGGAGAGTCAAAACGGCACGCCCTTGAAGACGTCCGACTCGTTTCAGCCCGGACCCAGGGGCACTTCGAGCAGGCGCGGGCTGTTCGGGGAGTATGCCGATTCGCTCAGATTCGACCTCTGCTTCCAGGGATTCGGACAGGAACTCGCGACGATGGAGACAGAGTACGGCCCGGCGTCAGGGAGCCTGCTGCTGGCCTTTGCGGCCGAGGAGTTGGCGAAGAATTCCGGGGACGCAACACGTGACTTCTGGTTGTCAGGACTAGGGTAGTCGTGGACGACCACCTGTTCAGCGGTCATGTTGTCAATGGGCCGCAGTGGCACGAACCAACAGCATCTACTTCCACCGCCTGGACGTGCCGGGATTCAGGAGCGTGAAGAAGGCAGTGCTGATGCGATGAAACGGTAGACAGAATACAGGATACAGGACACAGGGCAGGGTGGCGGGAGGTGAACCCGCCATCCTGCCTTGGTTCGTGCCGGGTCAGGCTGGAGCGTTGCCGGTCCGGGTTCCGGCGCTAGCAAGGGAACTCGACTCGCATCTACCCTCGCCATGTTATACGTCCCAAAGGGGCTGATTTGCCGGGGTTTCCTGTTGTTTCTTCAACTTGCTCTTCTTCAATGTGTTATATAGCGATTCCGGCTCCTGGCGTGGCTCTGGACGCGGCAGGGGGAGCGAATCCGGGAGTCGTTCCCCGGGCTGGAGCAGAAGCCGGGTCTGGAGCCGGTCTGACCGGCGGTCTTCAAGCCAGACGCAGCGGCAGGTGAAGAGCCGCGTGGCAGGTCAGGCGTTGTGCCGGTTCGCCAGGCAAAGCCCTAAGCAGGCGGTTCAGCAGAGTCGTCAGCAGTCAAGCCGCCGGTTCGCGGTCCAGACGCGAATGCGGTCTTCAGAGCTGGCCGGAACGGGGACGCTAAGTCCGAGTGGCAGACACACGTCGTGCGGCCTCCCTGAGGGCAGCGGCCACGGCTCTGGTTCTGGCCGGGTGGCCGAAACGCTGAGCTGCGCGGGCCGGACAGACTAGCGGTCAGGTCTTGACCACGCGCACCGAGTAGTTGACCAGGCATGACTTGCGGAGCATGGCCGAAACGCCACAGTACTTTTCCTGGGACAGTTCAACCGCCCGCCGGACCTTGGCCTCGTCAACGTTCGGACCAAAGACAACATACTCGATGTTGACCGAAGTGAGAACCTTGGGGTGGTCGGCAGCACGCTCGGCCGTGACGTTCATTTCGAAACCGGTGTGCTCGACCCGCATCTTGGTGAACAGCGACGCGAGGTCCATTCCACTGCACCCGGCGACCGCGACGAGCAGCAGTTCCATCGGCTTGGTGCCGGTATCGGTGCCGCCATGGTCGGCGGTGGTGTCGAGCACGATGCCGTGATTCGAGCCGGCCGTGCCGACGAACTGCATCTTCTGCACCCAGCGGACGTTGGCGGTGAGTTTGCTCATGTTTTGCCCCTACAGCTTGCGCAAGATATTGAACCCGGCCCGGAAATGGCCTTTGGTGATGTTGCGGTTGGCCGCGGCGAACCAGTAGGGCACAGACTGATGCCACGCGTTGCCCAGGACCAGGGTGAAGTTGTGCCAGCCGAGTTCCTTGTCCAGGGCGAAGCTCCACGCCAGCAGGCGCGAGCCGGAAGATGGTTCCGGGCCGAAGAGAGCCGGCTCGGTCTCGAACCCCAGCGAGAAGCCGGATGGCAGGCCGGCCTTGACACCGAGTCCCAGCGAGAGGTAGGTGTCTATCGTATTGGTGGTGAGGCGCGGCAGTGCGACGAGGTGAACCTGGGGGAGCGGGGTCATGTGTCCGGCGACCGCGGCGTTGAGCCAGGTCGTGGCGAGGGTTCGCTCAATGAGGTTGATGCCCATGCCCGCGCCGCCGGTGAGATGGTCGAGCGGCGCCCAGGAGCAGTTGACGCCAAGCTCGTAGTTGTTGCCGTAGCTCATACCTGCGGTGAGGTCCGCAGGAAGGCCCCGTTCGACCGCGAACCGGACATTGGCGTCTTTCAGGAAGTTGAGAGCGCTGCCGAGCTGGTTGTTGTCTTCGGCAGAAAGGAACCGGTGCGATATGCTGAGCTGCCACGCGCCGTTGTCGAGCACGGGCCCGGCAGGCAGGTTGGCGATGCGCGTACCGGGGAAGCCGAGAGCAAGACAGAGCAGGATAGTCACTTAGAACCCTGTCCGCGGCCGCGTCAGCGGACCACCTCGACCCGCACGGCCGACGTCACTTCGCGCCCCAGGCGTATCATGTAGCCGGCCTCGGGCACTGGTCGGCCGGATTCGTCCCGGCCATCCCACACCACGCGCAGCACTTCTCCGACCGGAACCGGACTGAGCCGGCGCACGAGTCGGCCTTCAGTCGAGTAGATGCGAACCGGCCGGTCAGCTATCCCCTGGTAGTCGAGCACGACCCGGTCTTTGGCCGGGTTCCTGTAGCGCAGGAAGATTCGCCCGCGCTGCTTTGCATCGGCCCCAATGCCGGACGACTCTGTGACCAGCAGGCTGTCCTGGCCGAGGATATCGCCTGAGGTGCCGCCGTTGTTGTTGGCCGCGTTGTAGGTCCAGTAGAACCTGACCGGGCCCGAGCCTGCACTCGGCGCGCGCCACGCAAAGCTCCACGAGACCGGGCCGGGGTTGCCGCGAAACGTGCCGGCGCTGGTCTGTTTCAGGTAGCCTGGGCCGGAGTTTGAATACTGGGTGTTGGTCGGGTCGGTGACCATAAGCTGGCCGGCACGAGTGCCGGTCTGGTCCACCACGGTCAACTCGAAGCCCCAGCGGGAAGCACCAGTTTGCCGGACCGTGAGGGTCAGGCCATAGACTGAGCCGGGAACGTAAACGCTGCCGGGAATGCCGACAAGCTCAGTCGAGTCGGCCGCGCCGATGCCGCCGGAATGGCAGTCGGCACATGTGCCCTCGCCGGGGCGGCCGGTCTTGCCATCCGGCGGCCCGCCAGAAGACGCCAGTGCAGCCGAACAACAGGCCAGCAGGGCGCAGGCAATCAGGGTTCGCCAGTCCGCAATCTGATATCTGATAGCAGTCATCGCACCTTCCTAGTTGTCCTTTGCGCCCTTGTTGACCCAGTTGCGGATGGTCGCGGACTTCATGTTGTCGAGTGGCGCAGAGGGTGGCATCTCACCGTAGTCGATGCGCTGGTACAGCTTGCTCGAGTCCGCGTTGCCGGGAATGACATTGGGGATAGTGTCAGAGCCGTTGCCCATTGCACCGGCACGACTGGAGAGGTCGTAGCTGCCGCTCGGGGCTGCTCCTGAGTGACAGCCGGATGTGGCGCAACTGGCCGAGAGAATCGGCTGCACATCGTCCTTGAACGACGGGTCGGTCTTCACCTGTTCGGACTTCTGGCAGGCAAGGGTCAGAATCGCAATGAGAACCAGACAGAGTCTCATAACGTCTCCTTTGATTGGCTGCTGATGACCTATTCTAGGCCCGCACCGGTATCGGTGTCAAGCAGAACGGCCAGCGGCGCCCCGGTTCCTACCCGGTCTAGTTGTTCTTCGCGCCCTGGTCAATCCACTTCCGGACCGTGGCGAGCCTGGATGAGTCGAGCTTGCCCGAGGGCGGCATCCTGCCCTGGTTGAGGACGGTGAAGAGCTTGCTCGAGTCGGCCTTGCCGGCGACGACCAGGGCTGCGACCTTGTCGTAGGCAGTCAGGTCGTACCTGGCTGCACCGCCTCCCGGAGCATGGCAAGGCATGCAGCTTGCGGCAAAGATGGGCTGCACGTCTTTGCTGAACGAAACCTCGACCGCGGCCGGCTGGGTTGTATCGGTCACCGGGGCCTTGGCCTGGGGTTGCTGCGGCGTTCCGCAGCCGACCAGCAGCAGAGCGGAGCAAAACGCGATTACATAGTTGGTCACGGGTTCCTTTCGTTTGATGCGGGTGCTCATTATCGTCGCGGCGGCGGGCTTGTCAAACTGCGGCTACCCCAGGTTGAACGACACCATGCGGATGTCGGTCATCTCCTCGATGGCGAAGCCGGGGCCTTCGCGGCCTTGGACCTCGAGCCTGACCTGGCTGACTTCGGCATTCTTCGCGGCCGGCGTAGCTCAAGGTAACCGCTATGGCTTGTCAGCGTAACCGCCGACTTGATACCGGCATGACGACGCAACACCGCGGGCAGCACTATCCGGCCCGAGCGGTCCATTCTCGCCTCGTGAGACACGGCTCGCCAGCAGCGCGTGACGACTGAGTCCTCACCAAAAGACTCAGAGATCATGCGGGTCAGTTCCTGCCAGGTCGTTGATTGTAGGGCGATAACCGTTCGGTTCGGCCCGGGCAAGAGTACGAACCTTGCCGGCTGGGCCATTTCCTCGACCCTGCGCGCAAACGGGTTGGCAATCCTGCCCGTCGGGTCAATGGAGAGACCGCCGCCGCCAGGATGCCTTGACACCATGCTCATCTAGCCAAAGTCGGTGACGATGTCTGACCTTCAAGGACCGGCAGGATGAGCCGGGCCAGACTGGCGATGTTGCGGGCATCACTGATGGCGCGGTGATGCTGGCCCTCCAACGGGGTGGTTTCGTTGCTGAGCGCCCGCTTCATGCCGCACAGCCTGATTCCGCGAAGCCGGGCATATTCTCGCTTCAGGTTGATGTGGCAGTCGAAGGCCGACGGCCACGCAACTCCATGCCGCTGGCAATCGAGTCTCAATTGGTTGACGTCGTAGATTCCCCAGGAGCAGGTCCTGACCGGCACCGGGCCCAGCCAGGATACGAACTGGGGGAAGACGGCGGCAAAGGGCTCGGCGGTGTCAACATCTTGCTGTCGACTCCCGGTCAACTGCGTGCAGAACTCGCTCAACACGGGTTCCTCAATCGGACGAACAAAGCGGGAGAACTCGCTCTGAATCGGGCCGGTGCTCGACTCAAGCATCACCGCGCCGATTTCGATGGTCTCCATCCGCGACGTAGGCTTGCCTTTCTCGCAGCAGGTTGCTTCAAGGTCGAGAATCGCATAGCGCATGTCGCCAGGTTATCCCTTGCACTGAGCCTGCGGCTTCACGCCGATGACGCAGACGTTCTGGTTCGCATAGGCCCGGGAGTGCTCGGAGATTCGAAGCCCGCTGTGCTGAAGCAGTTCGGTCAGTTCGCCTTCAGACAAAAAGTGATACTCGCCGGCTTCGGCTTCACGTTTGATTCTGGCGTTCATCTTCAGGATGGCCAGGGTTGGACGGGCAAGTCGGACGAGCTTGCGAATCACGTGCAGGTTGCCCCGAGTCGCGACCTCCTCACGCAGACCAGCGAGAAACACGCTCATCGGCTTGAAGCCGGCTCCAGGTTCTGAGAACGCCGCGACGCCGCCGGGTACCAGCACTCTGGCGACCTCGTTCAGCACGCGCTGCCGGTCTTCGGCTTTGAGGATGTAGAGGACGTTGTTGCAAACGGCCCGGTCGAAGGAGCCATCGGCGAAGGCGAGGCCTTCGCGCAGGTCCAGGCGAAGAAAGCGAAGCGAGTCTGACTCGGGGCAGCGGCGTCGGGCCTCGGCCAGTGCGATTCCTGAAGCATCAATGCCGGTGTACGACGCCCCAAGGGTTGTAATGCTCGGCGCGTACAGACCCGGCCCGCAGCCGACATCGAGGACCTGCATGCCCGGCCCGATGCCGGCCCGGGCAATCAGGCTCGCACGAAGGCTCTTGTACGTGGAGAGCTCGTCCAGCGTCCAATAGTCCCGGAAGTAGCCTTCCCAATCACGCTCGGAAAGGAATCGGGTGCTCGACGTCAAGGGAACTGGCCTCTCCACCTAGTCCTCAAGGTGATACTCGACCAGGTCGTACTTGCGCTGGCTCCACGCGCCGCCATACGGCGTACTGACGACCGTCTCCCGGTAGCTGCAGACAAGCCCGACGTCGAGGCTGAAGTAGTCGTGCCCATCGCGGGCGACCGACGTCACTCCGTCGCTCAGGAAGTACTCGTTCTCGACACCGGTGACGGTGAAGCTGCCCGCCGGCACATTCGCGGTGTATGTACCGATGCACTTGGTCGTACCCCGATTGACGTAGGTTCCGTAGATGAGCAGCGCCTCCACCGGGTCGCCGAACTTCATGTCGTTCCAAGCCACCCGTAAGTACTCGCCGCAGACATCACGCGTCAGGACCTTGTTATGGTTCTTCACGTAGATGTCGTCTTGGCGGTTGCCGCCGGCGAGTTCGTGCGTCAGGCGCAGGTGCCAGATGTCGCCGTCGTGTCCGACGACCTCGAGCCGAGCGGTGCCGGTTCCTTCGCTCGTGTCCCAGTAGTTGTACTTCCAGTAGTTGCCGTCGGCCAGCGGCAGGAAGTGGCAGGGTGGCTTGCCGGCAAAGGGATTGCACTGGGCGAGGACGAGTAGGGCAGGCATGAACCAGACCCAGTGCGCTCCTACTCGCCGCAAGATGGCAACCGCGAGTGTGGACGTTCTATCTCGTCTCATGAATACTACTCCTCTTGGTTCTGTTGTGACTCGACCCGGGTCGTTCTTCTAAGGTAGTCAAGGAAAATGGGGTTCACCTTGCTGAGCCGTTCCTCCCCGCCGGCCATCTGGCAAACCATGGCGACCGAGGGGCCGAAGATCTCGTGCTCGTACGGCCCGGTCGCGGACGAGAAACCGAATCGGCGATAGTAGCCTTGCAGACCGACCGCGTTCTGGCAGCAGAGATGGGTGAGTTGCAGACGGCGCGCAGCTTCGTAGACGCCTCGGAACAGGGCAAAGGAGACGGACTTGTCCCGCTCTGTCCTGGAGACGGCCAAACGCGAGAGCTCCGCGGTTCTGCGTCGGTCGACACCCTGCGCCGCGAGGTCAAGATATGCTTCCACCGGCAGTGGGCGACTGCCGAGCAGCAGTCTGACGGTGCCCTTGGCGCAGCCGTCCGCGAACGCCCCGAGGATGATCGTGTCCTCACGCTCATCCAGTTCGTCCTTCTCAAGCCCATCGGGGAAGGTCGACGCCGGCAGATACCTGAACTCCTCGCAGTAGACCCGATACCGTAAGCCGAAGCAGAGCCGCCGCAGGTCACCGTTGTCCGCAACCCGGACCTCGAGTTCGGTCATCGGCTTGGGTGATTCGCGCCAGCAGGGCTGCGAACCGCGGGTAGAGATCGGCGATGTGCCGCTCGGCTGCGGCAAGGTCGCAGAGCATCACGACGGATGGCTCCGGGAATCGGGCGTGCCGAAATGGACCGCCGGCGCGGCAGAATCCGAACGTGGCGTAGTACCTCTCGAGGCGAACTGGGTTCTGGCAGCAGAGGTGAGTGACGTTCGACCTTCTTGCGCAGAGGTACAGGTGACCTAAGAGCAGGGGTGTGGCAAGCGAATTGCGAAAGGCTGGCGCGACCGCGAGTCGCGAGACCTCGGCCATGCGGCAGCTCTGTTGCCTGGGTTCCGTGAAGTCCGCGTAGGACTCGGCTGGCAGGGGTCGTGGACCATTGAGCAGAAGACGAACCGTGCCAAAGACCCCCCCCCCGTTACGGCTGCAAACATAACGCAGCTCGGGTCCGTGTCATATCCGTCGGACTCGCGTCCGTCCGGATAGTCCGTCGGCCTGAACCAACCTAATTCCTCGCAGTAGACCCGATACCGCACCCGGAAGCATCGCTCCCGTAGTTCGTTCGTGTTCGCGATGACGACTCTCAGGCTGTCGTGCACGAATCCTCCGCGTGGAGCTGCCGACGTCCGATGGGCGTGTGGTTCATCCGCTGTCCGGAACGGTGTTCACGTGCGCGCGGCACGGACAGCCCGCCGCGGCCGGGTTGCTCCGTGACGTCGGTGACCTCGGGCCGACGGATGTCCCAGGCTGGGGAATCGCGAAGTCGGTCGAAACGACTCCGGCTCAATGGCGTTCCTCCTCGTTCTGAATGCCCAAGCGTGCACGCAACTTCGCATTGTGCTCGGCCGCGATGGACTCGACGAGGGACAGAGGCGCCCAGTTGCGCTGCCGTCGTATCCCACCCCCCACCACGAAGCCCAAGCCTACGGACGCGACCCCGCTGCCAGCAATCAGCAGCGTGTAACCTAGGGGCCGCGTCTTGTCTGATACCTGCACGGCCAGGCCCCCGCCAATCATGACAGCGAGGCCGGTCACCGACACCGTGACTCCTGTTCCGAACAGCGAATTCGCTGCATTGGCACAGCGCTGCGCCTTCTCAGCTTCGTCAGGATAGCCCGCGATGCGCAGAAAATCGGGTTCCGAGACTTCGAAGAACCCTTCGTAGGCCTGCCATTTCTTCCAGCTTCTGACAGCAGTCAGGTGCCGGTCGCCGGCTGCCAGGCCGCGCCCCTCTGCTTCTATTGATAGCTTCTTTCTTACATACTCGCGTTGCGCGGCGTCATCCGAGCGGGTCTGCGCCGGCAGGTAGTTCGCGAGGATTCCCAGCATGGCCGCAACAGCGACCAGACCCTGGTACGGTTTCATACAGCCTCCTTGTCGCCGTACTCCGTTGCTCCAGCCGTAGCCCTGCTTTGACTTGGGGTGTGGGTCCCGGGTAGACCGCAGCGCCGGCCTTGGGTTGTCAATGCTGAGTTGGCGTCGGTCACAATGGTTCCATGCTAGCCGACCCGGGCGGCGAGTCAAGAGCGCATCGCTCGGGTTCACGACCTAGCCGAGGTTGAAGGAGACGAACCTGATATCGGTCATCTCCTCGATGGCGAAGCGGGGGCCCTCGCGGCCAAGCCCTGAGTCTTTGACACCACCGTAGGGCTGGTGGTCGGCGCGGAACGTGGCCGAGTCGTTGATGTAGACGTTGCCGACATCGAGTCTCTCGATTGCCTGCCAGGCGCGGCTGATGTCGCGCGTGAACACGCCGCAGGCGAGGCCGTAGTCGTAATTGCCCATCGAGGAACCGGCGTTGAACTTCTCGACCGCTTCATCGAAGTCGCGGAACGTCTCGATGGTGACGATGGGGGCGAATGATTCCTCGCAGACAACCTTCATTTCCGGGCTGGCGCGCGAGAGGACCGTGGGCAGCATGATGGTGCGGTCTGCATGGCCACCGCAGAGCACTTCCGCACCCGCGGCGCGGGCTTCCTCGACCCAGTCCAGCGCGCGGGCCAGGTAGGTGCGGTCAATCATCGGGCCGATGTCGGTATCAGGAAGCACCGGGTCACCGCAGACCAGCTTCTCGGCTCCGTCCACGAACCGGGCAGCGAACTGCTCGGCAATTGACTCATGCAGGTAGAGGCGCTGAGTGTGGATGCAGACCTGGCCGGAGTAGGCAAAGCCGCCCACGAGGCATCTGACCAGCGCCTGTTCGAGGTTCGCGGTCTCATCGATGACAGCGCCGGAGTTGGAGCCAAGCTCCAGGGCGACCCGCTTGAGACCGGAGTCGCGCTTGATGGTCTCACCCACGGTTGCGCTGCCGGTGAAGGTGACCATGCGGATGCGCGAGTCGCGCACCAGCGCCTTGCCGACGGCGTCACCGGGACCGACCACGATGTTCAGGGCTTTGGGCGGCAGGCCGGCTTCGAGCAGGGCGGCGCCGAGCTTCAGGGCGGTCAGCGGCGTCTTGGTTGCGGGCTTGAGCACCACCGCGTTGCCCGCGGCCAGGGCGGGACCGACCTTGTGGACCACGAGGTTCAGCGGGAAGTTGAACGGCGTGATGGCACCGACAACGCCGAGGGGCACACGGATGAAGAAACCACGCCGTTTCTCCGAACCGCGGGCTGCGTCCATCGGCACGGTCTCACCATGCAGCCGCTTCGCCTCCTCGGCCGCGAAACGGACGGTCTCGACCGCACGATTGACTTCAGGCTGGGCGTACTTCCTCGGTTTGCCCGACTCGGCAATGATGCAGTCGGTGAATTCCGCAGCCCGGTTCTGCACGATGTCCGCGGTGCGCGAGAGAATCTCGGCTCGGGCGCGGGCCGGCAGCCGGCGCATGTCTTCAGCGCCGGCCTCAGCCGCGGCGATGGCCGCATCGAGGACCGATTCGGTGGCAACCGAGACTTCACCGATGGTGCTGTCATCGAACGGGTTCAGAACCGGCAAGGCCTTCTCGGTTGCAACCCATTCGCCGTCAATCAGGAGCTTTGACTGGTCCACTGTGCCGAGAAGATACGCCTAGGCTCTTGCGAAGTCAACCAGAACGCAACGCCCCAATCCCGAAGTTGACTGCCACGAAGGTCACGAAATCCAAGCAGAGGGCCGAAAGCCCGAAGTGCACCCATTCCTTCGTGCCTTTCGTGGCTCAATGTCGGATTCCGGGCCTCGGAAGGCGGCGATGGTAGAGGCGGCAGGACACCGGCGGAAGCTCTGTTGTGGACGGCACGGCCAGTCGGTCGAGGTTCGGCCTAGCTTGACAATGGCCGGTTGTGGGCTAATGTCGAATACGCCAAGATGATTTCCCGCTACTGGATTGAGCTCTAGCATGGTGACGGTCACGACGGTCAAGACCCCGGCTCAGATGCGGCAGTTCCTTGACCTGCCGTTCCGGCTGTACCGCAGTAACCCGAATTGGGTTCCACCTTTGAAGAAGGAAGTGCGGGCGATGCTCGACCAGAAGCACCACCCTTTCTGGGAGCACGCGCGCGGTGAGCTGTTTCTGGCCGAGCAGGACGGAAGGGTCATCGGACGAATCAGCGCCCAGGTGGACGATAACTACAACCGGCTCTGGAACGAGCGACTCGGCTCGTTCGGTTTCTTCGAGTGCGAAGATGACCAGACCGCGGCAGACGTCCTGTTCGATGCGGCCGCGGGCTGGGTCAGGCATCAGGGGATGGACGTGCTGCGTGGACCGATGAGCCCTTCCTCGAACGACGAATGGGGCTGGCTGCTTGATGCCTTTGACCAGCCGCCGGTGCTGATGATGCCCTACAACCCACCCCACTACCCAAAGCTGGCCGAGCTGTGGGGTCTGGTCAAGGCCAAAGACCTGCTGGCGTTCATCAAGCACAGCTCGACACCGATGCCCCAGCGGTTCATCGAACTGGCCGAGAAACTCAGGCAGAATCCCCGCATCAGCGTGCGTCCAGTCAACATGAAGGACCTGCCCCGGGAGATGGCCATTATCAAGGAGCTGTACAACGAGTCGTGGCAGAAGAACTGGGGTTTTGCCCCGATGACCAACAAGGAAATGGACCTCCTGGCCACGAACCTTAAGAACTTCGCCGAGCCCGAGATGGTTCTTCTGGCGTTCTATGACGGAAAGCCGGCCGGCCTGTCAATAACCCTGCCGGACATGAACCAGGTGCTCAGACGGCTGAACGGTCGGCTCGGGCCTGTCGAGCTGGTGAAGTTCCTCTACTACCGGCGCCGGATTACCGGCGCGCGCGCCCTGGTCTTCGGTTTCAAGCAGGAGTACCGCCGGCTCGGTCTGCCCGTGCTGCTGTTCTACCAAACCGAGCAGTTCATGCGTCGTCGCGGGTATCAGTGGTGCGAGCTGTCCTGGAACCTCGAAGACAACCGGCTGATAAATGACTTCGACCGGGAACTGGGGGCCGAAGTCTACAAGCACTACCGGGTCTACGAGAAGCAGCTGGGCTAGCGCAACGCGGCCCGGGCCTGTTCGAGCAGCCGGATTGCCCACGGGTGGTCCGGCACCATCATCGCCAGCGTCTCTGCCTGTTGCAGCGCCAGGGTGTAGTTCTGGGCATTGAGTGCGGCAAGTGCCAGATTGTAGCGGAGGACCGGGTCATCGGGATGGGCCGCGACCGCGCGGGTGAAGAGGCGCGCGACTTCGGCATGCTGCCCCTGGGCACCGAGCACGCTGCCGAGCAGCCGGACTGCATCCGGGTCGACGGAGTCGCGCTCCAGCGCCGCCTTGAGCTGCGCGACCGCCCGGCTTGTATCGCCTTGCGCCAGCTCTGCCTGAGCCTTGCCGACTGCGCCGGAGAACATCTGACCTTGGAACCGCACGTGGGAGAGCTCGGCGAGGAGTTCCTCATAGGCCAGGCGTTCCTGTCGGCTCGCCGGGTTGTGGTGGTTTGAGTATAGCGCTGCCGCCTGTTCGTAGGCTGCGCGCGCACGGGCGATGTCCTGGGCACGGCTCGCGTAGACCTCGCCCAGGTTGCGGAGCGCGTCCGCCATCAGCAGTGCCGAGCCGCGGTGCAGTGGAAGCGTGAATGCTACCATGGACATAAGCGTGACCGCAACCGAGGCTGTGACCGGGCCGGCCTGGAGCTTCTTCGAGCGTGCCCGGCGCCAGGCTTCGTTCAGGCCCGCGCCACCGAGCACGGCCAGCGCCGGGAAAGCCGTGAGCCGGTACCGGTCGGCGACGTAGACCAGCATCAACGCGACCAGTGTGCCCAGGAGCACCGAGTACAACGGCCAGGCCGCTTTGCGTCCGGCGAGAAGGACGCCGAGCGTCGCGAGGCCGAGTAGAATCCCGAAGCGCATGAACGCGATGTGAAGAGGCCAGGCGAACGAAGTCTCGAGGTAGAGGTTGTGGTCGGACGGCGACTCGTAGTCGGACAGGGCGAGCACCAGCTTGCGTGCCATGAGTACCAGGCCGGCTCCGGGATGATGTACTATCCAGTCGAGCGCGCGGCCGGTCCAGAAGCGAGACACCCGGGAAGGCTTCACACCAGGCCCCAGTATGCTCTCGACATAGCGCTGCTCGAACGTGTCCTGCTGGGCGATGCCGGTCAGCAGCCGTCCCTGGTAGCGGAACTCGTACATCTCCGGAGGCTGGGCCAGAGTTCCGACCGCGAGCCGGTTGTTTCCCTGGTATAGCGTGAAACCGGCGTTGGAACTGATGGGCACGAAGTCTCGACCGACCACGCCGTTGCGCACGGTCATGACCGCGACCACGGCAAGGCAGGCAGCGATGCCCAGGGGAAGTGCCTTGCGGCCGGCCACGCGGCCGGCCACAGCCCAGGTGCCCAAGCCGACAAAGATGACGGCGGCCCCGGCCCAGGCAATCGTGGCCAGGCCGAAGCACAGCCCGGCCCAGAACCACAGCCGGTGGTGGCGCCGGTCTGCGGTCCGCACGATGAGCCAGGTCCCCAGAGTCACGAGCAGGACTACGAGCGTCGCGGAGAGCAGCTTGGTCTCAAAGGTGACAAGCGGCGCGGAAAGGCCGCACAACGCCATGCCGATAAGGCCGGCCCTTTCGCCAAACAGCCGGCGGCCGGTCAGGAAGACGATGAACACGGTGGCGATGCCGAGCGCCATCTGGCAGACCGCTACGGTGAGCGGCGTCGCGCCCAGCTTCAGACCGAGTGCCAGAAGATACGGGTAGAGCGGAGCACGGTAGAAAACGCCGGCCGGGGCAGCGCCGGCGGCAATCTGTCGCGCCCATGCAAGGTAGATGCCGGCGTCGCCCAGGGGGTAGGCGAGATACGGCAGCCGGGTGGCGTAGACGAGCAGATAGGCAGCGCGGAGCAGTACCAGGCCGGCCAGGATGACGATTGGCATCAGCCATTTCTCTTTCGCTGGTTGGGTGCAGTCGCGCATCAGGACAGAGTGTGACAAAGAACCGGTCAGGCGTCAACGCCCGCAGGAGAAGGCGGACCGGCGGACCCGGAATTCGACATTGAGCCACGAAAAGTACGAAGGGGACGAAGGAATGGGTGCACTTCGGACTCTTGGTCCTCTGCTCAGACTTCGTGTACTTCGTGGGAGTCAATCTCGTATTGGGGCGGAGTTCTGCCTTGATTGTCGGGACGGTGCGGGTATACTCGCGTGCATGAAAGGCGTCGTCCTTGCCGGCGGTTCGGGCACGCGGCTGCTGCCCCTGACCAAGATTACAAACAAACACCTGCTGCCGGTGTACGACCGGCCGATGGTTTACTATCCGATTGAGAAACTCGTGCAGGCGGGCATTCGGGAAGTGATGCTCGTCACCGGGGGCAACAGCGCCGGTGACTTCCTGCGTCTGCTGGAGAACGGTAAGGAGTTCGGGCTTAAGCGGATGCACTACACCTACCAGGAAGGCTCGGGCGGAATCGCCGCGGCATTGGCCCTGGCCGAGGACTTTGTCGAGGGTGACCGGATGGTGGCGATTCTCGGGGATAACCTGTTTGAGGAAGACCTGACGCCGTATGTGAGCCGGTTTCGCGGGCATGATGCGGGGGCGCGAATCCTCCTGAAGGAGGTGGACCAGCCGGAGCGGTTTGGAGTCGCCGAGGTGCGCCGTGGCAAAGTGGTGAGGATTGTCGAGAAGCCGAAGAGACCTCGGAGCCGGTTGGCGGTTACCGGCTGCTACATGTACGACGCGCGGGTATTCGATATCATCCGGACCCTGAAGCCGTCGGCACGTAACGAGCTTGAGATTACCGACGTCAACAACCGCTACATCGAGCTCGGGGAGCTGGCATACGACCTGCTGAAAGGCTGGTGGCAGGATGCCGGCTCGTCTTTCGAGGCGTACGCCAGAGCAGGCAGTCTGGCGCGTGAGCTGCGCCTCCGTTCTGAGTGAAGAAGCTGCTGCTGATTGACGGGCACTCACTCATCTACCGGAGCTTCTTCGCTTTCATCCGCAACCCACTGCGCAACGCCAAGGGGTTCAATACGTCGGCGGTATTCGGTTTTGCCAATACTCTGCGCAAGTTGCTCGACGAGTTGAAGCCGGAGCTGGTCGCCGTGGTCTTTGACGCACCGGGCAGGACCTTCCGGCATGAGAAGTACGAGCAGTACAAGATACAGCGTCCGGCCGCGCCCGAAGAGCTGCCGCCGCAGGTGCCGATTGTCAAAGAGATGGTCAGAGCGTGGGGCCTGGCAAGCTTCGAGCAGCCGGGCATCGAGGCGGACGACATCATCGGGACTCTTGCTTTGCGGTTTGCCGGTCAGGGTTACCAGGTGACGATTGCCACTTCGGATAAGGACATGTTGCAGCTCGTCGGCAGCAGGGTTATGACGTACGACCCGTGGAAGGAGAAGCGCTACGCGCCCGCGGATGTGAAAGAGAAGCTGCGGGTGCCGCCGGAACAGGTGGCTGATTTCCTGGGCCTGAGCGGAGATGCTTCGGACAACATCCCGGGCGTGCCGGGCGTGGGGCCGGTTAGGGCGCTCGACATCTTGGCCAAATGGGGCTCGGTCGAGCGGGCGGTTGAGCAGGACGCCCGCGTGAAGCCACATGCTGACCTGGCGCGGCTGAGTAAGGAGCTGGCGACGATCAACACCAGCGTGGACATTGAGGTCGACGAGCAGGCGCTGCGGCCGGGCGAGAAGGACCTGGGGAGGCTTCGGCGAGTATTCCAGGAGATGGACTTCAGAGACATGTTGAGCGAGACTGAGCCGGAGCCAGCGAGGACCGTCGAGCTGACCGAGTTCGCAGGGGTCGAGGTCTTGCGGCGCAAAGGCAGGTTCGCGCTGGAGTTCTCGCTCGGCACCGGGCTGTGGGTCCACGACGGCGAAAGGACGGCGCTGGTGCCGGAGGCGGACCGAGAGACGATTCGCGCACTCGTCGAGGACGAGGCCTTGCTGAAAGTCGGACACGGTCTCAAGAGCCAGGCCAAGGCGCTGAGGAGAGTCGGCGCGGACATCAGACCACCTCTGTTCGACGTG
>CAZQFS010000055.1:0-16656 GCA_964592755.1 uncultured bacterium | reverse complement strand
ACGGCAACGGCGACGTTCAACGTACGCTTCGACATTCAGGGCGGATACTCGAATACCCAGACCGTGACCAACCTAGCACCCGGTGACTCGACCACGGTCCTATTCAGTGGCTGGACCGCGGCGCCGCGCGGGACACTGGCGACGAGGTGCACCACGATGCTCACTGGGGACATGGTATCGACGAACAACCTCGCCACCGGCAGCGTGACCGTGCAGGTGCGCGACGTTGCCTGTCAACGCCTGCTCGCACCCGCTGGGACGGTCGACTCAGGGATGACCGTAACGCCGGTCTGCTCGGTAGCGAACCCGGGCTCGACTACTGAGACCTATCAGGTCCGCATGAAGGTCGGCGCGTTCTACAATCAGACCGCTGTGGTCACAAGTCACGCTCCGGGCACGACCATCCGCGTCACGTTCCCTGAATGGGCCGTGACCCAGCTCGGCACCCATGCCGTGGTCTGCTCGACCGAGCTTTCGGGCGACCTGGTGCCGGCTAACAACCGTCAGTCCGGCTCGGTGACCGTGCTGCGGCCGCCAGTGCATGACGTCGGTTGTGTTCGGGTGGTTGCACCGGCAGGCCAGGTCGATTCCGGTACGTCGGTTGTGCCGGCATGCACGCTGCACAACTACGGCAACTCCACCGAGACCTACAACGTACGTATGAAAGTCAGTGCGGCGTACAACCAGACCACACCGGTCACGAGCCACGCCGCGGGCGTGCGCCTGTACGTTACCTTCCCGGCCTGGTCCGCGGCTGCCCGCGGCAGCTACGCTGTCACCTGCTCGACTGAACTCGCCATCGACTCGCGGGCGGACAACGACCGGGCTTCGGGCCAGGTCGACGTGCGGGTCCTCGACGTGGAACTCGGCGCGGTCATTGTGCCGGCAGGCTCGGTTGTCGCGGGCACGACCGTGACGCCACAGGTCCGGCTGCATAACAACGGTACCGGCTCTGTCTCATTCGCGGTTCGGCTTGTTCTCACCGGCACGACAACGACCTACGACACGACCGAGACCGGTGTAACCCTGAGCGCAGGCGAGACCCGCGACCACCTCTTCACCAAGGTCTGGACCGCGGGTCCGGTGGGCAGCTACACGACCCTGGCCCGTGCCGCGCTTAATGGCGACATGGTCCCGGCGAACGATTCGGCACGTAACTCGTTCACGGTTATTCCTGCTGGCGGTCCTGCCGGCTGGGTTGAGAAAGCGTCGATGCCTTTGCTGCCATCGTCCAAGCAGGCGAAAGATGGCGGCTGGCTGACAGAGGATGGACGGTACGTCTACGCGGCCAAGGGCAACAAGACTCCGGATTTCTACCGCTACGACACCGAGACCGATTCCTGGCAGACCCTTGCCCCCATTCCCGACGGCCGTGAAGGCAGGAAGCCGGGCAGAGGCGCCGTCGGAGCAGCCGGCGGCAACTATGTCTACGCGGTCAAAGGCAACAACACCCAGGGTTTCTGGCGCTACGCTCCGGGTCAGGACTCCTGGCAACAGATGGCCGACATCCCGCTCGGGATGAGCAACAGGAAGGTCAAAGGCGGGACCGACATGGTCTACGTCGGCAACCTGGGTCAGTACCCGGACCGGCTGTATCTTCTCAAGGGCGGCAGGAACGAGTTCTGGCTCTATGACATCGACCGCGACTCGTGGCGCGAGACATCTGAGGCTCCAATCGGTGTCGGCGGCAAGATCAAGTACGACAAGGGTTCCTGGCTGACATACGCGCCGGCCGCGGTTGTCACTTCAGAGTTCGGAATCGTCTACTGCCACAAAGCCAAGTACCACGAGCTGTATGCCTTTGAGCCGGTAACCGACACTTGGTTCTCGCGCCAGTTGAACGGAATGCCGTTCAACGGTTCATCGGGCAAGAAGAAGTCCAAGGACGGCGGCTGTGCGGCGTGGTTGGATGGTCTTATCTATGCGCTCAAGGGTGGTAACACGGCGGAGTTCTGGAGCTACGTTCCGGAGCAGGATTCATGGACAGAGCGCGAGCCGATGCCGGAGCTGGGCAGCACCGGCAAAGCAAAGAAGGTGAAGGCCGGAGCCGACCTGGCCGCGGTTCAGAATGTGCTCTTCGCGCTTAAGGGGAACAAGACCCGGGAGATGTGGCGTTACGGGCCGGCTCAAGCGCAAGCCCACGCACGCGCCGGTGTCCGGGCTCTCTCGCTGGGAATCGGCAACTCGTCGTTGCTCGTTCCTCTCAACCCACTGCGCACAGGCTTAGCGACGGTCCGGTTGAGCGGTTCAGCAGCCCAGTGGCCGGGCGGCCCGGTCAGGATTGATGTGCACGATGTCACGGGCCGTCTTGTGGTGACTCGCACCTGCAGTCTGCAGTCTGAGTTCGGAGTCTCTTTGCCAGCCGGCGTCTATCTGGTGCGGCTTGCCGGACCAGCGGGTGCGGCCACGACACGGTTGACTGTGGTCAAGTAGGGAGGGCTAGCGTCCGCCGTTGACGTTGCCCGAGTTGTACAAGTCGTGCTGCCATTTGGGCCAGGGAGCGAGCGGATCGAGCGGGCCGTCAGCGTACCCCTTCACCAGGTACACCGCATCCTGTCCCACGACCACAATGTTGCCATCTGACATGATGATCGGATTCGGAGGGAAGTCGTTGGTCAGCATGCGCCGTCTCGGAACACGCCCCAGAATGCCGGGCGTTATGGTCATGTTCCTGCGGCCGGGCCGGGGCAGCGATGCCGGGCAGTCGCGCACCCACACAAGGTCGCCGTCGTCCTGTTCGAGGCAGTAGAGCAGGTCGTTCTCACCTTGCACATAGAGGTATGAGTTGGCGACGATGACCGGTGCGGTGAAGAACCCGGATGTGCCGAGCCGCCTCTCCCAGAGCACCGTGCCGGTGGTTCGGTCGAACTTGGAGAGCCAGCCGGACTCAGTGCCAAGATAGACGTTGTCATCCCTGCCCACTGCTGGCCGCGTGCCTTGGCCATTGGTCGGAGCCGACCACGCAACCGCGCCGTCCGGCTGCACAGCGTACACCCGTGCCGAGTCCGACGTGCAGCAAAGTGCGCCGTCGGTTCGCAAGGCCAGGCCGGATACCTTGCCGTTGGCCGCCAGGCGAATGCGCCACAGCAGGTTCAGGCCCGGCCCGAGCTTGTACAGGTAGCCGGAGTCCGTGCCAAAGTACACGTTGCCGGTCGCATCGATGACCGGTGCGTCAACAGGCGAGCCTGCGGCGCCGGATGTCGCCTCCAGTGTGGCCGAAAGCCCGTTGTCAACGAGACAGAAGATGCTGTCGCCGCGAAGGACGTAGATGCGGTTGCCTTTCGCCGCGGCCGAGCCCCACTCGACGTAGGCACTGGTGTCCGAGTACCGCCACGCAGGGGCGAGACTGGTGTCAAAGGCATACAACTGCCCCTCTTCTGAAACCACGTACACATGGCCGGCTGCACTGGAGTACGACGGATGGCTGATGAAGCAGCCGGGGTATACAGAGTCATCTGGATGCGAATGGAACTGCCTGAACGACACGCGGATGAACCCCTCATCGGTGGCGATATAGATGCGCTCTTGGTCTCCAGAACCGACGACCACAGGCGAACGGGCCTGGCTCCAAGGCTCTTCCTCGTCACCCCGCCACCAGCCGATGACGGCACCGGCCGGACCGACAGCCAGCCTCAGGGACTCGGCATAGCTCTTGATTCCCCAGACATCGGTGCAGAACGCCTTGACCCAGACGGTGTCCACGTGCGTGTAGACGTGCGTCAGTTTGATAGTGCACGGACTGGCCACGAATGCCGACGTGGTGTCCTCGCCATCGCCCCAGATGAACGTCGCTTTGATGCTGTCGCTGTCCGGGTCATGGGCGACGAGCGTGAACCGGGTCGCCATGTCGACGGCCGTGTATCCGGGGCAGCCGACGGTATCGATGATCGGCTGGTGGCCGGTTGAGACGACAGTGACGCGCCACCGGTCTTCCATCGGATGAACGTGCATTGACTTGCCCCTGGCGTCTCGGCCGTATTCATCGGGTACAACGGTGACAGTGCAGGCTCCGGGTCTGCGCCAGATGTGACTGAACCGAGCCGTATCGGCAGCCTCGAAGTACTCACGCGTGGTGTCGACCGACTCGTCGCCCCAGTTGAGGATGTGGCGCACCATGACTGGAGTCGAGCCGTTGACGTCCGAGCAGACCGCAATCAAGGCGGTATCACCCACCCCGACCTGCAGCGGCGCCTGAACGATGACTGCTGCCACCCGCACACCGCAGCCGTCACCAAGGCAGAACACGGCTACCACGAGCGTGGCGGCAAGGAGGGAAAGGCGTCTGTTCACTTGTACTCCTTTGGCCGGGGCGGGACACGAGCGAATCGCCTGGTGATTCGTATCGTGTCCCAAGCCTCCCTGATTACCTGTGCACGATTATGCGGCGGGTCCGGACCGAAATCAAGTCCACGCGCGGGCTAGTCGAACCGCGGCACGTACCCGAGTGGCTGTTTGGGCACCGGCTTGCGGAAGTTCGCGGTGTAGGCGAATAGGCTGCCGTCGATAGAGACGTGCTCGAACCCGGCCTGCTGCGCCAGACGTAAGACATCGTCACGGAACCGGTAATGCGGGTCAAGCAGGAACTCAGATATTGAAAGCACGCCACCCGGCCGGAGCACTCGCCGGGCCTCGCGCAGGGCCGCGAGCCGGTCCGAGACCTCACCCAGCACCGTCACCATGAAGACGAGGTCGGCATCGTAGATGTCAAAGGGCAGCTTGTCTGCAGGAGCGACGAAGAACCGGACGTCGTCGAAGCCGGTGCGCTCAATTCTCGCCCGTGCCTTTTCAATCATCTGCGGCTGGATGTCGACGCAGCAGAGCACGCCTTTGGGCTGAATCCTGCGTGCCACTTCCAGGGACATGTATCCAGTGCCGCAGCCGACCTCAACCACGCGCATGCCTGGACCGACCGCCATGCGCGAGAGCACGACGTCGGCGGGCATGAACAACCGGCGCAGCGGGCTGTCAAGGACGAAGCCGGCCCGGTGAGGCAAAGGGAAAGGCAACTCGCGCAGGACGAGCCAGACAAAGAAGACCGCAATGACGACAACCATCCACGGGCCGGGTCGGGTAAGAAGGTAGAAATTGAAGGGCAGGACTGCGGGGCCGCTGATGACGAACAACGCACATCCGAGCGCATAGACCCCGGCCAATCCGACAATGACGAAGAGCTTGCCGGTCTCACCAATGCGGCCCATCAGGGCACGGTGCAGCACCCTGGCGGCGAGCCAGAGCACGGCGGTCAGAAGCACCATTTGCAGTAATGGCCACAGGGTCAGAAGAAGCCCATCCATGTCTGATTCTACGGCCCGGAAGCGCACGCTGTCAAACAAAAAGGCCGGAGGCAGAGCGCCTCCGGCCTGACCGAGCCGTCAGGGGTGCGGGTCAGTGCATGCCGCACCCGGGGCAGCCCGCCGGGTTACAGGCGACCGGCGGGCCGTCTGCATCTTCGCCAATCATCGCGCCCTGCATCATGCGCCGGCCCATGCCCCGCATCATCCCGCGTCCGCCCATCATCGGCGGCCGCCAGGCTTTGCGCTGCTCGGGTGTGAGCAGGTTGTAGACTTCGAGCTGGTGATTGACCTGGGCCAGTTCGAGCTTGGCGCGCAGGTCGCTGATTTCCTTGAACTTGGCGACGATTCTCTTGCCATCGAGTTTCTCGGCCCGCCAGAGCGCGGCGAGCTCCATCTCCTTGATTCGCAGGTCGGTCCGAATCGGCGCCGTCTCCGTGAGATGACTTATGCGCAGACCGTCCATCTTGTCGAGTTGTTCCGCGGTCATCTCGGGCATCTCGGCAGGTTCGACTGCGCTCTTGTGCCTGCCTCGACCGAGCATCGGACCGGGTTGGGCCAGCGCGATGCCGAACGCGGCCAGGGCGACGATTGCCAGTGTGGTACGTTTCATCAGGTTCCTCCTGTTGTTTGTCACTTGCTACATTCCTTCCGGCGGCCCTGGCGCGCGCATCCGGCGACCGAAGCCCCGGGGTCTGGGTTCTGGACAGCCGTCCGGGCCGCAGCGTGTCTCCAGTTTCTCCAGAAAGCGCTCGCGTGCCTCTGGCGGCAGTGATTCCATAAGCTGGCGGGCATTCTCAAACGCGAGCCGGTTCAACTGCTGCTCCAGTGTGCCGATTCGCGCCAGCAGCGATTCGGCCTCGTTGAACCGCTCCGGCCGACGGACCAGCTCCATCAAGCCGTGACGCGTTGCCATCAGTTCCTCACGCAGCGTATCCATTGCCGGCTCCATGCGCATCCGCATCCGCCGGACCAGGCCGTGCAGTTCGGGCCGGCCCCGAACAAACTCGGGCGGCGGGGGTGGCAGCGGTCGCCGGGTACGTTCAAAGATATAGAATCCGACAACTGCCAGATTCAGGGCGATAGAGCCAACCAGGGCGACGACAAGCCATCGGCTGGGCATGCGCTACTCTCCTCTGACGACCGACGCATACACGTCGGCAAAGGTCTGTTCATTGACCGAAACCGTCAGCTCTTCGGCAACAACCACCGCATTGGCGTCCCTCCGGCCCAGCCGCGAGCCCAGCAGCGCGCCGACGCTGATACAGGCCGATACGACCAGCACGAAGGCAGTGGAGCCGAGTATCCTGCTGAGTCCGGTGATGAAACGGGCTCGAGCGGTCAGCCGACTGCGCACCTCGGCCATCACGCGGGTGGTAAGGTATGGCTGGAGTTCCGGCACACCAGTCTCGGCCAGAAGGCTCATGTCTGCCCGTAACTGCTCCAGCTCACGACGGCAGGCCGGACAGGCCTCAAGATGTCGTTCCACGGCAGCCCTGGTCTGCCCGGCCAGTTCGCCGTCGTGAAGGGGAGGCAGCTTTCTTAGCACTTTTGCGCAGTCCACCATTTTCACTGATTTAGACACACCATCCTCTCTTTCACTGCGGCCTTTCAGATGATACCTTTGGCCCGTGCCTCGGTCAGGAGCTTGCGCACGTTGGTCTTGGCTCGAAAGAGCAAGGCATCCACTGCCCGCACGCTCCTGCCCATCGTCTGCCCGATTTCCTTGTAGCTTAGACGTTCGTACACCGATAGGATTAGCGCGGTCCGCTGGTCAGCGGGCAATCGGTCCAGAGCAGCTTGAACCAGCTTCTCGCGCTGCTTCCGGCGGAAGCTCTCCTCAGGCTGGTCCTGTTCCCTGGCCGGCAGGAACTCGGACAACTCAAACTCTGGTCTGGCCCTTGTCCGACGGTTGAATAGCAGGTTGGCGCCTATACGGAAGAGCCATGTCTTGTAGCTCGACTCGCCTCGAAACGTGCCGAGCTTTCCCCACGACCGTACCAAAGCTGCCTGGGTTAGTTCCTCGGCCAGGTTGGCGTCGCCGCACATTCGATACAGAAACCCGAACAACGGCTGTTGGTGACGTTTCACCAGTTCCTCAAACGCCTCCAGCTCGCCAGCCCGAGCCCGGCCGACCAGGTCCGAGTCGCTGGCTGCAGGCCCTGCCTCAGTCACCGGTGCTCATCTCTCGGGGTTGGAGCAGCCGCTCAAGACCCGGGCTGGAGAATCGCTCGAGTCTCTCGGTCAGGAGCAGCACTTCGCAGCCATTTGCCGCGACAAAGGGTATCACCTCCGGTCCCAGCAGGAGCAGGACTTTGGACCAGCCCTGGGCTGCCAGTGGGTCGCGCGTGACCACCGTGGCACTGGCAGAACCGGCGGCAGGCCAGCCGGTCCGCGGGTCAATGACGTGGCAGTAGCGCGTGCTGTCGGGTGGTCCAAGGAAGAACCGCTCGTAGTCGCCCGACGTCACCACGGCCCGATTCGACACCGCTACGATGCCAATGAGGCTCTCACCGCGCGGGTTGCGGATGCCAACCCGCCAGTCTCGGTTTCGGTTCCTGCCGATGGCGAGGATGTCTCCTCCCGCGTCAATCAGCGCCGCATCGATGCCTGCCTCGCTCAGCACGCGGGCAGCTTCCTTAAGAGCATAGCCCTTGGCGATGCCGCCCAGGTCAATCGTCGTGTTGGGATTGGTCTTGGTTACCCGGCCGGGCGCGAACACGAGGTTCTCATACCCGACCAGTTTGAGGCAGGAATCGATGTCCTGTTGCGCCGGTTTTGCCATCTTGCGGTCGTAGAATCCCCACAGCCGCACCAGTGGCTCTACCGTGACATCGAAGACACCGCCTGAAGCGATGCTGATGTCCTGCGCGACCTTGAGCACGCCGATGACCTCGGAATCTTCCAGCGGCACGTTGCGGGTGTTGAACAGAAAGATCGGGCTGGCCGAGTCGAGATGATTGAACTTGCGGTCTATCTCGCCCAGCCGCTTGAAGGTGCGCTCCACTGCCCGGTGTGTAACTGCGCGCGGCCCGATAGCCTGGACCGTGACATAGGTATCCATGAGCAGTACGGTGCGTCGTTCGGAAACGGTAGACGGGCGGCTGCCGCAGAGCAAGCAGCACAAGAGCAGAAAGCGTGTGCCCTTCATCCACCCGCCTGGAAAGTTTGGACCTTGCTGGCCATCCTGTACAGCCCGGCCACAATGTCACCCGGCAGCTCCACCATAGACCTGACCCCGTTGCCCCGGCCGCGGCTCCGGTTCAGCAGGGTGCCGAGTTCGCGCGAGAACACCGGAAATGCCTGCCAGGACTGGGCCACGATTCCGGCCAACCGTTCGGGCTTCACGCCCAACGGTCGCAGCACGACCAGGAGCTGAGAAAGCCCCTTGGCCACTGCCGCGGGCGCGGTCGTGAGGGCGAGCAGGCCGGTAGCCGCAAAGAGCACGACCACACGCGCAGCAAAGACCAGCCCGGCCATGACCCCAGGGAGAGTTATGCGCACCGGCCCGAGAACAAGCAGCACCCTTCCCCAGTTGGTGAACAAAGCGGGCAAGGCAAAAGCACCGAGGCCGAAAAGAGCTGACGCGGGCAACCCGGGCAGCATCTTGAACGGATTGAGTCGAGCCGCAAAGCAGACTCCCACAAGCAGGACTGCCAGACCGGCATAGACCCGCAGGTCAGCCGTCAGCACCGCGGCAAGTCCGACAGACGCCACAAGGCTGACCTTGAGCGCCGGCGCCATCCGGTGCGGCAATGAGAAACCCGGGACAAACCTGGGGCCCGGACCAGATACTGCTCCAGACACGAGGAGCGTGTCACCGAGTCTGGTCTGTGAGTCCAGGCGCCGCACCGCAGCAAGCGCCACCAGCCCGGTCAGGAATCCGGCCGCAACCGCGGCAAGAAGCAGCCAGGGCCAGAGCGCCAGGACCACTGCCGAGCGCGCCAGCACGAGACAGACGACGAGCAACTGGGTCAGGGTGTGGGTGGCGGCACCGGCAATGCTGATGCCGACAAGGCCGGGCCGCACAAGGAAGCGACGCGTTGCCAAGTACCAGCCCGCGGCCATGACCAGCGTACTCGTGACTGCGCCGGAGAAACTGAGCAGGAAGGTCGGCGAGAGGAACGTCCCCATCACCATTGAGCTCACAACCGTGCGCATCACGGCAAGCTGGACCGCCGGACCTGGGCCGAGGTCAACAAGGGCGACGAGCGTGAAGACGTTGGCAAGACCCAGCCGCACGCCCGGCACTGGATGGGGCAGCATCGACTCAGCCACATGCAGCACACTGGCCGCGGCCACGAGCATCGCAAGCCGCGCGGTTCCCGGTTCACCAGGTCTCGGCGTCATGGTCCGGGTTCTGCCCCGTGATGGTGATAGCGATGCGGTTGGGCAGGCAGATGATGGTGCTGCCTGGGTTTGAACGCCAGCCCGCGTGGCGGCAGATTCCTTTCGGGCAGTCGGACTCTCTGACCCGCACGCGGCCGCCGCGGATTTCGACCGTCATTCTGTCGGCAACGCGCACCAGCGCATCGCACTCCAGGGGATAGACGCCATAGAGCCGGTTGTTGAGCCGGATTTCGACTGTCTGCCCGACACGCTGCGAAGCATGCCGCCGCACCAGCGCCCAAACCGGCAGAGCCGCAAGCAGAACCGCAAGCAGGACATCCACGGCCGTGAGCCGCTCGAACCGCGGTCTCAAGCGGTCGCGTTCAGCCGGGCCGCGAACCTGCGTCCAGCCTCCTCAAGCTCTGCGCTGGTCGCCTTGTCGGTCACGACCCGTTCCGTCAGCATCAGCTCGATGTTCCGGCCCGCAGTGTCCTGCTTCAGAATCCTGACCGCCCGTTCAATGCCGCCGCCGCCGCACGTCAGCACGACTGCCAGCTTCCTTCCTGCCAGCTTTGCCTCCCTGAGGAACGTCCGCGCCGGGCAGGCAGGCTTGTCTACCCAGACCGGCGTGCAGAGTACTACCCATTCAAAGCCGGAGAAGTCCAGCTCCATCGGCTTCAGGGGCACACGAATGTTGAACGCGGCGCGGAAACCCATGCCCAGGAACCCGTACTGCTTCACCGACTCTACCGTACGCAGTTCGGCTCCGAGCCGCTCGGCAACGGCGCGGGCGACCCTGGCGGTGGACCCATGTCGGGAGTAACAAACGACGGCGGTTCTCACGTTCTGCTCCTTGGTTGAATGACGTGCGGCATTGATGGATGATAGACCGACAGGCGCGTCTGTCAATCCCGGGCCGCTTGACACCGCGTGGCTCGACCGGGCAGAATCTGGGCGTGCCGAGACTGTTGTTGCACTCTGCCATCGCGGCTGCGCTGGTCCTGGCCGCGGCATCCCGCGCCGACGCACAGTGGGGACCCGAGGTAAGGCTCACGGAGGAAGGAAGGTGCTCCGCAACCTCTCTGAACAACGTCTGGAACGTCGCCGTTGACGGCTGCACGCTCCACGTGGTCTGGTACGACGAGCGCGACGGCAATTCGGTCGGCGCCGGCCTCGCGTCCGGCGTCTACTTCCTCAAACGCTCCGGTTCGGACCTGGTTCGGTTCATCCGCACCGGATAGTCACTCAGCGGTCTGATTGGCACGCCGGACTGCGGTACTGTCAGTGACGGTCCACGGAAGACAGAGCGCTCTGGTCTGAGACCGCGGTTCGGTGCTCACCACGACCACAGACGGATTCAAGCCACGTGTCAGTTCCTCTTCCAACCTCCGGGACAACTCCAAACCGGCCGATTGAGCGGGACTAAGCCAGCAGTCCTCAATCCCGAGGCTGACTGCTACGAAGGCCACGAAATCCGAGCAGAGGGTCAGAAGCCTGAAGTGCACCCGTTCCTTCGTGCTCCTCGTGGCTCAATGCTGGATTCTAGGGCAGTGCGCCGGCTTGACTGAACCGGGATTGGCCCTACACTATGGACTATGAGTCCCAAACATATTCTCGTGGTTGATGATGAACCCGGAATCAGGTTGTTGGTCCGGAAGCTCCTCGAACCGGCCGGGCACAGGGTAAGCGAGGCGGGAGACGGTCGGACCGCGCTCAGCCTCGTCAAGAGCGACCCGCCCGACGCGGTGCTGCTTGACCTGCAGATGCCGGGGATGAACGGGCACCAGGTCCTGGCCGCGCTCAAGGCCGACAAGACTTTCCACTCGCCGGTCATCGTGCTTACTGCCCAGGACGATTTCGAGAATCTGGATACCGCGATGACCACGGGTGCTGATGCCTATCTGACCAAGCTCCTGACCCGGGAGGAGCTTCTCAGGAAACTCGACGAACTGCTGGCGAAGTAGTACTGACGGCTGCTGTCAGGCGAGGGTGCGACGGCTGGCGTTCCCGACCGACAGAAAGGAACAGGTATGAGCAGGTTGATTGCAGGCTGGCTGGTGTTGTCCGGCGTGGTCTTCGCGCAGGGGCCGAGGGACCTGGTCCTGGTGCAGAACGCGGGCAGAGCAAGCGTGCGCACGGTCGAGGGGACCGGCGCACTGGTCAGCTACGTCGGTCCTGAGGGCGTCGTGGCCGAGGCGACCGCGGCCGAACAGGCCGCACTTGCTGCTGCTGGTTTCGAAGTCACGGTCATTACTCCGGCCATCACCGACCGCTATGAAGCCCAATTCCGGGCCGGCTGCGACTTCGGCCAGTATCTGACCTATGAGGCATTTGTCGATAGTATGCAGACCATCGCCACCAGCAACCCAGGCATCTGCCGGCTCGAAACACTGGGGACATCGTTCGGTGGCCGACTGCTTCTGGCGCTCAGACTCTCAGACAATCCGCAGTTGCACGAGAACGAGCCCGCGGTGCACTTCGAGGGGGCAATCCATGGTGATGAGAAGATTGCCTGGGCCGTGTCCTTTGAGATGGTCAAGTACCTGCTGAGCCGCTACGGCAGCGATACGCTCGCGACCCGGCTGGTCAACACCCGCGAAATCTGGCTCCTGCCGATGTACAACCCGGACGGGTATGTCGCCGCCCGGCGGTACAACGGCAACAACGTTGACCTGAATCGCAACTGGGGCTGGATGTGGGGCGGCGAAACCGCGCAAGGCGCATCGGCTTTCAGCGAACCGGAGAACCGGGCCGTGCTGGCCCACATCATGCGCCACCCGATGGTTCTGTTTGTGTCTTTCCACGCAGGAACCGAGTACATCTCTTTCCCGTGGAGCTACTCGCCCGATTCTGCACCCGAGAAGCCGCTGCTCAGCTTTCTCTCACAACGCTACAGCGTGCCCAATGGCTATGAGTACGGCCAGGGCTACCAAGGAATGTACCCGATTAACGGCTCGACTAAGGACTTCGACTACGGGGCGTGCGGCATGATGGGCTGGTCCATCGAGGTGCACATGCAGAAGACTCCACCAGCCTCGGAGATAGACCCGACATTCAACCGCAACCGGGCCGCGATGCTTGAGTTTTTCCACCGTGCAGGCCAGGGTATTCATGGTACTGTCACCGATGCGGCAACCGGCCTGCCGGTTCACTGCCAGGTCTGGGTCGGGCCGGCCAACTGGCCCAGCTACAACAGTCCGGAGCTTGGCGACTTCCATCGGTTCTGTCTGCCGGGCACATACTCAGTGACATTCCGCGCGCCCGGCTACCGAGATACTACCGTCGCCGGCGTCGTCGTTCCTAACTCAGGTGACTCGTCGGTCACGCTCAGCGTTCAGATGACCGCAAGCGAGGCCGTGCCGCTCTTCGCCTATCGGCTGGTCTGGTGCAGCTACGTCAACGAGACGGCGAACCACACCTACCCGGTGCGTGCGCTCGGGCCGAGTGACGGCGTGCCGTTTCAGCTCGACAATACCAAGACCATCTGTCTGGACATGGACCGGCCGGTGCGCAACGGTAACGGAACCGACCTCGTGGTCTACCGTTCTTCCGGCACCGGGACCGCCAGTGTGCAGGGAGCGAACTCGTGGCAGGGGCCGTGGACGAACATCGGTACGGCCAACAGTGTCCAGAGTGGTTTTGACCTCGGTTCGGTCGGGCTGGACAGCGTTCGTTTCGTCCGGCTCACCGCCACCGGCACGTTCTACCTTGACGCGGTGGAGGGTGTCAACCTCACCGGAGTGCAGGGAAGTGAGGAGGTGAACATGGCGAGAGCCGCGGCGAGTCTTGTATGCCGTCGCCTGGTGCTGCCTGTCTCTTCTGCTGAACTGCCCTTTGTCCTTTTCGACCACACCGGCCGGAGAGTGGCGGAACTGGTCTCCGGCGAGAACGACCTGAACCGTCTTTCTCCGGGGGTCTACTTTCTGCGCCAGGCGTCGAGTACATCTCGGCTCGTGGTTGTGAGGTAACGCATGAGGATGGCATCCATCTTTGCGGTTCTGCTACTCACGGCCGCAGTCGCGGCTGCGTCGGTCGAATCGCGGGTCCACGAGTACCAGCTCAAGAACGGCCTCAGGGTTATCGTCTACGTCGATTCGTCGGCGCCGGTTGCCTCGGTCAACGTCTATTACAAGGTCGGTTCCTACGATGAGGCGACCGGTCAGACCGGCCTGTCCCATATGCTGGAACACATGACCTTCAAGCGCTCAGACATCTACGCGCCCGGCGACTTCGACCGCATCCTCGATTCGGTCGGCGCGGTCAACAACGGCTTCACTTCGACCTTCTACACCGGCTACTACGAGGACCTGGCCAGCGACCGCTACGACATCGGGTTGAAGCTCGAAGCCGCACGCATGCGCTGCATCTTCCCGGACTCCGAGTTTGCCACCGAGCATGGTGTCGTCTCTGAAGAGCGTCGGCTGCAAGACAACCGTCCAAACTCGGTTTTCTGGGAGAACTTCGAGGCGACTATGTTCCTGGCCAACCCCCAGCGCAACCCGACCATTGGCTGGTCGGACGATGTCCGTCGCTTCACCATCAGCCGGGTGCGTGACTGGTATCTGAAGTACTACAACCCGGCCAATGCGGTGCTGGTTGTTGCCGGTCAGGTTGACCCGGCCGATGTCCGCGCCCGAGCCGAAAAGCACTTCGGCCGGCTCAAAGGCCGGCCGGTCGCGCGCACTGACTTCTACGACATCGAACCCAGACAACGCGGCCAACGCCGTCTGGCTGTGCGGCGCCGGGTTTCGGTGCCGCTGCTTGCCATCGCCTTCCCGGTGCCGGGGACGCGCGACTCGAACTATCTGGTCGGCGATGTCGTGGCCAGTGTGCTGGCCGGCGGCCGCAACTCGCATCTGTACCAGCGGCTTGTGGTCAAGGACAAAACGGCTACGTCGGTCAATGCCTGGACCTGGGTCAGCCTGGACCCCGGTGTCCTGATAGTCCACGCTGTGCCCAAGGCAGAGAGCCTTATCCCGGCAATCGAACTCGCGGTCGAGGATGAGCTGCGCAACTTGAGGACCGAACTCGTGACCGACCGCGAGATGGAGCGCGTCCGTAACAAGCTTGCAGCCGATGAGGTCTTCAGCCGCGACGACATCTCGGACATGGCCTACTTCCTGGCGACGTCTTACATCTTGCACGGTGACTGGCGCTGGTTTCTCAAGGAGCGCGAGCAACTGGCCGCGGTCACGAAGGAGCAGGTGCGCGAGTACTGCCGAGCCTATCTAGACGAGGACAACCGCACGGTCGGTACACTCCTGTCTGAGCGGAAGGAGCAACCATGATGCGCCATTCGCCGGTCGCTGTGCTGGCGGTTGCATGCTGTCTTCTGAGTTCGGCCTCCGCCCGGCCGCTCGAGCGCGACTCCCTGCCCAACGGGCTCATTATAGTTACCTCCGAAGACCATCGCCTGCCGGTTGTCGATTTGTCGCTTGTCTGCCGGTCCGGCGCTGCGTTCGACCCGCCAGGCAAGGCCGGCACTGCCAACCTCGTTGCCCAGATGCTGACTCGCGGCACGCGTACCATGACTGCCGACTCCATGGCCGCACTCATTGAATACCTCGGCGCTGAATTGCAGGGCAACGCCGACTATGACGCGGCCAGCATTTCGTTGCGTCTGCTCGCGAAAGACCTTGCGACGGGCCTCGACATTGGCGCGGAAGCCGTCCTTCATCCGCGCTTCGACACTGCCGAGTTCGCGATGCTTCGCGGCCAGATGATGGCCGGTGCTCGTCGACGGCTCGACAATCCGGGCGCGGTGGTCGATGACGCCTTCAGCCGCCTGCTTTTTGGCGACCATCCTTACGGGCGCCCGGCAAGCGGCGATACCTCATCAGTTTCCATGATAGCGATTGCCGACCTGGTCCAGTTCCACCAAACCTTTTTCCGGCCCAACAACTGTTTCCTCGTCGCGGTCGGAGACTTTGACCGTGCGGTACTGCGAGCAGAAGTCGAGAAGCGGTTCGGCGCCTGGCAGCCGGGCGCGATACCTTCTCCTCCACCGGTCTCTCCGGTCGTGCCGGCGCGCACACGGGTGAAACTCATCACCCGGCCGGACATGAACCAGACCTATGTGACATTTGGCCACGCCGGCATCACTGCGCTCGACCTTGACCTGCTGTCCACACGCATCATGTCCTACATCCTCGGTGGTGGTGCGATGTCCTCGCGGCTTGGCCTCGCAGTACGCGAGGAAGCAGGACTGGCGTACGACGTCCGCTGCTACTTTGACCGACGGCTCCTGCCCGGTGCGTTCCGTGCCTCGGTTCAGACCGCGAGGCCGAAAGATGCCATCGAGAAGATGTTTACCCAGGTCGCGTTGATGCACGACTCGGGCGCGACAAGTGCCGAGCTGCTTAAGGCCCATAACTACTACACCGGCAGCTTCCCGCTTACCTACAGCTCGAACCGCGGCAAGCTCTACTCGGCACATGCGGTCGAGCTGTACCGCCATGGTATCGACTGGCTTGAGAAGTTCCCGGAGAGAATCCGCGCGGTCACGCTCGAGCAGGTCAACCAGGCTGCCCGCGAGCGGCTCTTCCCCGGCGCTTATGTCATGGTCATCATGGGCAACGTCACCAGGGAAGCCCTGGGACTGAC
This sequence comes from uncultured bacterium, assembly GCA_964592755.1. Taxonomy (GTDB): domain Bacteria; phylum Hydrothermota; class Tepidihabitantia; order Tepidihabitantales; family Tepidihabitantaceae; genus CAZQFS01. Next base: position 433 of record CAZQFS010000055.1, on the reverse strand, counting down.
CGACGTCGAGTGGATTGAGTAACCGTCACGGTTGAGCGCCGGTTCATCAGCCGACTGACCTGACGGCCGTTGCCCTGTCTGGCTCAGGAGTCTGGTGTCTGGTCCGGGTGAAAACCTGACATTCCCGACGCTGAACGACTTAGCGAGCGTGCCGGCTACTGCGCGGCTCGGTCGCGGATGGCGGGCTTGGGTCTGAGCAGACACGCCAGCCAGTATGGGAACCAGTGCGACCTCGGCTTCGGGAATCGGGCTGCTTTCTCCTGTGCCGGTCGCCCTGCAGGTCTGACCGCATCCCGACGCGCAGGCCGCCCTGCATTGCCAGATGCCGTTGCGCCCGCTCGCCCTGCTGGATTCAACTGTGCTCTCACGCGCACCGCTCAGACCGCTTGCGCCACCAGCCCGGGGAACGGTTCCCCCAGTCGCTCCCCAAACC
>CAZQFS010000054.1:0-16661 GCA_964592755.1 uncultured bacterium | reverse complement strand
CGTACTGCGGCTGGGGTTCGGCCGCGGCGGCGTGAATGCCAGGTTGGACATCCGGGACCGGGCGAGCGAGCGCCGGGGCTGGGTCAGTTTCAAGGTGGAAGTGCCCGAGGGTGGGTTGATGCTGCGGTTGTTCAAGTCCGGCAGGGAGTTCGCGGCACGGAAGTACGGTACGAAAGATACGATTGAGGCGGAAGCAAGGACCACGGGTCTGTCTGACAGTTGCCGGTTCAGAGTGCTGAGCGACGGCAGAGTCGTGACCGGAGCGACGGCTGGATTCTTTGATGATTCCGGAGCCGCACCCCGGAATCCGGAGTCGGATACTTCGGTCGTGCTTCCCGGCCGGGTGGCGCGGTTCGTGTATCCGGTTGCGGATTCGGCTGGTGTCGCACGGCTGGCCGGGAGTTCGTACGAGCTTGAGGCGTCGGCCGGAGAGGGGAGAGGCGCGTTGGTTGCGCGGCTGGGATTCAGGGTTGACGTGCCTTTCTATCTGAGTGACGATGCCTGGCTGGCGCGCGTGGAGCGGTTGGTGCACGTTGCGAGTCTGGAGGAGATGGCGCGGCTGCGGGCAGTGCCCAGGGGAGACAGAGAGCAGGCGTGGCGTGATTTCTGGAACCCGAAGGACCAGACCCCGACGACCGAGCGCAATGAGCGCGAGGAGGAGTATTTCGAGCGCATTGCCTATGCGGAGGAGCATTTCAGCCACGGGGACCGGGGCTACCGGAGCGACCGCGCGCGGGTATACGTTCGGTACGGTCCACCTGACCAGGTCGAGAGCAGGCCGTTTGAGCTTGATTCACCGGCCTACGAAACATGGTACTATTACCGGCTGAATCGGAGGTTTGTGTTTGTGGACCGGTTCGGTTCGGGTGAAATGAGGCTGCAGAACCCGGGGGTGCTTGATGATTTCTAGCGTTGTCGGGGTCCTGCTGGCGCTGGTATCGGCGATTGAGTTCAGCGTGGACTGGGCTGCGTTCCGGGCCGGGCCTGACTCGTGCCGGGTGGAGTTCTTCTACGGGATTCCGTACGACCAGTTGCTTTACACGCAGAGCGATTCCGGGATCGGCGCTTTGTTTTCGGTGGAGATGGACATGACCGGTATCGACACCGATTTCCGCGAGCACGGGGTCATCCAGAAGCGGGCCCGGCTGTCTTCGTTTCAGGAGGCAGAGCGACGGCAGCGGTCTTTTGTTGACGGGTTCAGCGTGGTCGCGCCCGCGGGTCGGTATCGGTTCCGCATCGCCGTGGCCGAGTCCGCCGCCGGTGGGCTGAATCGGGGTGTGCGTGAGGACACTATCCTTGTGTCCGGCATGGACCATGGTCTGGTGCTGAGTTCGCTGCAGCTCGGGTCGAGCGTGGTGGCCGACACGTCTTCCGGCGCGGTTTCGGTGATTCCGAACCCGCGCCTGAGGTTCGGAGTGGCCGGGAACGAGGCGGTCTACGTCTACTTTGAGGGCTATGGTCTGAGCCAGGACTCCAACCGGTGCCGGGTGGACATCGCGGTGCTGAGGCCGAGGTCGTCGATGGTCGAGACGCAACCTGAGAAGCCCGGCCTTTCAACCGCGTCCTTTGACACCTTGGTGCGCGGCGGGCCCGTGTTTCGCGGCAAGTCCGGGACGCGCGTCGCGTCCGCGCTCGGGGTGAGCCTGGAGTCGGTCGAACCAGGGCCCTGTCTGCTGTCCCTCAGCCTCACCGATCTCGCCACCGGACAGCGGGTTACCCAGACGAAGGGGTTCGCGGTCGGCGCAGCGACGGTCGGGACCGGGTTCCGCGTCAGTCTCGAGAGCCTGTCCGGTCGCGAGCAGCGGTACTATCGAGAGATTGAGTTCATCGCTACGTCGCGCGAGCTCGGGTACTATGCGGCGCTGTCGGACTCGGGCAAGGATGCCTGGCTGGCCTGGTTCTGGTCGCAGCACAATCTGACCGAGTATGCCCGGAGGATGGAGGCCGCAGAGGAGAAGTACCGGCATCAGCGGACGCCGGGAGTGAAGACCGACCGGGGACGGGTGTACGTGAAGTACGGCGAGCCGGATGCGGTGGAGCAGAAGGTCATCGAAACCGATGCCCGGTCCCGCGAGTACTGGCACTACTACGGGAGCGGCTACACGTTTGTGTTCATTGACGTGCGCGGCGACGGTAACTTCCGACTTGCGTGGACCAACAGCAAGGAAGAACCCAGGACCGGGTACGAGGATTACCTGCTGCCGGCTGAGCAGGAGCAGTTCCGGTAGGCGACGGCATGAGCGTGAGAGCGAGAGCGGCGGGCCCGGCTGCCCTGGTTGAGTTCCATCCGCTGAAGGTCGAGCCGTGCGTCGTGCCCGAGGGGATGGAGCTTGAGGCAGGCGAGGTTGTCATCGTGCAGGATGATGAGGGCGAGGATTCGGGGCTGGTGGTCGACATGTCGGACGCGGACGACGCTCAGCATCGGATACTGCGGCGCGCGAGTGCCGAGGATCTGGTGCGGCGGCAGGAGCTGGAGCAGGAGAGCGAACGCGCCGCGTCGATGTTCAATCGGCTGAAAGACGAGTTGAACGTCGAGCTGCGAGTGGTGGGCGCGCACTGGCGCCTGGACCGGCGCAAAGTCTACCTGTACTTCGCCTCTGAGTCGCGGATTGATGCCAGGTCTCTGCACCGGGCGGTCGCGGCGGCGATGGGTGCCCGGGTGGCGCTGCGGCAGGTGGGGGTGAGGGATTATGCCCGGCTGCTCGGGGGCCTGGGGAGCTGCGGGCGTGAGGTGTGTTGTCGCCGGTTCATCCGCGAGCTGAAGCCGATTGCCCTGCGGATGGCGCGGCAGCAGAGTCTTTTTGTCGAGTCGGGCAAGATTTCCGGGCTGTGCGGGAAGCTGCTCTGCTGTCTGAGCTTCGAGGATGAGGCGTATCAGCAGTGGCTGAAAGAGATGCCTCGGGTCGGTGACACGGTGCTCACCGACGGCGGCTCGGGTGTTGTCGTCGGCGTTGACATGGCGAAGCGCCGGGTGAACGTACGGGACGCGAGCGGGACCGAGCTGACGGTAGCCCTGGAGGAGCTGGGCCGGAGGCACTAGTGAGCGGAGTGCTGCCGGGCCGGATGATTGAGCAGGTAGCCTGCCGGGAGCGGATTGACCGCGTCCTGCTGGAGCGGTACGTCGCCCAAGGCAAGGTCGTGCTGCTCGGGTCCAGGAAGCACCGCATCGAGCCGGTGGCAGTGGGCAAGGGGACACGGGTGAAGGTGAATGCCAACATCGGCTCTTCTCCCGACGTCAGTGACCGGGCCCAGGAGCTGGCCAAGCTGAAGGTCGCGATTGCCGCGGGCGCGGATACGGTCATGGACCTTTCGGTGGGCGGAGATACCGATGAGACGCGGCGTGCCGTGGTCGCCGAGTCAAGCGTACCGGTCGGCACGGTTCCGGTCTATCAGGTCGCCCTTGACAGCCGGAAGCAGGGCAGGTCGTTTGTTGAAGCGAAAGGAAGGGATATCCTCGCCGGGGTTGAGAAGCACCTGGCCGACGGTGTGGATTTCATCACCGTGCACTGCGGCATCAATCTGAGGAACGTCGCGGCGCTCGCCCGGTCCCGACGGCTCTGCGGCGTCGTCAGCCGGGGCGGGTCAATGACGATTGAGTGGATGCGGCACAACCAGAAGGAGAATCCGCTCTACGAGTGTTACGATGAAGTGCTGGCCATGGCCCGCGACCATGGGGCGGCTCTGTCGCTCGGAGACGGGCTGCGGCCGGGCGCACTGGTGGACGCGACCGACGAGGCGCAGGTTGCCGAACTGATGACGATTGGCGAGCTGGTGATGCGGGCACGCGACGCCGGTGTGGCCGCGATGGTCGAGGGGCCGGGGCATGTGCCCATCGACCAGATTGAGGCAAACGTGGTGCTCGAGAAGCGAATCTGTGACGAGGCGCCGTTCTATCTGCTCGGTCCCCTGGTCACGGACGTGGCGTGCGGCTACGACCATATCAGCGCCGCGATTGGCGGGGCGCTGGCTGCGTTCTACGGTGCTGATTTCCTCTGTTATGTCACGCCGTCAGAGCATCTGGCGCTTCCGGGCCCGGAAGACGTGCGGGTTGGTGTTATTGCGTCACGCATCGCGGCTCATGCGGCCGACGTGGCCCGGCGTCACCCCGGGGCCATTGACTGGGACTTGCGGGTCTCGCGGGCCCGGGCCGGGCTGAACTGGGATGAGATGATTTCCGGCTGCGTTGACCCGGCCCGGGCGCGTGAAGTATTCTCCGCGGCCCGCTCGGGCACCGAAGGCGCCTGTACGATGTGCGGCGAGTTCTGCGCGATTCGCCGGATGAAGGAAGAACCAGGAATGACGACTGACGGTCGAGTAATCAAGACAGGAGAGAACTGATGGTCATGCCGAAGTACCGACTCTACACACCCGGACCGGTTGACGTGCCGGCTCCAGTACTGAAGGAGATGGCGAGCGGGCTGGTCTATCATCGCGAAGCATCATTCAGCACAATCCTCGAATCGGTAACGCGGGGTCTGCAGAAGATGATGCTGACCAAGAGCGAGGTGCACGTCCTGACGGCGTCGGGCACGGGTGCGATGGAGGCCGCGGTCTGCAACCTCGTCAGTCCGGGCGACAAGGTTGTCGTTGTCACCGCCGGCAAGTTCGGCGAGCGGTGGCGCGAGCTGTGCCTGCGCTGGGGGGGCTTTGTTGACGAGGTGACCCAGTCCTATGGGCGTTCAGTCGCACCCGAGGAGCTGGAACGCAAGCTGCGCGCCAATGATTCGGCCCGGGTCGTGTTTGCGACTCTGACCGAGACTTCGACCGGAGCACTCAGTGACATCAAGGCATACGGAGACATATGCCGGCGGCTGAACCGCGTCCTGGTGGTTGATGCCATTGCCGGGCTCGCGGCAGACGAAATGCGCATGGATGAGTGGAACGTCGGCGTGGTCGTGGGCGGCAGCCAGAAGGGCCTGGCAGTGCCACCCGGGTTGTCATTCCTTGCGATGAGTCCCCGCGCGGCTGAGGCGATGGAGAAGGCCAAGGGCCCCCGGTACTACTTTGACCTGCGGGCTTCGCGCCGCTTCAGCGCCAAAGGGCAGACTCCGTGGACTCCGGCCATATCGGTCTTCTACGCTCTTGACCTGGCCCTGAAGCGTCTGCACAAGACAGGCATGGTTCGCTGCTGGAAGGAACACAGAGCCGTTGCCGAGCTGGTGCGAGGCAAGGTCGCAGAGCTCGGGCTGAGTCTGTTCCCGGAGCATCCTTCCAACGCGCTGACGGTTATCCGCATGCCTGAAGGCGTTGACGGCACCAAGATCGTCGAGCGGTGCAAGAAGCGCGACAAGATACTTCTGGCCAACGGACAGGCGGAAATGCGGGGCAAGGTCGTCAGAATCGGGCACATGGGACCGGTTCGAGCATCAGACTACACCCGCGTGTTCGATGCCTTCCGCAGGGCATATCGCGCCACTGCGGGTCGCACGAAGTAAGTCTTCAGAAGTCAGGACGTTAGCCCGCCAGTCAGGTTCCGTCGCACGATGCCGGGTCGGCCGGTCGGCGCCTAACTTCAGGCGTTACAGCGAGTTATGTGCGCGGTGTCAGGTGGCACGGTTACTGCAAGAACTGACAAGGGAAGGAATATGCGACTACCACCTTTGCGGCTTTCTGCACTTTTCACCGGCGGGCTCGCGCTCATTGCTCTTGGGTTGGCGGCGAGCGTCAACATGAGACCGGGGGAGGCCATAGTGCCGCTCTTCTCGGTTGTCGGCACTCTGGCGATGATGACCGCGGCCACCTCGGGTCAGGGCCCGAGGATACCTCACTAGTTCGTCTCTTCGCCCGGTAGCCGGAATCTTGCCATCTTGCGCAGGAAGACGGTCACGTAGTTCACGAACGACACGACAATCAGCAGTCCGACCGAGTAGTCAACCAGGGCTTTGTACCTTACCAGCGCAGGAAGCTCCAGTGTATAATAGACAATCATCAGGGCGAACGCGCTGCCGGTAATCTTGCCCAAGACGTCGGACGACACAAACGAGCCCCTCGTCTTCATGATGACGACGCTGCCGGCAAGTATCAGCAGGTCGCGCAGGATTGCGGCACCGGCAATCAGTATCGGCAGGTCCCGGATATACACCAGGCAGACGAGTACCGTGCCGACCCAGACCTTGTCTACCAGGTGGTCGAGCACGCGGCCGAGGTTGGAGACCTGAGCGAGCCGACGCGCCAGCCAGCCGTCCAGTGCGTCGGTCAGCCATGACAGGCCCATCAGGACCACGGCCACCTCGCCCTGCCGGCGGAAGATGAACAGCAGGATAATCGGCAGCAGCAGAATGCGTGACAGGCTCAGCATATTCGGGACCGTGACGAGCCGCGCCGCGCCGGAAGGGTGATTGGGGCCTGGTTCGCTAGGAATGCTCAAGGTCTGCACTCTTCAGCATTTCTCGCGCGTGGGCAAGGGCCGCACGGGTGACGGTTGCCCCGCCTGCCATGCGTGCCAGCTCGAGCACCCTCGATTCGGCATCCAGTTCCCGAACCTGGGTGCGGGTGCGTGCCCCGCGGGTTGACTTCTCGACCAGCAGGTGGCGTGCCGCGTACTTGGCAATCTGAGGCAGGTGGGTGATGCAGATGACCTGGTGGGTGCGGCCGAGCCGGGCCAGCCTCTGTCCGACCGTCTCCGCCACACGTCCCCCGATGCCGGAGTCTATCTCGTCGAAGACCAGGGTAGGGACCGGGTCGGCGTGGGCGAGCACGCCCTTCAGGGCCAGCATGATGCGCGACAGCTCGCCACCCGAGGCGACTTTGCGCAGGGGTCGGCGTTCTTCTCCCGGGTTGGCGGTGAAAAGGAACTCGGCCGTGTCGCCGCCGCGTTCGGTCAGAACGGCGGCAAGCTCGGCGTCGGAAGGGAACCGGATGTCAATCACCAGCTCGGCCCGACCCAGGCCGACCGCAGCCAGTTCCTGGTGGAGCTGCTGCTCGAGCCTGGCGCGGCTGCGGTTGCGCTGACGGGAGAGCCGGCGGGCGCGCGCGACCAGCTCGGCCTGCAGCGATGCGAGGCGAGCGGCCAGGGCGTCACGCCGGTCGTTGTCCGCGGCTGCGTCTCCGAGCTCGGCCTGAAGTCGGCGAGCGAGCGTCGGGAGTTCGTCGGCGCTGACGCCGTACTTCCGTTCCAGTCGCTCGATAAGGAACAGCCGGGCGTTGACTGCATCCAGCCGCTCGGCGGAGAAGTCAATCGTCTCACCGTAGCGGACCAGCTCGCGCCACAATTCGTCGAGCAGCACGCGGGCCTCGGCCAGGACGCTTCGACGCTCGGCCAGCCGGTCGTCAATCCGAGACAGTTCGGCAAGCGCCTTCTCCGCCGCGCCAACCAGACCGCAGGCCGTGACCTCGCCTTCGGACAGAAGCTGCCGGGTTTCGTGCACCAGGGTGTGGCGGCGTTCGGCGCTTTCGAGTAACTCGCGTTCCCGCTGAAGCGCGGCTGCCTCACCCGGTTCGACCGCCGCGTCGGTCAGTTCCCGGGCCTGGAACTCGGTCAGGTCCCGGCGGGCGGACTTTGTTGCCAGTTCCTGCTCGAGTCGAGCCAGTTCGGTCCGGGTCTGCTCACAGGCATGGAAGCGCTCGCTGAACTCGGCGCGTTCCTGTGTCAGCCCGGCGTAATCGTCGAGGATGTCAAGATGGACGTCGGGTCTGAGCAGGAACTGGTGCTGGTGCTGGCCGTGCAGGTCAACCAGACGGTCGCCGAGTCGTTCGAGTGCGGCGAGGGTCAGGCCGGAGTCGTTGGCATGGCAGGTGCCCCGGCCGTTCCGCTCTACGCGACGACGGAGAATGAGCACCGGTTCGGCAGCACTTCCGGGTTCGATGCCGAGCGCGCGGCACTGCTCGGCCATCTCTTCGTTCAGCTCGAAACGGGCCTCGACCAGGGCCGAGTCTGCTCCGGTCCTGACCATGTCGGAGTCGGCCCGTCCACCAAGGAGCAGGGATAGCGCGCCGACAACGATGGACTTGCCGGCTCCGGTTTCGCCAGTCAGTACGGTCAGCCCGGGACCTAATTCCAGTCGCAGCGTTTCGATCAGCGCGTAGTCTCTGATGCTCAGTTCAGTGAGCATGGTCAGTGTCGGCTACCGGTCCAGTTGAGTTTGTCACGCATGATGCGGAAGAACGTCTTCCGTCGCGGAACCACGAGCCGGACCGCGAAGTCCGCTCGGGTCAGCAGCACCCGGCGACCCGGTCTGATACGCCAGCGTTCCTGGCCGTCGAGGTTGAGAACAGCGCAGTCTGTTCGCGGGCTGAGCTCGAGTTCGACTCTGGTCGTAGCCGGCAGCAGCAGGGGTCGCGCACCGAGCGCGTGCGGAGAGAGGGGGGTCAGGAGAATCGCATCCACGGTCGGGAAAACGACGGGGCCGCCTGCGGCCAGGGAGTAGGCGGTCGAGCCGGTCGGTGTTGCGACCACGACTCCGTCGCCGACGTAGCGCGTCACAGGGGCACCATCGGCCCAGGCAGCCACGTCAATGACCCGGTTGTCCGGGCCCATGTTCACCGCGCAGTCGTTCAGACAGTACCCGGCCCTGCGTCCGTAGCGGCAGTGCAGAACCATGCGGTGAGTTTCGGCGTGCCGGGCCCGGGCGACTTCGCGCACCCCGGCGCGTGCCTCCCGGACCGAAAACAGGGTCAGGAAGCCGAGCCCGCCCATGTTCACGCCCATGATGGGCAGCGCGCGTCGGTTGACCATCCGGGCGGCACGCAGCAGAGTGCCGTCACCACCCAGGGCAACGACAAGGTCACAGTCGGCGCCGATGGTCCTGGCCTGCCGACCGAGCACGGACGGACGATGGCCCTGCACTCTAAGCCAGTCGACGAACTCGGGAACGAACCTGGCGGCCAGTGGCTTGGCCTGATTGACAACAAGGGCGACGTTCATCCTCTTCACCTCCGGTGAAGAAACGCATAGCGGACCCTGCCTGAGAGGTCATGCTCAATCTCGATTCCGGGCGCACCTCGGCGCAGGAAACGAGCGTGGGTGCTGTCAACTTCGAGTGCCAGCAGCCCTTCCGGCTTGAGCAGTTCCGGGCCCTGTTCGAGCAGCATCTGGACAATAGTAGTCCCTTTTGGCCCGCCATCAAGCGCGAGAAGAGGCTCGTGTTCGCGGACCACGGGCTCGAGTCTGGACAGGCGGGCCGTAGGTATGTAGGGCGGGTTGGAGATGAGCAGGTCGAGCCGCCCCCGATATCGGGCAAGTACGGCGTCGCTGACTGAGGATGCCTGTACGAAGCGGATGCGGGAGGCAACACGCAGCCGTCGCGCGTTGGCGGCGGCGACCGAGAGGGCGTCCGGCGAGCAGTCGGCGGCGATTACCCGCATCAGCGGCCGCAGTCGGCAAAGGGCAATGGCAATGCAGCCTGAGCCGGTGCCGAAGTCGAGAGCAAGAGTCCCGGTCTGCTCGAGTCGTCCGGCCGCACGCAGCACCAGTTCCTCGGTCTCGGGCCGGGGAATCATCACCCGCCGGTCCACCCGGACAGCGAAATCAAGGAAAGGAGCAGTGCCGGCAGCGTACTGCACCGGTTCGCCGCGCCGGACTCTGTCGATGCTTCGGCGGAAACCAGCCCGGAGGCCGGGCGAGGCTGCCACCTTGTCCATGAGGACGTGCCGGCCCGTGTCCAGCAGACTCATCAGCAGAAACTCGGCGTCAGTCCGGGAGATGGTCTGGCTCGCCTGTCGGACCAGGTCCGGCAGGCAGACCGGGGCGCTAACGCCCTTGGCCACTTTCCTGGGTCTGGAGCTCGGCCTCGGCCTTTTCCAGTGCTGCGAACAGGTCGTCAAGTCTGCCGTCCATGACCGCGGCGAGATTGTGCAGGGAGAAACCGATGCGATGGTCGGTAACGCGGCTCTGGGGGAAGTTGTAGGTCCGGATTTTCTCGCTGCGGTCACCCGAGCCAATCTGGCGACGCCGCGTCGTGTCGGTCTTGTTCCGCTCGGCCTCACGTTGCGCCTCGAGCAGCCGGGCGGCCAGCACCTTCATGGCCTTGGCTTTGTTTCGACCCTGGGACCGTTCGTCCTGGCACTGAACCACAATGCCGCTGGGCAGGTGCGTGATACGGACGGCGGAGTCGGTGACGTTTACGTGCTGGCCGCCGTGGCCGCCGGCGCGGAATACGTCGATGCGCAGGTCTTCGGGGTTGATCTTCAGCTCGACCTCTTCGGGTTCGGGTAGTACGGCCACCGTGACCGTTGACGTGTGAATGCGACCCGAGGCCTCGGTTTCAGGAACACGCTGCACCCGGTGGACCCCGCTCTCGAACCGGAAGAAGCGGTATGGCTCATCGCCTTCCACCGCGAAGATGATTTCTTTGAAGCCCTTCAGTTCGCTGGGGCGGGAGTCCATGACTTCAATCTTCAGGTTGTGCTCCTCGGCGTAGCGGGAGTACATGCGGAACAGGTCTCCGGCGAAGAGCGAGGACTCCTGGCCGCCGGCCGCGGCCCGGATTTCCACGATGCAGCTTTTCTCCCAGTCCGGAGACCGGGGGCGAAGCGACTCCTCGATTTCGTTTGCCAGTTTTTCCAGTCTGCGATTGAGGTCGGATACTTCCTGCTCGGCCAGTTCCCGCAGTTCCGGTTCGCCGGCGGTGTGAGCCATCTCGGCCGCGGCGGCCGCCTCGCGCTCAAGTTGTTCATACTGCTCGAGCTGGGCGAGGCAGGCGCGGATGTGACGGTAGTCGCGTGTCACCTGCCGGAGCTGAGCCGGGTCCGAAGCCACCTTGGGGTCGGACAGCCGAGACTCAAGTTCAGGCAGGCGTCTGCGCAGCGGTTCGAACCGCTGTCGGAATTCTGCCGCGGGGACAGGCATCAGGATTCTCTGGTGAGAAGAAACTAGTGGAAGGACGGCCGGCAACATGCGGCCGGGCAGGCATAGTCCGTGGTGCAGGAAGACACGACTCATTATGCTGCGTCGAGAGGCTCAGTCAAGCCTGGCTGGGGTGTCGGAACCCGGCATTGAGCCACATGGCGGGTGAGGAGGTGAAGGAAGGATGGAGGAGTGAGGAGTCCGGCGGTTCGTGTGCTTCGTGGCGGTCAATCTCGGGATTGGGGGGTACGGCAGGGTCGGGGCCGGATACCGGTTCAGGGCGGTGAAAACCGCGCCCGTGCAGACCGGGGCGTTGCGTCGCTTGACTTTTGTTTCCATCGGGCTAACTTCAGGAGGCATGGATGAACTGAGACTGCGATATGGCGTGAATCCGCACCAGACGAATGCCCGGGCATTCGTCAGAGAAGGCAGGCTGCCGTTCAAGGTGCTCTCCGGCCATCCCGGGTACATCAATATGCTCGATGCGCTCAACTCCTGGCAACTGGTCCGAGAGCTGAAGGGGCTCACCGGATTGAGCGCGGCCGCGTCGTTCAAACATACCAGTCCGGTCGGTGCGGCGGTCGGCCGTCCCCTTTCAGCAGAGCTTGCCGAATCGTGTCTGGTCAATGGCATGGAGCTGACGCCGCTGGCCTGTGCCTATGCCCGGGCTCGGGGAGCGGACAGGATGTCGTCTTTCGGAGACTGGGCGGCTTTCAGTGATACGGTGGATGAGCCGACTGCCCGGCTCCTGGCGCGCGAGGTCTCGGACGGCTGTGTTGCACCCGGGTATGAGCCGGCAGCCTTTGAGATACTCAGGGGGAAGAAGAGCAACAACTATCCGATAATCGAGATCGACCCGGGCTTCGAGCCGGGGCCGACTGAGGCGCGTGAGGTCTTCGGCATCGCGCTGGAACAGGACCGTAACAATGCCCGGATTGACGGTTCACTGCTGGAGAAGGTGGTGACGCACAAGAAGACGATGCCCGAGGCGGCGCGGACCGACATGCTCATCGCCACCCTGACGCTCAAGTACACCCAGTCCAATTCGGTCTGCCTGGCCTACGACGGCCAGGTTATCGGCTGCGGTGCAGGTCAGCAGTCGAGGATTCACTGCACGAGAGTCGCCTGTGCCAAGGCCGACAAATGGCTCCTGCGCCTGCATCCGCGAGTGCGCGGGTTCGAGTTCAAGAAAGACCTCACCCGCGTTCAGAAGTCGAACGCGATCGACCTGTTTCTCGAGGAGGACGCAACCGAAGAGGAACTCGCGGCGTGGCGGCTGCATTTCACCGCCGTGCCGGAGAGGTTGAGCCGGGAGGAGAAACGGGCCTGGATTGACAAGTTCACAGGAGTGGCGCTCGCCTCGGACGCGTTCATCCCGTTCCGGGACAACATTGACCGGGCCGCACGCTCAGGCGTGGGTTATGTCATCCAGACCGGCGGCTCGAGCCGCGATGAGGGTGTTATCCGGGCCGCGGACGAGTACGGCATGGTGATGGTCATCACCGGCCTGCGGCTGTTTCACCACTGAACGCAGCCGGGCGGCTACCGGCGGTCGGTTGGTTCCTGTTCGGCCGCGGATGGCTCGATGTGGACCACGATGCCCGTGACGTCGGGCATATCGTGGCGGAGCTGCGATTCGACACGTGACGCGATGTCGTGTCCCTGCCGGACCGTGAGCTCCGGGTCGACTTCGACATGGACGTCCATCTCGATCATCCCACCTGCCCCGGATTGCCGCGCCCTGAAGGCGTGAAACCCGCGCACACCGGGAATGGCGGCGATTGTCCGGCGCAGTCTCTCCTGGACATCGGGCTCGGGTGCGCGGTCGGCAAGCCGGGAAAGGGCGTGGCGCACTATGCGGACGGCGATGACGAGCAGAAACGCGGCCAGCACGACCGCGGTCAGATGGTCAAGAAAACACCAGCGCGGCCCGCCCAGCACGGCTCCGCCGATGCCGGTGGCCGCGGCAACCGACGAGAAGGCGTCAGAACGATGGTGCCAGGCGCTTGCCAGCAAGGCCTGGTTACGGTACCTGCGGCCGACCGCACGTGTAACCCAGTACAACGTTTCCTTCAGCACGATGGCGCTGACCGCGACGACAAACGGCCACCAGCTCATCTGACCGGAGTGTTTTTCGCCCAGGGTAACGAGGCTTTGCGCGGTCACGAACGCGGCGGCTGCGGCCAGCGACAGGCCGACGAACAAGGCGGTCATGGTTTCGTAGCGGGAATGGCCATAGTGGTGGCAGTTGTCAGCTGGCCGTTTGGACGCGTGGATGCCCCAGAGTACGGTGAAGTCGCTGGCCAGGTCTGCGACCGTGTGCAGGCCGTCGGCGATGATAGCACTGGAGCGGCAGAGCACCCCGACCAGAATGCTGGCCCCGGCGATGCCGACGTTGACCACGACGCCGGTCAGGGTAACTCGACGTTCATCGCGCAGTTGGTTGGCGACCGGCGGCACACGTTGGACCATCTTCTTCAGCCTATTGGCTCAGGGCGGCAAGTCAAGCCGAGACGGTCGGCCGCGATTTCGGTCTCCGGACCGCGAGACACGAGGTCCGAGCGCCTGACAGCGGGAAGCGGCACGGAAGTCAGCGGCGGTCAGACTTCCTGAATGAGGAGTTGACCAGGCACCGGGCACAGGAGTTGGTCAGACCCGGCGGGAAGCGATGTGGGCAGCAACTGCTCGCGCACTCCGGCTGACTCTCAGACGAACCCGGAAGCGAACCACAGGACTCACCCTGTGATAAGCGAGAGGAAGAGCACCAGCGCAAAGGCCCGGTAAGACCAGAGGCCATACACCAGACCACACCACGATGAGAAGAGTCTGTCAGGCATTTTGGAGAGCGATTCTGGTCAGGGTTTGGGGAACTGTTACCCCGGCGGGGTTCGAGATTCCGTATCCTGCGCCTAACATGTTGCCGCACAAAGAGATATGCTGAAAGACAGGCTCGGCAGTTTGTATCCTTTATTGGATACAAACGAGGGTCTGGTTGTGTCGTGCTGTCTTTGGCCTTGGGCCGATTCCTGACAAGGCAACCGGCCGACTGGAGACCGAGTCGTTTCCGTGGCACGACAGGCCTGGACGCGGGTGGCATCTCCTTTTCGCCGAAACTGAACTCCAGCGTCAGAATCAGGCAGAGTCCGGGAACCCGACATTCAGCCACGAAAGCCACGAAAGGCACGAAGGAACGGGTGCACTTCGGGCTCCTGGCCCTCTGCTTGGATTTCGTGTACTTCGTGGCAGTCAATCTCGGGATTGGGAAGAGTGGTCAGGCTTGACCTGCCGGCGCTGCCGACTAGGATTGTGCAGCGGTCATGACGTTGAGCCGGTGTCGTCCCTGTTTTCCTGCATGCGCAGGAGCGTTGGCATATCTGGATTCCAGGAGGTACGATGGTGAATGGTGAAGCAGCCAGGCCGCTCGTGCTCGTGGTTGACGACGACCCAGAGGTCAGGAAACTGCTCTCCTACCTCCTGAAATATGACGGACTGGACGTCGTGCCTGCGGCCACGGGCAAGGAGGCGCTCGACCTGCTCGACACGCGAGAGTTCAGCCTTGCTTTCCTCGACTACCAGTTGCCGGATACCGATGGACTCAGAGTGCTTGCTGCCGCCCTCAAACACAAGCCGTCCCTGCCGGTGATAATGATGTCCGGGTTCGGTACAATCAAGCTCGCGGTCCAGGCAACCAAGCAAGGCGCGTATGACTTCATCGAAAAGCCGCTGGATACCGACCGGGTTGTGATGACGATGCGCCACGCCCTGGAGCGCCAGCATCTCCAGCGTGAGGTTGCCAGCCTGAGAGCCGAGTGCCGGTCTCAATACGAGATGGTGGGCAGCTCTGCCGCCATGCGTCGGCTTCAGGAGATGATAGACCGGATTGCACCATCCCGGGCAAGCGTGCTGATTCTCGGGGAGAGCGGAGCGGGCAAGGAGCTGGCTGCACGTGCCATTCACGAGCGGAGTCCGGTCAAGTCAGGTCCATTTGTCCGTATCAACTGCGCGGCGATTCCCCAGGAGCTGATTGAAAGCGAGCTTTTCGGCCACGAGAAGGGCGCATTCACCGGAGCGGTTGCCCAGAAGCCCGGCAAGCTCGAGCTGGCTCATTCTGGAACGGTGTTCCTGGACGAAATCGGGGACATGAATCTGTATGTCCAGGCCAAGCTGCTTCGTTTCCTGCAGGAGGGGGAGTTCGAGCATGTGGGCGGGACCAAGACCTTGAAGGTCGAGGTCAGGACCCTGGCCGCGACGAACAAGAACCTGATAGAGGAAATCGGCGACCAGCGGTTCAGGGAAGACCTCTACTACCGACTGAACGTGGTCACGCTGGAGGTGCCGCCGTTGCGCGAGCGCAGAGAAGACATCCCTGTCCTGGCGCAGTACTTCCTTTCCCGTTACTGCGAGGAGCACGCGGTGCCGCTCAAGAGCCTGACAGACGATGCGGTGAGTCTGCTTGCAGCTCAGCACTGGCCCGGCAACGTACGCGAGTTCGCCAACGTCATCCAGCGTTCGGTTGTGCTCGTGCCCGGTCCCACTCTGTCGGCCAGTGACATCGAGCCGCTGCTCATCACCCGGGCCGGAGATGTCCCGGTTTCCCGCGCACTCAAGGACGCCCGCGAGGAGTTCGAGCGGCGTCACATCATGGCAGTGCTTGCCGAGTGCCGAGGCAATGTCACCGAGGCGGCACGAATACTCGACGTAGAGCGAACCAGCCTGTACCGGATTACTGAACGGTTGGGCCTGAAGCTCGATTCCCGCTAACCACTGACCGGCCGACAACTGTAGTCGAAAGGCGACACAGGCGTCGTTGAGTTGCGACGTTCTCCACCATAGTTGCGCCGAGGCTGTTTCTGCTCTTATGTTAACTCCCTAATATACGTCACTTGCACGGTCGGTAATCCGCAGGTTCGGCGGCATGTCGTATGCACAATGCAGGGCATGACTCAAACACAGACCACTGCGCCCCACCGCTCCGCAAGTCTGCCTCCTTCTTGCGGGTCGGTCGGGCGCGGTGGTCACAATCACGTCTGCGGAGGTGCACGATGACAGCTGTCACAGTCGTTGGCGGCGGCATCATTCTCCTGGGACTCGCAGCCGCATCGCATCTGCTCAAGTACGCACTGCTGATTGGGGTCGCGGGACTCACGACCTACTTCGGTGTTGTGCCGAGTGCGCGGCAGCAGGTCGAGGAGCGCGTCAAGGAGTACGTGCACCAACTGCAGGGACTGGACCGGGTGTCGGAGAGCATCTACGGCGAGGACTCTGACGACGAGGATGATGACCTCGACCCGGCTGGAATCATCCCGGGCGACTATGATGATGTGGACGAAGTCGCCATGGATGAGGTCCAGAGCGCCATCTGGCAGAGCGATGCCGCGGAGGAGATAGTATCTATCCTGGGCGAGGCTGACCGGCATCCGGCGCGGCGTCTACTGGACGTGGTGCGGGTGTTGCTGAGGGATGTGGCGGCAGATGCCAGCCAGGCTGTTGACGAGGACGGGTGGCGTACTGAGTAGGCAGGGAAACAGGCCAGCGAGAGCGGACTGCTGGGTCCGCTCTCATCGTTCTCGGGCCAGAGGTCGCGGCGGTTTTCCTGCGGCTCGACTTGGACATCGCGAGCACTGAGAAGATAGCTGCATGATTCGTCTGTCTGGCCAACCACAGAGCCTGTGGAGAGTACGGAGCGGCTGAGGACTGCGTTCGGGCACGTACCCCCGGGGGCCTCGGTGAACCCTCCGGTCTGATACCTGATTCAGGGGCGGAGTATGAGCTTGTGTACCGAACCGCGCCGCCCGAAGCCTACGTCCTGCGGATGAAGCGGGGCCGGGTCGGGTTCAGCGGCAACACCAGGCGGTGGCTGAGTGGGGCCAGGCCGGCG
>CAZQFS010000053.1:0-16767 GCA_964592755.1 uncultured bacterium | reverse complement strand
CGAGGCGGTGAACGTGCGCAAGGACGGAACACGGTTTCCGGTCGAGGTCTCGGCTACCTCGATGGAGCTGGGGAACGACCGGCTGGTGGTCGTCGTGGTGCGCGACGTTTCCGAACGACAGCAGGCACGCCGTGCCCTGGAGGAGTCCGAGCAGCGCTACCGGTCTGTGTTTGAAACAACCGGTGCCGCAACAATCATTATCGAGGAGGATACCAGGGTGTCCCTGGTGAACCAGGAATTCGAGCGTCTGTCCGGGTTCATGCGCGACGAAGTTCTCGGCACCAGTTGGACCCTGTACGTCCACCCGGACGACGTTGAGCGGATGATCGAGTATCACCGGGCCCGCCGTGCGGCACCAGGTTCGGCGCCGCGCAGCTACGACTTCCGGCTCATCGACCGCGCCGGCCGCGTCCGGGATTGCCAAGTGGCCGTGGGGCTGATTGCCGGCACCGGCCAGAGCGTGGCGTCGTTTCTGGATGTAACCGAGCAGCGCCGAACCGAACGGCTGCTGGCCGAAAGCGAGGAACGGTATCGGAGCCTGTTTCGCGATGTACCGGTAGGCATCTACCGAACAACGCCCGAGGGAAAGGTCGTCATGGCGAATCCGTACCTGTTGCGGATGCTGGGGGTGACTGAATCCGAAGTGCTACGGCTCGACCTTGAGAAGGAGGGGTTCAACCCGAAGTATCCCCGCCGGGAGTTCAGGGCCGCAGTCGAGCAGGGTGAGGTACGCGGCCTTGAGTGTGAGTGGATGCGCAGGGACAGTCAGGTCGTCTACGTCCGCGAGAATGCGCGGGCGGTGCGCGATGAACAGGGAAATGTGCTCTACTACGAAGGAACCGTGGAGGACATGACCGAGCGGCACGCGGTCGAGCAGGCACTTGAGGAATCCGAGGCGCATTTCCGCACGCTGGCCGAGAATGCCGGCGACGCGATTCTCGCTGCCGTGGGCGAGGGAGAGCACGTATACGTGAACCCGCGCGCTGCTGCCCTGACCGGCTACGCGGCCGCCGAGCTGCTGAAGATGCGACTCCAGGACTTGGCCCACCCCGACGAAGTGCCGATGCTTTCCGAGCGGTTCCGGCGACGCCAGGCAGGCGAGCCGGTCCCCGACAAATACCGGACCGCCATCAGGCACCGCTCCGGGACCAGAGTCGAGGTCGAGGTATCGGCGTCCCGGATATCATGGCATGGTAAGACCGGCACCCTGGTGATCGTGCGCGACGTGAGCGAGCAAGTGCAACTGGAGCAGAAGCTGCGTGCGGAGCGGGACCGGCTGCGTCTCTTCCTGGACGTGGTCGGCGTTGTTGTTGTCGCACTGGACCCGAAGGGAACCGTGACCCTGGTCAACCGCGCCGGGTGTGAACTCGTCGGGCGGGCCGAGAGCGACATCCTGGGGAGGAACTGGTTCAGGGAGTTCGTGCCCGAGCATGAACGGGTCAAGGTCAGCCGCGTGTTTGCCGGCCTGATGCGGGGCGACGTAAGCCGCTTGGCAAGCCACGACAATCAGGTGGTCGGCGCCGAAGGCCGGTTGCGGACCGTGCGCTGGCGCAACACCGTCCTGAAGGACCCTCAGGGCAGCATCATCGGCACGCTCAGCTCGGGCGAGGTGCTGGACTAGCCGGGCCCTGTGCTCGGTCACGCTCCTCGACTATTCGAGCCGGTATAGCCGGAAGTGCCACGGCTCGTCGGTCGCGGCAATCAGGCGGCGAAGAGGGTATCTCATCACCAAGGCGTAGAACAGAGTCTGCTCGACGGTGTGGTGCTGGTTCTGTTTCTCCAGCAGTGCGGCATAAGTCGGTACGCCGGACTGCAGGTCGGGCAGGAGCGGCACGTTGAACGCCGCGAGCGGAAGCCAGCGACGCGGGCCGTAGGCGTAGGAGACCAGTTCTGACGCGCCGGCCGAGGCGACAAGCTGCGCCGCAGGCGGCAGGTGACGGTATATCTCGCGACGGTAGTGTTCCTGGACCGCGAGGATGCGGTCGTGGCGCCAGTGGACCAGGAACGCTACGACCAATACTGCCGCCACCAGGCCGGGCCGCAGCAGCCTGCCGGTAACTACCGCCCGGGTTGCTCGGTCGAGGAGCATGACATACGCGAGCACGAAGAACGGAAGGGCCGGCGCAAGATAGCGGAGCCCCAGCGTCACCCGGCCCGGCAGACCACCGGCAACGTAGATGAAATCGAAGCAGCAGTACAGCGCCAGCGTGCCATACGCAGGCAACAAGAACAACAGCCGGTGACCGCTCGGAGCGGAGAGCGGCGCGAGCAGCATGAGCGGATAGCAGAGCAACAGCGCGCCGGCGTAGTAGGTGAGGTTGCGGGGCACAAAGAGCGGCGAGAAGTTACCGGTCAGGTACATCGGGAACGAGAGCGGCGAGCCGAAGGCAAACCAGTCGTACCCGGCGATGAGCGCAACGAACGGCGCCAGCCCTGTCAGGAACGCAAGGGCCGGACCGCTTCCCCGGTCGCGCGGCAGGAGCAGAAGGAACACCGGCAGCATCACCAGGCTGCTGTACCGAGTGAGACAGGCGAAACCGAAGAGCAGTCCGGCGGCCAGATGGCGCGAGGAGAGCAGGCAGTAGCAGGCAGCGAGGAACGCGGTCGCGGCCAGAAGGTCGCTCATCAGGGTCCGCGAGAGGATAACAACCGCCGGATGGCAGAGATAGAGCAAGGCCCACGACCGGTCCGCCTGCGGCGCGACGCGGCCCAGGACCAGGGCGAAGAGCAGCGTGCCGACGAGCGCGAGCAGCAGCCCGGAAACGTACGCCGACCGGGCGCCCAGGTATGTGAACGGCAGCAGCCAGAGTGCGGTCCCGGGCGGGTACTTGCTGACGATGCGGCCGTTATGCTCGGTCACCATGTGCGGCGGCGGGATTTCGGGCGCGGCATCATAGGACAGGTGACCGGCACGGAACAGGTAGGCCTGGGTCAGGTACGCATCCTCATCAACGACAGCGGAGATTCTCGGGTAGAGCAGAAAGAAACACGCCGTGTAGATGACCATGCCGAGAAACAGCCGGCAGGCGCCGGGACCGACGGCCGCCAAGGCGGGCCGGCGCTGGTCAAGGCGGATGCAGCCGGGCATGACCGGTCATGATATGCCGCCGGGACCGCCCGTCAAGCACCGACCACAGTCTCTGGGCCGGAAGTCAGTCAGACGAGGGACGACGGGCGAGAACTGAGGCGAGGATGCTCAGTTCGAAGAGCACAAGCAGAGGAATGGCCATGAGAATCTGACTGAAGACGTCGGGTGGGCTCAAGACTGCCGCGACAATGAAGACGACGACGATCGCCGCACGCTGGTTCTTCATCAGAAAGCGCGGGGTGACAACCCCGAGTTTGGTCAAGAAGAACATGATGACCGGCAACTGGAATATCACTCCGCAGGCAAGGAGAAAGGCGGCGACCGTACCGACGTACTCGCTGATTGAAATCATGGCGCGCAGCCTGGGGGTCTGGAAGCTCAGGAGGAACTTCATCGCGGTTGGTACTACGACCAGATAAGCGAACACGACGCCCGCTACGAAGAGCGTGCTCGAAACCACAACCGCGGCCGCCACGTACTTGACTTCTCGCGCCCGCAGCGCCGGCCGCACAAAACGCCAGAACTGATAGAACACCACCGGCGCGGCCAGAAACATCCCGGCCACGAGCGCGACCTTGAGCTGAACCACAAACGCCTCGGCCGGCGCAAGGAAAACAAGCTCGGGCACGGGTCGGGTCAGCAGTTCAGTGACCCGCGGAGCGAGGAAAAAACCAGCCACGGCCCCCACCCCTACCGCAACGGCCGAATACAGGATGCGCCGGCGGAGTTCTTCCAGGTGGTCGAGGAAGGTCACAGCGGACGAGTGATCTAGTCGGTCAGTGGTCTGGTGGCAAAGCGAGCAGGCCCGCTTGTCCGCCTGAGCACGGGGGCATTATCTTCGGCTAGTCAGCTTTCGGGCCCTGGTCGTCCTTGTGCTGGTCGGACCTGGTGTCGGTGTCGATCTCCTTCATGCCCTGTTTCAGCTCGCGCACGCCTCGGCCGATGGAGCGCATGACTTCCGGTATCCGGCGCGCGCCGAACAGCAGCAGGACGATGAGAACGATAAGCAGTATCTCCTGCCAGCCTAGTCCAAACATGAGCAATTACCTCCTGCCGCGCGCCGGTCGAAAGACGCGCCGACCAATTCTGAGTTCACGGCAGAGACTATAGGACACCGGCCGGGCCTGGTCAAGTTGCGCCATCCTTGACATGGCGGCCTGCGGTCAGGGATAATCTAGGGTGACGTCTTGCTGCGCCTGGGTCATGCTCGGTCCAGACCGGCAGGTGTCGCAGAGGAGCAACCCATGAAAGAACTCTCCCGACGCGACTTCCTGAAGTTCGTTGGCATTGGTGCGGCCGGGCTTGCGGTCCGCCCCCGGCTCCTGCCCGGCCTGACGCGCGGCCTATCGTCCTCCGACCTGGCCAGTGACGTGGTCAGGTGCTTCCACGAGGAAGCAACCACCGGCAGTGTCATCAATGAACCGGTCGTGCAGATGATGATGGACGAGTCGGTCATGGCGCTCGCCGGCATCCGCGACGTGGGCGAAGCCTGGAAGACCTTCTTTCCCGGCATCACCGCGTCAAGCGTCATCGGGATCAAGGTCAACTGCATCAACCGCTACTGCCCCACCCACCCGGAGGTCGTGCGCAGCATGGTCAGCGGTCTGGCGCAGATGGACTTCGGCGGCACCCTATTCCCCAGGAACAACATCATCGTCTGGGACCGAACCGATTCCGAACTGACCAGCTCCGGCTACACCATCTACACCGGTAACGAACCGTCGCAGGTGCGTTACGTCGGCACAAACCACTCCGGCTTCGGCTACGACTCGGGTGTTACCTTCAATGTCAACGGTTCGAGCCAGAACCCGAGCCGCATCCTGAGCCAGATGGTGGATTTCCTGATTGACGCCGCGGTGCTGAAGAACCACAGCCAGGGCGTCGTCACCCTCTGCCTGAAGAACCACTACGGCTCGGTGCACAACCCGGGCGGGCTGCAGCACAGCGGCGGTTGCAGCCCGGCAATACCGTCGCTCAATCAGCAGATTCGCGACGTCATCACACCGAACAACATCCAGAAGCTGTTTGTTATTGACGGCCTGTTCGGCGTCTACACCGGCGGGCCGGGCGGCTCGCCCAACTGCAATCCCAAGCTGCTGCTGCTCAGTCGGGACCCGGTCGCTTGCGACTATCAGGGGCAGGCGGAGATAAACGTGGAGCGGCAGGCACATGGTATGGGCATTCTGAATGCGGCCCACATCACGACCGCGGCCCAGCCGCCCTACAGCCTGGGGACCACTGAGGTGAACCTAATCGACATCAGAAACGTGGACCTTGCGGAACAGAGCATCAGCGGGCGAGGCTCGGGGATTCAGGTCTCGCCCCTACCGGTCCGAGAACGGGCCACGGTTTCATTCAGCCTACCCCACGCATCGGCCGTGAGCATTGACCTGGCCGATGCTGCGGGCCGGACCCAGGGAGAGGTCTTCCGCGGCTCCCTGACCAGGGGCCGGCACCGAATCAACTGGCAGCCCGCCGGCAAGGTCAGAGCCGGGACCTACTTCCTGCGCCTCTCCAGCCGGTACGGCACTCAGACCAAGTCGATAACGGTACTGAACTAGGAGCTTAATGATGCGCCGACTGCTAATCCTTTCCCTGTTGCTTCTCTGCCACGGCTGCAAGAAGGACAGCGACCAGCCTGGTACGGCCCAAGACCCGGTCGAGCTGCTGCCGGCAAGCAATGAGGTCGCCGGCTGGACTCGCACCGGAGCCACTGACTCGGCCCGGACCGAAGCCGATCTCACCGCCATGCTCGGGACCCAGGCCCAGCCGTACGTCGCCAATGACTTTGCCAAGCTGGTCCGCCAGTGCTTTGCCGGCACGATTGCCGACAGCCAGGTCGTGGTCGAACTCCGCGTTGCCGACATGACTGACTCTGTTCACGCCCGCGCCCTGTATGCGGCTCTGACTCGAGCCGGCCAGACTTCCTGGACCGGTGACAACCCGGGCGACGAGGCACGTTCCCGCGGCGACTCGCTCGGCTACGAGGTTGATTTCAGGACCGGTCGCTACCACTGCTGGCTGCACATCGACCAGGGCGTCCCGCTGGCCCGGGAGGTCTGCCGCCGCTTCGCCATAGTAACCGGAGCAAAGGCGGACACGAATGCGGCCGTGCCGCCGGCGCCAAAGGACCCGATCGAGCTGCTGCCGACAAACAACGAAATCGGCGGCTGGAGCACAAGCGGCAGCCCGCGGACGGCGGAGAACCAGCAGCAGCTCTACGACCTGATTGACGGCGAAGGAGTGGTCTACGTCGAGAAGGGATTTGTTCGCTGTGCATTCCAGGACTACACCGGGTCGCCATCCGGCCCGACCGTGGACCTGAACCTGCGCATCTTCGACATGGGCGACTCGGTCAACGCCCGTGAGGTCTACACCGCGGTCGCGACCGGAACCGAGGTGCCCTGGACCGGCGACAACGCCGGCGTCGAGGCGAGAATCGAGCAGCAGCTCTTCTCATTCAAGATTGACTTCCGCGACGGGCGCTACTATGTCTGGGTGACGATTCAGGAGAACTCGGACGCGGCCCTGGCAGTGGCAAAACTCTTCTCGAAGAACGTCTCCCAGGCCATCAGGCAGTAAGATGCATAAGTCAGGGCAAACGTGAAGGAATCGAGAGACGCACGCGGCAGCGGCCGAACGCAACTGTCCCGGCGGAACTTTGTGAAGCTCGGACTTGCCACCGCGGCCGCAGCACTGCTGCCACGACGACTGCTCGGGGTTGAGGGCGAGCCGCTGTCCGGGTCTCTTCTGGCTGTCGCGCGCGGGGACAGGACCAGGCTGGTGCAGGCGGCACTCGAACAGCTCGGCGGTATCGAGGAGTTTGTCAAACCCGGCGACAAAGTCTGCCTCAAGCCGAACATCTCTTTCGCGGCCAATGCCGAGTGCGGGGCTACAACCAGTGCCGAAGTGGTCCGGCAGGTCGTCACCCAGTGCCTGGCAGCAGGTGCGGCCCGGGTCTTCATCGTTGACCACACCCTGGCGAGCGCCCAGCTCTGCGTGGAAAAGAGCGGCGTCGAGCAGGCGGTCGTAGACAAGGAGAAGGTCAGCATTGTCACCCTGGCCAAAGAGCGGCAGTTCGTCGAGGTCAAGGTCGCCCAGGGCCGGGAGCTGAAGAGCACGAGCGTGGCCCGGGTCGTGCTGGAGACGGACAAGTTTGTCAACCTGCCCGTTGCCAAGTCGCACTCGGCTACCGGCGTCAGTCTGGGCATGAAGAACCTGATGGGTCTTGTCTGGAACCGGGGCGCTTTCCACTCGCTCAATCTGCACCAGTGCATCGCCGACCTGGCTACAGTCCTGAAGCCGCAGCTCACCATTGTGGACGCGACGCGGGCGCTGACGAGCGGCGGGCCGGGTGGGCCGGGCAAGACCGTCCAACTCAACACCGTCGTCGCCGGTATAGACCCGGTCGCGGTTGATGCCTACGCAGTCGGCCTCACCCAGTGGTACAGCAAGTCATTCACGGGCAGGAGCGTCAAGTACATCGTCGCGGCCGCCGGGCACGGGCTCGGGGAGATTGACCCGGCCCGAATGAACATCAAGGAAGTCAAAGTCTAGCCGGGTGGCGCGACCGAAGCTGGCGACTCACCGGTTCGTACGATGGGCTGTGCAGGTTGCGTTTCTTGCGCTCTTTGTTCTCCTTTTCCTACGCACCAAGTACGGTACCAGCCCGGTCGCGGGCGACTTCTTCTTCCGGTTCGACCCGCTCATCCTCGTCGTGACGAGCGTCGCCAGCCGCGTGCTGGTCAGGGCGGCCCTGCCGGCGCTGCTCGTCGTTGTTGCCACGCTGGTCTTCGGCCGGTTCTTCTGCGGGTTTGTCTGTCCGCTGGGCACGACCATTGACCTTGCCGACGCGGCCATCCGGCACAAATCAGAGCCCGGAACCAGGCTGCGCCAGACCAAATACGCCATCCTTGTCTTTCTGCTCGTCTCTGCCGCCCTGGGCGTGTCGTTTATCGGTTTCTTCGACCCGCTTGTCATCATGGAGCGAACGCTCGCGCTCGTGTTCTACCCGGTCGGCACCTACGTCGCCGGGCTCTTTGGTGCAACCCGCGTCGCCGCCGTGGCCGAGACTCTTGTCGCCCTCCTGACATTTGCCGGCATCCTTGGCCTCGGCTTCATCGCACCACGGTTCTGGTGCCGTAACCTCTGCCCGCTCGGCGGCATCTTTGCCCTCGCCGCCAGGTTTTCCCTGCTCAAGTTCTCAATCCCGGTCGGGTGCAAGCAGTGCGGCGTCTGCGAAGGCGTCTGCCCGACCGGGGCAATCCGGGGCTTGGAACGCGGTTCCAGCATCGCGCCGACGGTCGACCCGGGCGAGTGCATCGACTGCATGGCCTGCCGCTATCGCTGCCCGCAGGCCGGCATTTCGTACGGAGTGCGGGCCCGGCCCGCCCTGTTCGACCTCGGCCGCCGCGAGCTGCTGGCCGGGCTCGGTGCCGGCATCGTACTCGCGCCGCTCGCGCGCAACCTGCTGCATCTGCGTATGGCAGGCCGGCTCGTCCGGCCACCCGGCGCTCTGCCTGAGTCGGACTTCCTTGCTGCCTGCCTGCGCTGCGACCGCTGCATCAAAGCCTGCCCGTCTGGCTGCCTGCAGCCGGCCACACTCGAAGCAGGCGCATACGGGTTCTGGACGCCAAGAGCCGTGCCGCGCATCGGCGCATGTGAACGAAACTGCCATCTCTGCGGACAGGTCTGCCCCACTGGCGCGATTCGGCGCCTGAGCCTGGAGGAAAAGAGCTTTGCCAAGATAGGCACGGCGGTCGTGGACCGAAGCCGCTGTCTGGCCTGGGAACACGACCGGCACTGCCTGGTCTGCGACGAAGCGTGCCCCTACGACGCAATAAGGGCTGTCCGGGACCCGGTCGGACTTGGCGCAGCGCTGCGTCCGTGGGTCAACCGCGAGGCGTGCGTAGGCTGCGGTGCTTGCGAGGCACGCTGCCCGGTTGACGGCCCGGCCGCGATTCAGGTCTATTCGCTCGGTGAAGAGCGACGCCGGACCGGTTCTTACAAGACCGATGCCCGTATCCAGCAGCGCCAGTGCGGTGAGTCAGAGCCCGAGGAGATACCTTCCGGATTCATCCAGGAATAGCGGACCCAGGTGCAGGGCGACATCCGAAGCAGGCAGCAGCGAGGGTGCTCTGGCTCATCGCTTTCGGGCTTGCGGCAGGTGTCTCGGCCCAGCCGTTGACGCGCCGGGCCGCGGGCGACCGGCCG
The DNA here is from genome assembly GCA_964592755.1 of uncultured bacterium. GTDB lineage: Bacteria > Hydrothermota > Tepidihabitantia > Tepidihabitantales > Tepidihabitantaceae > CAZQFS01. The sequence goes on along the minus strand of CAZQFS010000053.1, from coordinate 7,466 downwards.
ATGGTGCTCGATGCCACCGGCGACCCCTACGCCGGCGACTTCCTGTTCGTTACCACGCCGCACGGCATCTACGAGTTCAACCGCTCTTCAGGCACCTGGGGCCGGATAACCCGTGCCCACGGGCTGCCGGATAACTCGGTCAGGGTACTCGGCCTGGATGACGGCATCCTCTGGGCGGCCACGCCTGCCGGCCTTGCCTCGGCCGACCTCAAGGTGAACGACTGGCAGGCTTATGACCTGCCCGGTGAGGTGCAGGGCCTGGCATTCGACGACGAGTTCGTCTGGGCGGCGGGCGGGTTTGGCCTGTGGCGCTTCGATAAGATAACCGAGACATGGGAGCACGTCGGTTCGATTCCGACCCACGACGTATTCGCAGACCGCGGAACCGTCTGGCTGGCGACCGACTCGGGCGTACTCCGCTACCGCCGCGACTTCAACCGGCTCGAACCAGCGCCAACGCCGGTTTCCGCCTTCGACCGGATTATCGGTACGCCCGACCGGATCTGGTTCTTCTCACCGGAACGGGTTGTTGCCTGCCGTCCGTCCTCGGCAGCATGGTCAGAATACCGGGGCATCGACATCTCCGACTACGCGGCCGCCGGCGATTCGCTATTTGTGGTGAGCCGGGGTCGGGTGCTGCTGTACGAGCCAGGGGCGGACAACTGGACGAGTTTTCGCGACATCGAGAATCTGCCCCGGGCAAACGGCCTCTTCGTCTCGGGCACCCATCTCGTGCTCGCCACCGACCGCGGCCTTGTGGTTGACAGTCTTGCCGCTCGCACGGCCCGCACCTGGACGGCCGCGACCGGACTCTCGTCCGATAACGTCCTTGCCGGATTCCTGGACCGCCAGCTACTCCTGGCCGTGACCGCGCTCGGGATTGATTACCAAGACCGCGCCACCGGCACCTGGAAGACAGAGCCTTTCGTCCCGGACCAGGCCGGCCGCCACCAGTTCCTCTACGTCGACGATGCCGGCGGCCATCTGCGGCTCTTGCCCGGAACCGACCTGCGCCTTTCCGGCAGGGCCTACTATGCCCTGTCGCGCAGCTTCAGCGCCGACTCGGTCGGCCGCACCGGCCACCACGCCGTCGCCCTGAACCTGAGCGCCCTGCACTCGAGCAACCGACCGCTCTCAGTCTACTATGACGACACGGACAAAGACCAGGTAGACTACGGACTCGCGTACCGGGGCCAGGGTGGAGACCTGCTGCGCCGCGCCAACGCCGGGTTCTTCCGGTCCGAATACGCTGACTTTGACCTCGTGCCCGGCTTCTCGCTGCTCGGAGGAAGCGCCCGTCTCCGCCTCCCTTTTCGCGGCTCCTCCGACTCCTCGGGCCCGCGCACGGTTTCGCTCCAGGCGGGCCGGCTCCAGTCGCGGCTGCGCAGTGACTTCTTCACCGGTCGGTCTCTCGACAAGAACCTGTCCCTGCCTGACGTGAACTACGCCCGAAACGTCTTCTACCAGGTGTACCACCCGGCCCGGGCCCTTGCCCGCACGTCAGACACGGTTTTCATCGACGACCGCCAGCCCCGGACCAACGACCTTGACACAAGGCTCAACTACACCGTTGCCGGTATCACCGGCGACTTTGACCCGCTCGTGCGCGGCAAGGGCTACCACATCGACTACGACCGCGGTGTCATCCAGTTCGCGGTGCCGGTGCGTCCGGGCGACGTGGTCTGCCTGAAAACCGAAACCGAAGAACTTGTCATCCAGTCAGATTCGGTCACCGACCACGCAATGGAAAACGTCTACCTTTTGGGTCCGGACATCATTCCCGGTTCGCTGGAGCTGACCATTACCGACACCCTAGGCAACACGATACCCCTGAGCGTGTTCGGGCTGGACGACGACCACGACGGCCGTGTCGACCCGGGCCTGGTGAACCACGACCTCGGGCTGCTTCACTTCCCCGCGGCCCGGCCCTTCCCGGAGCCGGTCTACACCGAGCGGCGGCGGTGCTACATGATGAGCGTACGCTACCGGTCATACTCGCTCTTCTACTACCTTTCTGCCAGCCCGGTCGTACGCAACAGCGAAGAGGTCACGGTTGACGGCGAGCCGGCGGCGCGCGGCACCGACTACACGATTGACTACACCTCGGGCACGCTGGTGTTCCTGAAGCCCGACATCGTCGGCGACTACAGCGAAATCGCGGTCCGGTACTCGTCGGCGGAGCGGGACGAGGACGCCCTGTTCTGCTCAGTGCAGCCGGACGTCGCGCTCGCGCCCGGCATCCGTGTGTCACCCGGGTTCTCCCACGTGGACAGTGAAGACATGGTGCACCTCTCCGGTCGGTTCGAGGCCGGCGGCGACAGGCAGGGCGCTAGGCTCGTGCCCCAGGTCGCGGTCAACACGGACGGCGCCCTGGCTCAGCACCACACCATCACCGCCAACTTCCGCTGGCTTTCCTGCCGCGCCGAGTATCAGGGCATCGGTGCCGGGTTCGAGCCGTTCGGTGTGCAGGAACGCAGGCACGGTGACCTGCGCCACGGCGGCAGTGTGGCGCTCGGTGTCGAACCGGTCGCGTTGCTGCGGCTTGACGGCAGCCTGCTCCGCGAATACACCGCCGACACAGAATCGTCCGCGACACTGACCTCAACCTACTCCTCAGTTCGGTTGAGCTACCTGAACCAGCGCCTGCCGAACGGCTACATCACCCTGGGCAGAGACATGCTGCCCGACAATGACAAACTGCGCCTCAAAACACGACTCGGCCACGAGTTCACGGCTCTCGCCACCAGGCTGAAGCTCGCAGCTATTCTCCAGAACACTTCTGTCACCCCTCGACCCCTCAACGCCTCGACCCCTCGACCATTTTCCTCTGAGTACATCGCCGAAATCGGCTTCGACGGCCCGGTTCCGATATCAGGCAACCTCCGCCTCCGCTCCAACCGCCAGTCCGACGCCCCGGACGCGGTCCAGCGACAGCTCCGCGGCCGACTCAGTGTCGACGTCATCCCCGGCTTCTACTATGTCGGCACCTGTGACCTCGGCTCTGTGTCTTTCTTCCTTTCCGACTCGACCACCGGCCCACTCGACCACTCGCTCACCTCCTTTCTGTTCAACGACCTCCGTATCGCCCCGGGCCGCTGGAACCGGCACCTTTCGCTGGTCAACTTCGCGTTCGGCGCCGGCACCAGCTTCGACCAGTACTGCCTGAACCTTGAAGCTCCGGTGCCGGTCTTCCGGCTCCGTCCCCTGCCGGACGCCGCCACTTCCCGGGTCAAGGAGCTGACGACGCTCCACGGCTCGGTCCAGCTTGACCCATTCCCCGAGTTGATGCTCCGCTACCGCCGGGCTTCTAACCGGGGCGGGTTCACCAGCTACTCCCTGCCCGAGCTTCTGCCCGCCACCGACGACGAGGTGCGCGTCGAATACCAGCCGCCGGCACTGGGTCTGCTCGCCGGCCAATGGACCCGGCGCCGCGTCGCAGGCTACCCCCGGACCGCAACCGACGGCCTGTACTTCGAGTGGACCCGACCGTGGTCAACCAGGGTGCGCACCCGGCTCACCACGAGCGGCCGCCTCAATCGCGACGCATGGGGAACCGGCGCAGCGCCTGAGGTCGCCACTGGTGAGCTGAAGCTTGCCGGCCAGTTACTCTACCGCTTCACCACCAAGTCATTCGCCACGCTCGACCTCGGCGCGTCACGCTCCAACGTAGACACGATTCCTTCCTCGCGAATCCCTGCCCGTTCCTCGCAGGTATCCCTGCTTCCCGGCCTGGGCCTCAATCTCAACCTCCTGCGGTTCCTCTACCTCAATCTCAGCCACACATCCTCGCTCCCGCTCAATGGCAGCCCGACCCACACCCTCTCCGGCCGCATCACCGGCCAGTTCTAGTCGCAGCAATCCGGCAAGCAGGAGCCAGTCTGCCCGAGCGCAGCATGGCCACCTCAAGCGAGCAGCATGTGTAGTTTCGCACAGTCAGCCGCTGGCCACTAGATGGTAAGCCACTTACCTGCGGCAGTTACAGTGTGGCACGCGCGTTGCAGTGCAGCAGAAGCCGGCCGCGGCTGGCAGAAGCAGGAAAGCAATAAGACACAGGAGTACAGAGTGAAGAAACTGCTGACCGCCTCCACAATCTTGGTGCTCTCGGTCATGGTGTGGCTCGTGGGCTGCGCCACTAGCCAGCCCAACGACGAAGAGCGCATCAAGGGATTACTGTCCAGCTCGGACTACACCGACGACGAACACGCCAGCAACTACGGCTCTTCCGACTCGACGCTGGCCGAGGGCGGCGATGGTCCGGGCACCGACGGCTACGAGCGCATCCCGTTCGTCCGGTTCCGGCGCTACGTACCACCCGGCGGACTGACGCGCACGGTCAACGTTACCATCCCTGCCTACCCGGGCTGGGACGACACAACCGCGCTTGCAACCATCACCGTCGACATCAACGGCGAACTGCGCACTGCATTCGACACGACGGTAAACCCGATTCTGGTCTGGCGCAAACCGTTCGAAGACCAGTCCACGCGCAAGGTCTTTCTCACCAAGGATGAGAACGGCTGGCATATCCGCAAGGTGTCGCCCATGCAACTCGCCACCCAGAACGCGCCCTACACGTTGAACGTCACCCGGATACTGGCTATCGGTCGCGTGTCTGGTGACACTTTCGACCTTACTACGGCCGACACGCTGCTGGCCAAGGATGAACTGCCCTGTTTCGTGCCCCACGATACGGTCGTAGTCACCGTTACCGTTGCGTCGGACCAAGACTCGTGCTGGGCGTTTCTCCACCGTGGCCGGGCTGCCCGGCCGCATGTCTGGCGCCAGCCTTACTTCCGCACGAGCACATGGACCTTTGAGCGCACATGGGTGCTGGGTGACGAGTCTTACGACCGGCCGGCAGTGCGGCCGAGCATCCACGATGCGATCGGCTGGGGCTCTCTCTGGTCTGATACGACCGCCCCTTATGTCGCAAGCGCCTGGGGCATACCCTATGTCGTCAAACACCCCACGGAGCCGCTGCCTAACGACGAATGACCGACTGACGCCGAACCTTTCCCGGCGCCGGCTTGTCGGCCGGCGCCGGGTTGTTATGCGGCTCACGCCGCGATTCGCTCTGCCGCGCGCAGGTTATCGCCCCTGTGCCGCGTTCCTGCCGGTCATACACCGTCACACGCAATCCACCAAGCCGCAGAGCGAAGTTGAAGGCCGAGACACCTGTCCTCCACATTCAGGAGGCTGGGCTTTGCTCGCTCGCAAGTCGCGCCACTCGGGTTGGCGCAGAGGCTGCGGCTCGTCGAGAGCATCGGCGCAGCGAAAAGAGCAGACAAGGCCGCGTTCAAGAGTGCAGGCGCGGGCGCGGGCAAAGCCGCACATGAAGTCGCTTCGGCTGAGCCTCTGCTGACGCCGGCAGGCACGCCGGTGCAAACGGCCTGGGGAACTGCTGGGGCTTGACACGGCCGAATCGGGCAACGTCCCGAGCCAAATACACTTAGGTTGTCTGGCGGCCTTGCGCCGGGCATTACTACTACGTAATATTCGGGGGGTATTCCTGGCTGTGCTTTCAAAGGCTTGCTGGGCTTCTGCCTCGCCCGGCGCGACCGTGGCAGTCTGAAGCCGTGTCCCGGCATCCTGACTCGTTCCGGCTCTCAAAGAGAATACTGGGCAAACGCCTGCGCAACCTGAGGAAGCAAGCCGGCCTGAGCAAAGGCGAGCTGGCTACCGCTTCTACCGCATCAGCATGACCTTGGTGACAACTTGAGGCTTGGGGCTTGAAGCTTGCGGCTGCTCCCCACGCGAAGCAAGTCCCTTGTGTCGTCCCGCGCGCCCGCGCTTGACTACCGCGGCAGCAGTTGCGGGTGGTTGGCGCCAAGCCAGTCCATCACCCGGTCACGTAGACGTGCCGCTTCTTCTTCATCCGCTGCAGAAGGTCCACGTCCGGGCCGGGGATCTGAGTGGTATGGCGCAGCGACTCCACCAGTCTGTAATGATGCCCCTTCTCACTGCCGGATACGCGGTACCCGGATACGGCCAGGGCTACCCTGGCCGCCTGCAGGGCGGCGTTGCAGGCGATGGTCAGACGCCAATCCGGACTCAACCCCGGTGTCTGTGCATCGCCCAGGTCACGCTCGACGATCGCCAGCAGGTCCGCGACTTCCTGCGGGCTGGTCCGGTGCCGCTGCAGCGAACCGCTACTGACCCAGACGTCTAAGGTCGTACTCATCGCCCACGAGGAAGATCTTCTGTTGCTTCATCACGCTGGTGACGAAGTGCTGGCCCGCCTTCAACCTGGCCCGGAACTCGGCTTCGCGGTACACGGTCGGGTTCACCTCCCGGCCGAGCCGCTCCTGGCTCGGACCCAGCGCGGCGACAACCTCGACGAAAGACACTTCACCGACCACGATAACGTCCACGTCACTCGACCGCCGCTCATCCCCGCGGGCCACCGAGCCGTAGATGAACGCGGCCCGGATCCGCTCGGCCAGCGGCACCAGCGCAGCTCGCAGATAATCGGCTGCGCCCACGGTCTTGGCGATCAGGTTCTTGAGCTCGGCGAATACCGGACACGCGGGATTTGCCTGAAAATAGACCTGCCGGCCGTGCACCCGTCGCCGCACCAGCCCGGCGGCAGCCAGCTTCTCCATCTCCCGCTGAACCGTTCCCTGACCTGTGCCGCTGACCCGGATGATCTGCCGCAGATAGAACGCCTCATCCGCGTGGCCGAACAAGAGAGACAGGACCGCCCTGCGGGTCTTGCCAAAGAGCAACTGCGCAATCGAGTCCGAAGGAGACGCCGTACCCATTTCAGGTACGATTGTACCCAATCTGGGTACGGATTGCAAGCCCAGCGTTTGCGCTTCGCCGCGCTCCACTCACTCCACGCTTGCCGTACCGGCTTAAGTGAACCGGGCCAGGTTGAGGTCGCAGACCGTGGTCACGATGTCGCGCTCGTCGGTGAACGTGGCCGAGCAATTGAACAGAAGGCAATCCAGGGGACGGCAATCCAGGGGACAATCCAAGGGACATAATACGGGACAATCCAAGGGACAATCCAAGGGACATGGACAATCCAAGGGACATAATACGCGATTATTGCCAGGGGCGCGGGTCTGGCCATTCTGATGCGTGGCTCGATCGGCCCGAGTGGTCGTTCCTTCTGTTCCCCGTCACGTCACCCAGCGCGACGCTCGGCGGCAGAGAGTGCGGCCCATACTGGAGCGGGCAGAAGACTGGCCTGAGTTCCTGGCCCAAGGGCTCAAGCCTTCAGAGCTGCGTGCCCTGCGCTGGCACAACTAGGCCGTTGTCCTTTGGGTTCAGAGGAGTCCATCACCCGCGCAGAACAGACAGTCGGCAGAAGCCTCCGCCCAAGCAAGCCTGGCCCCAAGGGACCATGGAAGCACAAGCCGGAGCAGAGACAGCAGCACTGATAATTGCGTATTATGTGGGGGGGGTTGCGGGGGGGGGGGGGGGGGGGGGGGGGGGGGGGGGGGGGGGGGGGGGGGGGGGGG
>CAZQFS010000052.1:9072-17012 GCA_964592755.1 uncultured bacterium | reverse complement strand
TAAAGGGAAAGAAGGATTGACATGAGCAACAGCTACGCCGCCGTCCATCAGGCCGGGTTTCTGGCCGAAGTCCGGGCCAGTCAAACGGTGGTCGTGACCCGGCTTGCGTCGCCCGCAGCGTTGCAGCGGACGCTTGAGAAGTACGCACGGAGTTCGCTCGGAAGGAATGGTGACCGCTTCGTGACTCCGTGCTTTTCGTGGCTCAGTGTCGGGTTCCGCGCAGTGCGCCGGGCTTGTGTCGGGCCCAATCCGCGCTATAATATCAACTGGAGCGCGATTAGACAAATGGGAAGGTTCGCGGGGCTTTCAGTCCCTGGGGTTATCGAGCAGACGGCCGCAGCGACGGCCGCACCATACTTACCGGCGACAATTCGTTTCGAGCATTGCCGTGTGTCTGAAGGCGCGGCCTGCGGTCGCAGAGAGGAGGGGACTTGCTGACGCTGGGTCTTCTTGCGGTTCTCGTCGGCCAGCCGGTGCGCTGGGTGGAGACGACCCACGCCGACTTTTCCGACGGCATCATCGACCCGCAGATGTACGTTTCCCTGCGCGGTCAGCTTGAACCGGACTCGGGCTGCGTCGAGTTCTTCTCCCGTTTCGACGTCAACAACGACGGTTACTATGACCTGGGATGTTCGGACGACTCGGGTCCGAATCTGACCATCTACCTGGGTTCGCCTGAGGGCTATTCTCCGGGCAACCGGCGTGAGTACGGGCCGCTGGGCTCAGGCGGCAATATCGACCTGGCCGACCTGAATCTGGACGGCCATGCCGAGCTCATCCACTCCGGGTGGCGCGACGGCCGGGCAGCCATCTACTGGGGCACGCCGGCCGGGCCATCGCCCGACGACACGACCGTGCTCGACTATGACGGCGAGGGCGAGGACGTGAGCGTCTACGACCTGGACAAGGACGCCTATCTCGACATCCTGCTTGGTTCGGGCAACGGCAGGCTTTACATCTTCTGGGGCAGCAAGGACGGGTATCGGACGCAGAACCGGTCTGAAGTCAACCTCGGCCATTCGCTCGGCCACAATATCGAGGTGGCAGACCTGGACCGGGACGGCTGGGGCGACATCGTGCTGTCGTCCTGGACCTGGGACGAGAACCCGATTGTCTACTGGGGCCCGAACCGCCAGCCGCGGAACACGGTCTGGCTGCCCGGCCGCTGGAACAACTTCCACGGCATCTCGGTAGCAGACCTGGACAAGAACGGCTGGCTTGACATCGTGTATACCGGGTACGACACGGTGGTGACGACCTTTGTCTACTTCGGGTCTGACAGCGGGTTTTCGACCACGAACCGTACCGAGGTTCATCCGGGTCAGTGCTACGGCGGCAGCGCGGTGGTGGACCTGAACGACGACTCGTGGCTGGACATCGTCTTTCTGCGGGGCAACTGGATTCACGGCGGCCGTTGGAAGCCGGTGGCTTACTACAACACGCTCTCGGCGCCTTTTTTCCGGGACGAGGCCCGGGTCGATCTCGGCACCGGGACGTTCAATGCCTCGGGCGGGTTCATCGGCGATTTCGACCGCGACGACATCAACGACATCTTCGTCAACAACATGCTGAATGACGATTCGAGCTACATCCTCTGGGGCCCGGACTATCTGCGCCGCACCGGCCTGCCGAGCGACATGGACCACCACGGCGTGTTCCGCGAGCCGGGCAATGTATATGACCGGAGCCTGACCGCGTACTACCGTTCGTCGGTGTTCGATGCCGGTGACAGTGCCCGTCTGATGAACGGCGCCTGTCGCTGGCAGGCGTTCGAGCCGCCCGGCGCCAAGGTCCTGGTCGCGTGTCGCAGCGGCGATACCTCGGTTCCGGATTCGACTTGGACCGGGTTCGACTTCGTGGACTCGGTCACCGGCCGGATTCCGGACCGCTGTCTGGGCGGCCGTTTTCTCCAGTATGAGGTTGTGTTCCGTTATCTCTGGCCCTGCTTCCTGCCGAACCTGGAGAGAATCGAGCTTGACCTCGTGCTCGGGCCGGCACCATTCGCCGACGTCGGTGTGACCGACATTCTTGTCCCGGCGGGCGTGGTTGACTCGGGGATTGTCCTCGTGCCCGCAGCGGTCGTCCGGAACTTCGGAACCCAGGCGAGCAACTTCACGGTGCGGATGAGCATCGGCCCGGACTACGCAGATACGGTCTTTGCCACGCTCTCACCCGGACAGCTCGACACGGTGGCTTTCCGAGCCTGGAACCCCCAGTATCGGGGAACCTGGCCGGTCAGGTGCAGTACGGTCCTGGTGACCGACGTCAATCCGGATAACGACGCGCAGCAGACCACGGTGACGGTTCTGGTGGCCGATGTGGCCGCGAAGCGCATCATCGCGCCGACCGGGACGATGTATGAGCAGGACACGGTGACACCCAGGGCAGTGGTGCGGAACCAGGGCAATGTAACGGCGTCGTTCCCGGTGGAGTTCCGCATCGGCGCCGGCTATCTGGAACACGCAACGGTCTTTGAACTGCGACCGGATTCTGAGGCGGTCGTTACTTTCCGACCGTACACCGCTGAGCCGGGAACGCACGCGGTAACCTGCTCGACCGCGTTCGACCTGGACATGGTTCCGGCCAACGACAAGGCCGAGGACAGCGTCATCGTGCTCTTGCGGCCGGTGTATGACGTGGGCGTGACCGCGATTCTCGCTCCGCGCGACACGGTGGACTCGGGTTCGACCCTGGTTCCGGCTGCGGTTGTGCGTAACTTCGGCACGCAGGCAGCGTCGTTCCCGGTCCGGCTCTACATCGGGGCATCTTATGCTGACGAGCAGCCGGTGGTGCTGTCCGCGGGCGCATCGGACACTGTCGAGTTCCTGTCCTGGAGCGCGCTTGAGTGCGGGGTCTTTCCGGTTCGCTGCACAGCCGCGTATGTGGACGACTCGAACCCGGCCAACGACCGGGTCGCGGGTACGGTTGTCGTGCGCCCGCCTCCGTTTCATGACGTTGGGGTCGCTGCCATCCTCGCGCCGGCTCCGGTAACAGACTCGGGTCAGGTCCTGTTCCCCGCTGTGGTCGTGGTCAACTACGGAACGCGGCCGGCTGCCTTTCCGGTCCGGTGCGGCATCGGCAGCGGCTACGCGGATGAGCAGTTCGCGGCCCTTGACCCCGGCCGGTCAGACACAGTTATCTTCCGGGCCTGGACCGCGCTGCCGCGCGGCAGCCTGGTTATGCGCTGCACGGTGGCATATGCTTCTGACCAGAATCCGGCCAATGACAGGCGTGAGCTTGAGCTTTTTGTGCGGGTGCGCGACGTGGCCGCGACCACGATACTCGCCCCGGTCGGGACCGTGGTCGCGGGCGAAACCTTGTCGCCGCGGGCGCTGGTCAGGAACTCGGGGAACGTGCGGGAGAGTTTCACGGTCCTGGCGCGAATCACGACCGACTACTCAGACACCGCGCGCGTGTCCGGGCTCTATCCCGAGTCTTCGGCGGTCGTCACTTTCCGGACCTGGCGTGCGGTCACGGGCCGGCGCACGGTCTCGTGCTCGACGATGCTTGCCGTGGACATGGCGACCGCGAACGACAAGGTCGAGGATACGGTGCGGGTTCTGCCGGCAGCAGAGCAGGACGTGGGCGTGGTGGAGATTCTTTCGCCCGTGCCGGTTGCCGACTCGGGCCGGACCGTGCTGCCGTCTGCGGTTGTGGCCAATTACGGCACGGGCGCGGCGAGCTTCGCAGTCCGGATGACAATCGGCAGCTCGTATCTCGACGAGCAGATAGTCTCGCTCGGGCCCCAGGAGATTGACACCGTGACCTTCGGCGCGTGGGGCGCGGTCGGCCGCGGCCTGCGTGTGGTCCGGTGCTCGACGATGATGGCCGGCGACTCCAATCCGACCAACGATACGCTGAGCCGGCTGGTGCGGATTCGCGTCCGGGACGTGGGCGCAGTCAGGATTGTCGCGCCGCCGGGCCAGGTCCGCACCGGCGAGGTGGTGACGCCCCAGGTCGAAGTCCAGAACTTCGGCACCGAGGTCGAGAGCTTTGACGCCGTGTTCCGGATTCAGGGCGGGTACGCAGACACGGTTCGGGTGGCCGGACTCGCGCCGAACAACTGGTGGACGGTCAGGTTCCGTTCCTGGTCGGCCGTGACCGGAGACTACGCCGTCTCCTGTTCCACCTGCCTGAGCGTGGACATGAGACCGGCCAACGACAAGGTGTCGGGCGTGCTGTATGTGGTGCAGCGTGCCCTGCTCGTGGTGCCGGATACGTCGGCCTGGGTCTATCCGGCGGCCACGATTGACTATCGGCTGCGGGTCACGAATCTCAGCTCCGAGATCGACACGGTTGACATCGCGGCCACACCGGTCCGACCCGGCTGGCAACTGGCGCTGCTCGATGCGGCCAAGGCCGGGCCCCTGCCTGACCGGAACGGCAACGGCCTGCCCGACATTGCGGGGTTGTGGCCGGGTGCGACCGAGCCGTTCAACGTCCGGATTACCGTGCCCGCGGGTGAGCTGGCTTTGGTGGAAGACTCAGTCCTGGTCACCGGCCGCTCCAGCCGGGATACTTCGATTGTTGACCAGGCACGACTGCGCACCCGTGTGCTCACGGTCGCATCGCTCGGTCTTGCGCCCGACCTCTATGACTCGGTCCCGGCCGGAGAGGCGAAGGACTATCTGCTCAAGGTCGAGAACCTGGGCAACTCCTTCGACATCGCCGACCTCGAGGTGGAGCGTATCCGAGCCAAGCCCGGCTGGTTCTACCAGTTGCTCGACGCTGCGGGAAACCCGCTGACCGACGGCAATCACAACGGCCGGCCTGACATCGGTCCGCTCAATCCGTTCACCGGCAGCGGCCAGTTCGTGCTCAGGGTGAGAGCGCCCTTTGATGCCCGGCCGGGCGAGACCGACACGGTCCGGGTCTGGACGTATTCAGGCAACGTCCCTGAAGTGCGCACCTGCATCACGGCGCAGACCAAGGCGCTCGGACTGCTGACCGGCTTCGTGGTCGCGCCGGACCAGCAGGACCAGCAGGCGACCGGCTCCAGTTCCACCTACCGGCTGTACGTCAAGACTCGCGGCAACGTGGCCGATGTTGCCGGGCTCAGAGCCGAGCCTGACCGGCCTGACTGGCACGTCGAGCTCTATGACGAGAACGGCCGGAACCGTCTGCCTGATGCGAACCGCGACGGGCTTGCCGAGCTCGGGCCGGTTTTGCCCGACACCGAGCGGTGCTTCACGCTTCTGGTCCGGACCCCGGACAACGTTCCCGACGACCTGTCCGGCAGCGTGGACTCACTCAGCAAGTGCTATGTCAGGGTGGTGGGTCGGTCAACGACGTTTGACGGACTTGGTGACACGGCGCTGGTCGTTATCCAGGCGATTCCCCGTCTGGCGATTCATAACTTCAGGAACCCGTTTCGCGACCGGACCCGGTTCATCTTCTCGATTCCCCAGCCGGGCAGGGCGAGTTTGCGGGTCTACAACCGGGCCGGCGAACTGGCAGCCCGCGTATTCGAGCAGGAGGAGTTCGCCATCGGGATTCACACCCGGCCCTGGGACGGAAGAAACGACTCCGGGCGCAGACTCGCTCCCGGTACGTACCTCTATGTGTTCGAGCTGACCGATACGCCGGACAACCTGGACCGGCGACTGACCAGAAAGCTGGCGATTGAGTAGGCTGGTCGTGGTTTCAGTGACAAGCATGGCCGGGCATCAATCCGGGAGGAACTCGTGAGCCATCTACAGATGATACTGTCCCTGGGTCTGACCGTCTGGTTCGGCAGCACCGAAGTGGGCACCACCGCGTTGCCGGTCCTGAAAGCCCCGGTCGGACCCAGGGCGAGTGCGATGGGCGAGGCGTTTGTCGGCCTGGCCGATGACGTCACCTCGCTGTACTGGAACCCTGCCGGACTGGGTCGGTCGAGCAGGGCGGAGTTCTTCGTCTCACATCAAGAGTGGCTGCAGGGCGTGAGAGACGAGCACGTCTCACTGGCCACGAGTGCCGGCCGGGGACGGCTCGGGTTCGGACTTGCGTACTCGGGCGTCACCGGGAACGAAGCCTGGGACGAGTTCAATCGCCGGGCCCAGGAGCAGACCGCCACCGACCACACGGCAATCATCTCGGCCGGATACGGTGTCCCGATTGTTGACCGGGTCCACGTCGGGGCTGCGGTCAAACTGGCCTACGACTATCTTGGCGCAGGCTCGACCGGCGGCCTGGGCGGCGGTGCTGACCTAGGTATGCTGGTGCGTCCGCTCGCCTGGCTGGACCTCGGCTTGTCGGCCCGGAATCTGGGCGTGGCCTCCTACACCAGTCGGACCGGGCTCATGCTGCTGCCGGCCAGTCTGTGCATGGGAACCGGGTACCGCCACCAAGACCTGAATCTGGCAGCCGACCTGCTCCTGCCGATTGACAACCGGCCGAACATCCACGTCGGCGCCGAGTATACGATGCTCAACACAATTACGCTCCGTTCCGGGTACCGGACCGGGCCGCAGGACCTGGGTACGCTCGGCCTGGCAAGCGGGCTCTGCCTCGGGCTCGGGCTTTCCCTGGGTCGGGTCGCGGTTGACTACGCGTTCGCGCCGTATGGCAGCCTGGGCAACGTGCACCGCATCGGGCTGCGGTCGGTCGCCGGCGCAGGAGGCGGCGGCAGCCTCGAACTGACCGTGGTTGACGGTTCGACCGGGCAGCTGGTTCCTTTCGCGGTCGAGCTGTCCGGGGTGCACGAGGGCAGATACGAGACCGTCCGGCGCCAGCCGTTCAAGGTGCGCGGGTTCCGCGAGGGCTGGGTCAGGGTTTGCGTCAGCTCGGCCGGCTTTCAGCCGACTTTCGATTCAATCTACGTGTGGGGAGACCGTGACCAGAAGGCGAAGCTGCCGTTGTACCGTTCGGGCCGGGGCACTATCTGGGGCATGTTCCTTGATGCCGAGACCAGGAAGGCAATTCCCGGGCTGGTGACCTACTCAGGCAGGACCTCAGGCGAGGTGCCGGTGGACGAGCAGGCTGGAGCCTACTGCATCAAGAACCTCTCCGGCGGCAGCTACGTGCTCCATGCCTGGAGCACGCGGGCATATGCCGCGCAGTGCTGTACTCTGGAGGTCGCGCCGGACAAGGTCGTGGTCAAAGATTTCCTCATGGTCCGCCGGACCCGGCCATTGCCGCCGGAGTAGGCGCCCGACCCGCGCTCCTCGCTCCGCGTTCCCCGCTTTCCGCTTGACCCCTTCGGCGAAATGAACTAGACTGGCTGCACTATGTGGAAACCGAGCGCGTTACTGCTGACCCAGCTTGCCGTCGTGACGGTCGGGGCTGCCATCCCTTTGGGCTCCAGTCCGGACTGGACCTCCAACGACAACGACTACGCCACCGGCGGTGCATTCGCCGACGTAGACACGAACGGTTTACCTGACCTGTGTACTTCGAACGGCAATGACATGGCCCTTGACCGGAACTCGGTCTACCTGAACCGCGGCGGCACGCTCGAGCAGGTGGCTTCGTGGCGTTCGACCGATGCGGGCTACTTCGGTCACTGCTATGCGGGCGACGTTGACAACGATGGCCTGGATGACCTTGCCGTCGGCTACCTCGGGGCGGGAAGCGCGGGTGACTTCCTTGCCCGGGTCTACCGGAACACGGGAAGCGGCCTCTCGCCGACGCCGTCCTGGCGCGCGCAGGACCTTCACTCGTCGTTCGACTGCTGTCTCGGTGATGTTGACCTGGATGGTGACCTCGACCTGGCCATCTCGGCCGGCGACGCCTACACCGGCCAGACCGATTCGGCCCGCATCTACCGCAACAACGGCGGCACGCTCGATACGCTGCCTTTCTGGACCGCCGGCAACGGGGTCGCGTCCGACGCCATCCGTTTCTGCGACATCGACAACGACGGCGACCTTGACCTGTTCGTCGGCCAGCGCCGCCGTATCTCGATGTATCGCAACCACGCGGGCACGGTCGAGACCACGGCCTCCTGGGTAGCGACCCGC
>CAZQFS010000052.1:0-9062 GCA_964592755.1 uncultured bacterium | reverse complement strand
GACCCGCAACGTCGGCTGGTGTCTCCGCCTGGCATTCGGCGACTTCGACCGCGACGGCTTCCCGGACCTAGCCGCGGCCTGCAATGACCAGCTCGGTGACCCGAACGGCATCCTGGTCTTCAGGAACATCCAGGGTACACTTGACACGGTTGCCGGGCTGCGACTGCTTCGCCAGGGCTCGAGTCTGTACTCCTCGTGCGTTGCCTGGGCCGACGTCGACGGCGACGGCTATCCCGAGCTGGCAGCCGGCGGCTGGTGGCGTCCCGCGGTCGTGTTCGAGAACCGGGGCGGTGTCCTCGACACGGCCCCGGCCTGGTCCTGGTCTCCGGCCAACCGCTACGACCTGGTCTGCGAAGCCCTGGTCTGGGGCGACGTGGACAACTCGCATATCGCCCCGAACCACGTTTCGGCAACCGGCGACGGCTCAACCCGACTCTTCACCATTCGCCGGGTCGGCCCGCTTGAGGCGCTTGACAGCGTCAGGGTCAACGGCACGGTCGTACCCCGGGCCGGCTACTGCCACGACCGGCTCGGCGCCTGGGTCAGCTTTGCCAACCCGCCGCCGAACCAGAGCAGCGTGGAGTTCTTCGGCCGGGTCTCGACCCACCCTGACCTGGTCATCACCAACTGGGACCCCGCGCACGGCAGCCACCTGTTTCTGAACACGACCCCGGTCGGCGCGGCCGCGTCGGCCCGACCCCCGAACATGGCCCGGCTTCGCGCCTGCCCCAACCCGTTTCCCGCGGTGACTACGGTCCGGTCTTTCACGGAGGCAGAACGGCTCGACGTGTATGACGCGGCCGGCCGGCTGATTCTGTCGGCTGCCGGCAGCCGACAGTCCGCAATTCCTCTGAATCTCAACGCGTTCGCACCCGGCATCTACGTCTGTCGCACCGACGCGGGCGACGAACTGAAGCTCGTCCGCACTGGTCGGTAGTCTGTGTCTGAGTTGACCGAGTTGCCTGGTGAGGCCCTGTCCCGCCTGGCCGGTTACGGTCGGGTCGCAATTCTCGACCGTGTCACCTCGACCAACGACTTCGCCTTGGCCCTGCGCGACGAGACGGCCGAGCCGGCAATTGTCCTGGCCCGAAGCCAGACCCGGGGACGCGGCCGATTCCATCGCACATGGTACTCTGATGACGCAAGCCTGTGCTTCAGCCTGCTGCTCTCGCGTCGTGACCAGGGCTTTCCCGACGCCTTGCTTTCCCAACTCGCCGGGCTGGCACTCTGCCGGGCAGTCGAAGCGACGAGCGGAGCAAAGCCGCTCATCCGCTGGCCCAATGACATGATGCTTGGCGACAGGAAGCTGGCCGGGATACTCTGCGAGGCCCGGGGTTCGAAGGTGGCGGTCGGCTTCGGCCTGAACGTGAACCAGACCGGATTCCCTGAGTCGCTGCCCGACGCAATCTCGCTTCTCATGGCCACCGGCCGAACCTGCGACCGACTTGCTCTGCTGGAAGCGTGCGTAAGGGAGACGCTCACCGTCGTCAGGCAGGCCGCGAGCGGAGAGAAGGAGAGCCTGCTCGCCGAAATCAAGGGACGTTCGTCCATCCTTCACCACCGCGTTGAGGTCAAGACCCTGCTGCGCACTCACATTGGAACCTGTATTGACCTTGATACCGAAGGGCGCATTGTGCTGCGCACCGACCCGGGGCGACTCGTGGTGCTCGGTGCAGGACAGGTACGCCGGTTGAGATGATTCTCACCGTCAATGTCGGCAATACGAACACGCGCCTGCTCTGGTGGAGCGGCGCAGCGGTGCGGGCACGTCGGCTCGTCAGGACGAGGCAGTTGCTGGCCGAACCGGTCTCTCTGCTGTCCGGCCTGCGCCGGGCTGACGGTGCGGCGGTCGCCTCGGTCGTGCCGGAAGCGACGGGATTGCTTGCAACCCATCTGGGCCGCAGGGTTGATGGGCGTGTTCTGGTTCTCGGCCCGCACACCAAAGTCGGGCTTGAGTTTCGCTACGTCCGAAGCCAGCTCGGCGTGGACCGAGTCTGTGTTGCGGTCGGCGCCTGGCAGCGGAGGCGTGACAACTGCCTGGTGGTTGACTTCGGTACCGCAGTCACGGTGAACGTCGTGCTTGCCGAGGGCTGTTTCTGGGGTGGGCTGGTCATGCCCGGCGTGGACATGATGCTCGACAGCCTTGCACGCGGCACGTCTCTTCTGCCCCGACTCCGGCTTCGGGCCCGACCGCGCGGGTTCGGCCGCACCACCCAGACCGCAATTGCGGCCGGTGTGTTCGGTCTTGTTGCGGCCGGGGTTAGGGATGCCATTGAGTCGGTCGAGCGCCGGACCGGACGGGCATTCGCGGTCGTGCTGACTGGTGGTGATGCCCGACTGTTCTGCCGGGCACTGGGCCGGCGCGTGGCGGTTGACAGTGACCTTGCCGGTCGCGGGCTGGCTCAGGTGTACCGACTGAACTGCCGCGGACAGTGAAGCCGGACTTCTTTCTCGGCATCGAGACCAGCGGGACAACCACAGGCGTTGCTCTGGTTCGCGACCGTTCAGTTGTCTTTGACGAAACCGTGGGCGAGAGGGTACGCCACGACCAGTTGCTCATCTCCCTGTTCGACAAGGCACTGACGTGCGCCGGCGCTCATGTCCACGACCTTGCCGGAGTCGGGGTGTCAATCGGCCCGGGCATGTTCAGCTCGCTTCGCGTGGGCGTGAGCGCGGCCAAGGGGCTTGCCGTGGCGCTTTCTATTCGCGTGAAAGGGGTGAGCACACTTTGGGCCCTGGCCCGCAGTCTGCCAGACCCGGGCCGGCCGGTCCTCGCCGCGATTGACGCCCGCAGGTCCCAGGTCTATGCTGCCTTGTACCACCAGGATGAAGTACTGCTTGAGCCGGGTCTGTTCTCTTACGCTGAGCTTGCCCTGCTTGTCGGCAGTCGGGCCGGGCCGCACCTCTGTGGTGTGGGGTCAGGCGTCGCTCTGTGCCGAGCTCACTTTCAGTCGCTCGGGCTCGTGCTGGAGCCGGGCGGCGTGGAGTATCCCCGGGCCGGCGTCATTGCGCTTGAAGCCGCGCGGGCACTCGCTCGCGGAGCCGCGGATGGCCTGGAGAAGCTCGTCCCGGTCTATCTTCGCCGGACCGACGCCGAGCTTGCCCGCAACGGCCGGCGCGCCTGACAGGAGACACGACCCGAATCGGGGACAACTCGGTCATGTCCCCGGATATGGCGGAGGCGTGTAGGAATCGAACCTACCGGTCCACTTGTCGCAGACCATACGGATTTGAAGTCCGCCAGGCACACCAGCACCCATACACCTCCGCACGCAGACGATAGTAGCCGCCGCGACGACGGAGTCAAGCAAGGCAGCACTGTCTGGTTCAGTCGGAGGCTTCCGACCGGTCGAACAGGTCCGATTCTATTCTTTCAGTCCGACCCGCCTCGTCGCGGGATGCCGATTACTGTGTCGCCGGGCCTGATTCCCTTGGACACGAACCACCCTGAGTTCATCTCAAGCGCATACCGGACCGGCCGTGTCGGACGGTAGGGTGTGGTTGTATCGTGCGGCGTCATCTCAAGGATGTCGGCGATGATGCCGTTGCGGTCAATGAAGGCGATGGAGAGAGGGATGTATGTGTTCTTCATCCAGAAGCGGTGCATGGCATCTTCGTCGAAGATGAAGAGCATACCGGAGTCGTCGGCAAGGTGCTGACGGAACATCAGGCCGCGTGCCCGTTCGATGCCTTTGCTTACGACTTCGGCACCGATGCGGCTGCCACGTACCGTCAGTTGGGTTGAGGGAGGTTCCTGCGTCTGAACCCGGGGCGACTGACCGGTCGGGCCCGGCCTTGAACCGGGGCGACAGGTGAGCAGCAGGGGAGAGGCGAGAATGCAGAAGGAGGTCAGCGCGCGACCCAGCAGGCGAGGAGCCGGACAGAGGAAGTGCACAGTTCAGGGCTGTTCGCCGTCGAGCACGATGCGGGAGAGGTCGGCGACACGGCGAAACAGGGAGCGGACATAGGCCAGGAGTCTGAGCCGGTTGGCACGCAGGCTTTCGTCCTCGGCCATGACGAGCACTTCGTCGAAGAACCGGTCGATTGTCGCCCGCAGCCCAAGGAGAAGCTCGAATGCCTGACCATAGGCAGAAGTGGCCAGCGCCTTGTGCAGCCTGGGCTCAAGTGACTGCGCTTCCTGCCAGAGAAAACGCTCGGCCGGCTCGGTCAGAGCTTCCGGCTGCGGCAGGCCGCCGATCTCCTGTCCGCGCAGGATGTTGGCGACGCGTCTTGCGCCGACGACGAGCTGTTCGAAGCCCGGCCGGTCGCGGAAGGCGAGCAGGGCCCGGGCGCGCGCCATGGCCTGGGTCGGGGTGGGCCAGAAGTCCTCCATGACGGCATTGACAGCGTCGTAGCGGATGCCGCGTTCGGCAAGCAGTGCGGCGAGCCGTTCGCGGAAGAAGTCGGGCAGCTTGGCCTTGCAGTCAAGGTCGGCGCTCGGGAACGCGGCCGCTGAGGTTGCGATGAGGTCATTGATATCGACCGGGAGGTCGCGGTCAAGGATGACGGACAGGAGTCCGGTGGCCTGGCGGCGCAGGGCAAAGGGGTCTGCCGAACCGGACGGAACCGCGCCGGTGAGGAAGGTGGCGACGATGTTGTCCACCTTGTCGGCAATCGAGAGAAGTGCGCCGGGCAGGGTCTGCGGCTGCTGGTCGCCGGCCGCACGCGGCAGGTACTGCTCGGCAATCGCATCGGCAACAGACTCCGGCTCGCCAAGCAGGCGGGCATAGATGCCGCCCATCGTTCCCTGGAGAGAAGTGTACTCCTTCTCCCGAACCATGTCGGTGAGCAGGTCGGCCTTTGACAGGTAGGCGGCGCGGTCGAGCGCGGCGGCGTCGACGCCCGGTACCTGGACGGCAAGGCGGCGGCAGAGCTCGCGCAGCCGCTCGGTCTTGTCAAAGTACGTGCCCATGCCCTCAATCCAGACGACCTGGCGTTCGGCGTTGACCAGTGATTCCAGCCCTCGGGTCAGGTCGTTGTCGAAGAAGAAGTGGGCGTCACGCAGGCGGGATTCAGCTGCCTTCTCGTACCAGGCAGCCACCTGCCTGTGGTCGCAGTCCGGGTTGTCGACCACCGCGACGAACCAGGGGAGCAGGCGTCCGTCCTGGGTCTGTACTGCAAAGCATCGCTGGTGTTTCTTGAGCGCTGTGACCAGTACCTTTGCCGGCAGGCGGAGATGTCTCTCGTCGAGGGAACAGAGGAGCGCTTCGGGCGACTCGGTGATGTCTGCGGTCTCCTCGGCCAGTTCCTCGTCGAGTACCGGTACGCCGCCGACGCTGGCAGCAAGCTCGTTCAATTGGGCAGTGATGGCCGCGCACCGGGCGTCGTGGCGGGCGATGATTCCCTCCGCCGCAAGCAACGACTCGTACTCGTCGGCGCTCGTGACGGCAACCGTACGCGGCCGACGTATGCGCCGACCCTGCGTGTTCCTGTCCGAGACAAGTCCGTCAAGCCTGACGTGCACTACGTCGCTGCCGAGCAGGCAGAGCAGCCAGCGGACCGGCCGGGCGAACCGGAGCCCGCCCGGACCCCAACGCATGTTCTTGGGAAACGGCAGGCTACTGACCAACGCGGCGATGTTCTCCTCCAGCACGCGGCGGGTCGGGACCGGTTCGGTCTCCTTCTTGAGGAAGACGTACTCACCCCGGGGCGTGGTCTTGAAATAGAGTTCGGCCGGTGTCTTGCCGTGCGCGGCGCAGAAGCCCTGGGCGGTCCGTGTCGGCTGGTTGTCGAGGTCAAAGGCGTTCTTGCGCGGGGGACCCTGGACTTCAACCACCTGGGCGGGTCGTTGGTCGGCCACGTCTTCAACGAGCAGGGCGATACGGCGCGGGGTGTAGCAGGTGCGGGCTGCGGTGGGCGTGAGCGAGTTCTCGGCCAACAGGTTGAGAATCCGGCGTTCCAGCTCCGCGGCAGCCGGGCCGAGGTACGATGCCGGGACTTCTTCGCTGCCGATTTCGACGAGTAGGCGGGGCACGGGTCCGATAATAGAGCGACGGCAGAAGATGTCAAGCTCACACCTGGCTTCATGCGATAGCCCAGCGATAATGTCACAGGGGAGCGGTACAGGGAAGGCGTCAGTCTTGATGGTGCAGACGGCAGAACTGAGTCTGGCGCCGCCGGCTCAGAGCCGCCGATGTCCAGCCCAGACACCGCCCCCGCTCACACGAGAATCACCGTTGCGGCAGCAGGAGCCGAATACAGAGCCGAGACCAAAGCCGCCAAAGTCGCCGGTTGGTTCGCGCAGAGACCTGCCCGCTCAAACGCTCTCGCAGCCGCTTCAGCACCTGCCCGAGCTTACGCTCAAGCCATGGCGCGGGCCATCACTCGCGGCAAGACTCCGAGCAAAGTCTGAGCAGGCGCGCGCGATATCACCTGCGGCAGAGCCGCGCCAATCGCGGCTCCAGGCACGCTTCGGAACACCCCTTTGAAGACGGCTCAGGGAACTGGTGGGGATTGACACGCCGTTTTCGGCCAAGTCCTCGTCCGCCCGGAGCTTATGCCCGGCTTCTTGCAATTGTCCGACATTACTGAAGCGTAATATTCCCGAGCTAACAGCCAGCGCCGGGTAACGAGTTCCTGCCCCGGTGTCCTGACCTGTCTACTGCCTCATTTCATCAGTGCTGCTTTCTTCACGCTGCGGAACTCGGGCACATCCAGCCGGTAGAAGTAGACGCCGTTGGCCACTCTGCGGCCTCTGGTGTCTGTGCCGTCCCAGGTCGCGGTGTGCCGGCCCGGCTTGCGCGTGCCGCTCTCCAAGGTTCTGACCAAGCGGCCCGAGGCGTCGAACACGGTCAGGCTGACGTCTGTCGCCAGCGGCACGTCGTAGCTCACGTTCGCCCTGCCGAAGGCCGGGTTGGGCCAGACTGTAAGCCGCAGCTCTTGTTCGGGACGGCCCGGCTCTTCGGCGATGCCTGGCGGCAGAGGCAGGAAGCGAATCGCCCGGCCCGCGGTGAGCAGGTTGCCCGGCGGCGTGCCATTGTACAGGTACTGAAGCGCGACTCGACCGCCATGGTCCTCGATGCCGACGGTCGCGCTCATGCCCGCGTCGTACCGTTCGTCACCCGCGTCAACCTGCGCATAGTGAAATTCAATCATGCCGGTCCGGAACACCTTGGCCTCAAAGTGCAGGCTGCACAGCGCGCAGCCCTGGCGGCGGGTCTGGTGCCACTCGATGACCAAGAGCGTGTCGCCGAAGTACTGATACCAGATGCCACCCTCGTTGCCTTTGACCCAGAGGTCGTCCCAGAACGGATAGAGCGCGCGGTTCGGGTTGCGCGTATCAGGAATCGGCACGTTCGAGTCGGTCGGACTGGTCTGACTCGGCGGGCCGAATCCAATCCAGCCATTGGTCGAAACCCAGCACATTGAGTACTCCCGGCCATAGAGCCGGAACGGCCAGCCCAGGGTCAGGAGAAAGGTCGTATCGTCACCCCAGCCGAGCAGGGTGCCTGCGGCATAAAGCTCCTGCCAGTTGAACTCAGGGCCTAAGGGGTCGTCAGAGTCGAACCAGGCATAGCCCAGCGAGTCAGGCCCGCCCCGGCTCTGAAACGGGTAGACCCTAACCTCTGCTCTGGCCGTGTCGTTCCAGAACCGCTGGTCAGAGCCAAGATGCGTGGCAAAGGTGACTGCATACGTATCCGGCTGCCAAAGCGCGAGCTCGGGAAAGCTCACAAGCACCGACTCATGAGGCGCAAGGTTGACGTTGGTGTCGCTGCGCCAGAGTCCGGATACGTCATAGGACACCCGTACCCATTCTGCTGACCCGGTCCAGTTGCGCACCCAGCAGGTTGGCCGCATGATGCTCCCCACGCGCATCGCGCCCTTGGGGCAGACCGTCTGAGTAACGCCCACGTCATGGGCGGGGAACCACTCCTGCGGCCCGGATACGTCGTCGAGCAGAATGCCGTACTGGTTGTGCGCGCGGTAGACCAGACCGAGGAACACCCGTCTTCCCTCATAGGCGGAGAGGTCGTACTCGTGAAACTCGTAGCTGACCGAGTTGGTGCCGAATCCGGCCAGTTGGTGAAAGTCGGCCAGCCTCGGCGAACTGGTCGAGACCCAGACCTCGACGCTCTCGCGGTACGCATCGTCCTGTGCCCGGCACCAGAATGACAGCCGGTTGCCGGCATTGACCGAGCATTGGGGCGTGATGAGCCAGTCGAAGTTGCGGACGTAGACGTTTTCCCAGCCGCAGTAGGCGCAGGCCGGCGGGGTTCTTGCCGCCAGGTCGAACCGAATCCAGGTCCGAAAGCCCGAGTCGCCATTTACTGCCTGCCAGCCCGAGGGCGGGAACGCCGTGTCCGTGAAGCTCTGCTCGAAAGCCAAAGCAGGGAGAGCTATCAGCAGACAGCATACAGCTATCAGCCGGCAGCTCATGTGCGCCACTGGAGCACGAGACCACTTGGTCACCGGGTCACTCCTTGCGAATCGTCACATTCCACACCGGCCCCCAGCGCAAGGGCCAGGCGTCGCGGAACAGATACCGGCACATCACCTCGGCCCGGCCCTCGAACTCCTCGCGCCACATCACGACTAGCCACGGCTCCTCGCCCACATCGCGTCGCTCAAACACCAGCGGGCTCTCGCAGCTCCGGCTTGAGCTCAGCCTGATGGCCTGGGACCAGCGCAGGCCCTTCCTTTCTTCGTTTCCTTGGGCAGGACCTCCTCCTTTTCCCTCGCCCCTCTGGGGAGAGGGTAAGGGTGAGGGGGACAGCGTGTTCTGGTACATCATCCTTCCCGAATCCGCCCACACCCGATGCAGAATCCCGCGGCTGTCCTGAGTCACGCAAGTCTCGCACACCGCCGAATCCATCAGTGAGTATATCCAGGCGTCAAACTGCCGCACGTCCCGTGCCGGCTCCAGCGTAACGGTTCCCTGCCTGGCCACCGCCAACGACGCCAGCAGGAGGACCACGGCCATCCTGGCCTTCGCACTTTGACCTTTGCCTTCAGACTTGGTTCTCATTGTATCACCACCTTTCTTACAATCCTCTGCCCGTCAGTCGCAAGCCGCACGAAGTACACGCCGGGCGCGGGACATGACCGAAACCCGTCGGCGGATT
>CAZQFS010000051.1:14931-17250 GCA_964592755.1 uncultured bacterium | reverse complement strand
CAGTCAGCAGTTTGCCGGCCTGACCCTGGTAACGATGTCCTGGCCCACCGACCGGACCGGCTTGACTTCTTGTCGAATCATGACAGAATGGCCGCACATGCAGGCCAAATCCAGGTCCCGTCGTAGCTACATCCGCGAACTGGAGCAGTCGCTGCCGCGTCTGGCGAAGAAGCACGGAACGCCGCTCTTCGTCATCTCCAGGACGCTGCTCCTCGAGCAGGTTGCTCGCTTTCGCAAGCTCGTCCCCCGCGTCGAACCGTACTACGCGGTCAAAGCAAACTCGAACCCACACGTCATCGAAGTCCTGGCTGCCGCCGGACTCGGGTTCGACGTTGCTTCGGTCGCCGAGATCGAGTCCGTGCTTGAGGCTGGCGTAAGCCCGGACCGGCTCATCTACGCCAACACGATGAAACGCAACGAGGCGATTGAGTTCGCCTGCCGACACAAAGTGAACTTGATGACCTTCGACTCTGAGTACGAACTTGCCAAGATTGCGCGACACGCTCCCGGCGCCCGGGTGCTGGTGCGCATCAAGGTGCCCAATGTCGGCTCGGTCGTCGAGCTGTCACTCAAGTTCGGTGCCGAACCGGCCGACGCCATACCCCTGCTGCTCAAGGCACAGCGATTGGGTCTTACCCCGGTCGGCGTCTGCTTCCACGTCGGCTCTCAGTGCACCCACGGCTCCAACTACCTGGAGGCGTTCGAGCTGACCAAGATAATCGTCAGCGACGCCCGACTGAAGAACCTGCCGGTGGAGATGGTTGACATCGGTGGCGGATTTCCGATCCGCCACTTCGACTCGGATGACGACTGGTTCACGGCTATGGCACCGGCCATCAACCTGGAACTCGACCGCCTTTTCGAGCCGGGTCTACGGGTAATCGCCGAGCCCGGCCGCGCGCTGATCGGCCCTGCCTGTCTGTTGCTGATGAGCGTGGTGGGCAAGTCGATTCGAGACAATAAGCACTGGTACTTCCTCGACGACGGGGTCTACGGTGCGCTGTCCGGCCTCATCTTCGACCACTGCAAATACCAGTTCTGCACCACCCGACGCGGACCGACCCAACTGACCACGCTTGCCGGTCCCACCTGCGACTCACTCGACATCATCTCGACCGCCGAGGAGCTGCCCGAGCTCGACGTGGGCGACCTGGTGTTTGCCCGGAATATCGGCGCCTACTCTCTGGCCAGTGCCACGACCTTCAACGGAATCCCGCCGGCCAAGGCGGTCATAGTACCCTAAGGAGACACATGAGCACGAAGCCGAAGGACGATTCGGGAGTCAGAAGTCCGAACAGGCGCATCCGCGCCAGCCCCGGACTCCGCGTGCGCGACGCGCGGTCAAAACCCGCCGGCCCGGAACCCAGCGTCTCCCCACGCATCCGCCAGGACCTGTCGTCCGTGCCCGACTGGCTGCGAAAGAAACACTGCCCGCATCGAGACCGCTACCTGTCTGGTCGGCGCATCATGCCCAAGGGCATCACCGGTCGCGAGAGTCTCTCGTCTCTGCTCGACGGCTCCTTCCTTGCCTACAACGCGGCCCGGTTGCGTGAGGGCTGCCAGCTCTTTGTCAAGAAGATGCTTGCGCCGGACGTGACCGTAGGCATGTCACTGGCCGGCGCACTCACCCCGGCCGGGCTCGGCTGCTCGAGTATCGTCCCACTGATAAAGGCCGGCTTCGTTGACTGGATTGTTGCGACCGGTGCGAACATGTACCACGACCTGCACTTCGCCTTCAACCTGCCTCTGCACGTCGGGTCGCATCTGCTCGACGACACCGACCTGCGGAAGAACGACGTCGTGCGCATCTACGACGTGCTGCTCGGGTACACCGACTGCCTGATGGAGACCGACCGCATCCTCCGCTCTATCCTGGTCAAGCCCGAGTTCCAGCGCGAGATGGGCACGGCCGAGTTCTACTGGCTGCTCGGCCGCTATGCCGCCGAATGGGAACGCAGGAGCGGGAACAGGGACGTGTCGGTGCTGGCCGCAGCCCATCGGTGCGGCGTGCCCGTACACACCAGTTCACCGGGCGACTCGACCATCGGCATGAACATCGCCGGGCTGGAGCTCAAGGGTCTAAAACTGCGCATCAATCCTTCCATTGACGTCAACGAAACTACCTCCTATGTGCTCGCTGCTAAGCGTTCGGGTGGCAAGTCCGCAGTCGTGCTCATCGGCGGCGGCAGCCCCAAGAACTTCATGCTCCAAACCGAGCCGCAGATTCAGGAGGTGCTGATGATCAAAGAGTACGGTCAGGACTATTTCCTCCAGGTCACCGACGCCCGGCCCGACACCGGCGGCCTTTCCGGCGCCACC
>CAZQFS010000051.1:0-14921 GCA_964592755.1 uncultured bacterium | reverse complement strand
CACTGGGGCGGGCTCTCCGGAAGCACCTATTCCGAGGCGGTTTCCTGGGGCAAGGTTGACCCGGAACGGCTGCCCGACGCGGTCGTCTGCTACGCCGACTCAACCATCGCCCTGCCCATTCTCACCGGCTATGTCCTCTCCCGCCACAAGCCGCGTCGGCTCAGACGGCTCTACGACCAGCGTGCCGAGCTGATGGAGAATCTCCGACGCGAGTTCTTCGCGCACACGCACTTCTGACGTAGAGTGGTCACGCGGTCAAGTGACCAAGTGGTCAAGTGCGCTCCGCACCGGACCACTGGACCACTGCACTGCTAGAGTTTCTCCAGTTCCTCTTTGACAAGCTGTCGCTGGTACAGCTTCCAGTACAGTCCGTGCCGCTCCAATAGTTCGTCGTGCGTGCCCTGTTCTTTCACTTCGCCCGAGTCGAATACGTAGACCCGGCCGCAGGCCGAGAGCACGGACAGTCGATGCGAGACGATGACCGTCGTGGTCTGGGGCAGCTCGGTCAGGAGCCGCTGGACCAGTTCCCGCTCGGTCTCGGCGTCGAGCGCCGACGTCGTGTCGTCGAACACCAGCACCCGCGGCCCATTGACCAGAGCCCGGGCGATTGCCACGCGCTGTTTCTGGCCGCCGGACAGCCGCGTGCCCCGCTCGCCCAGCATCTCGTCCAGACCCTTGGGAAACGTGGCCACCTCCCTTGCCAGCCCGGCTCCGGCCAGGGCGCGTCGTACCGTTTCCTCGCTCTGGCCATCGCGTCCAAACACGACATTGTTCCTGACCGTATCCGAGAACAGCATCGGCTCCTGAGGCGCGTACCCGAATAACCGGCGGTAGTCGTCAAGTGCGAGCTCGCGGATATCCCTGCCCGACAGAGTGACTCGCCCCTGCTGCGGGTCGGCCAGACGGAACAGAAGACGAAAGATGGTGCTCTTGCCTGACCCGACCGTACCGGCAATCCCAATCTTCTGCCCGGGCGCAAAGCTCATGGTCACATCCTTCAGCACCGGACGGTCGCCGTAGCCAAAGGTTACATGCTCGAATCGTATCTCGCCCGGCTCGGGCACCACGGGATTCACGGGCGGGTTGACCTCGAGCGGGTGCTGTCTCATGGCGTCGATGCGCTCTGCCGTACCCTGCGCGCGACGACCGGAAACAATCAGTCGTCCGATGTCGAACATCGGTGTCAGCAGCATAAGGACATAGGCATTGAACGCAACGAACTCGCCCAGGCTCAGCCGACCGCCGACCACGTAGGCACCCCCTACCCACAGGACGAGCAGGGTTGCCATCTCGGCCACGGCCATGTAGAAGACCTCGACTCGCGCCTCGACCCGTACCTCGTCTACCGCGACCTTCACGCGCTGGTCCAGAGTCGTGCGGAACCGGCCGGCAAGTCGCGACTCCATGACATAGGCCTTGACCAGCCGGATGCCGGTGAACGCCGCCTCAATCTGGTTGTTCACCTCGGATATCTTCTGCCGCCACTTCATGAACAGAGCGAACATCCTGGGGCCCAGCCGCATCCAGCCGACCACCGCCAGACTCACCGGCAGCACCGAAATCAGCGTGAGGAACGCGTTCATCCGTATCATGATGGCAAGGGCGAACGCCAGCGTGAAAAGCGAGCCGATGAAGCGGAAGATGACCGAGCAGGCGAAGAACGAAAGCTCCATCATGTCGTGGTCCAGCCGTTCCATCACGTCGCCGGTCGGGTACCTGGCCGAGAAGGTGTGACCCATGTCGAGCACGCGGCGGAAGACCTCGGTGCGCACCTTCCACGCGTAGACTTCGTTAATCCGGCCCCGGGCAAATGGCATCAGCACCTCTCCCAGCACGCGCAGCACGCCCAGACCGAACAACACCAGCACGTAAGTGAGGAGCTGGGCACGAGTGATGCCGCGCTGGATGCCGTCGACAATCAAACGCAGCACCCAGGGGAACGCAAGCGACATGGCCGTTGCCGCCAGCATCCCCAGAACCAGGAGCACGGCCCAGCTCTTGCGCGTGCGCCAGAACTCGGCCACGATGCGCAGGCTCTCCCGCGGCCGCGCCTTCCGGGCTGCGGTTTCCGATTTCTGGTCTCTGACTTCTGACTTCATCCGCCCTCGCCAACGTACTGCAACTGGTACAGCCGCGAGTAGATACCCTGCGCTGCCAGAAGTTCGTCGTGCGTACCCTCTTCTGCCACCCGCCCTTTGTGTACGACCACGACGCGGTCGGCCATCCTGATGGTCGCCAGCCGGTGGGCGACGATTATGGCCGTCCGCCCCTTGAGCAACTCCTCCAGGCCTTCCTGGATGAGATGTTCCGTGTGCGGGTCAACCGACGACGTCGCCTCGTCGAAAATCATTATCTCCGGGTCACGCACCAGAGCCCGCGCAAACGCCAGGAGCTGCCGCTCACCGAGCGAGAAGTTCGCCCCGCCCTCGGTCACCACCGTGTCGTAGCCCTGCGGGAACCGAAGGATTGAGTCGTGAATCCGCACGCGCCGGGCCGCCGCCTCGACCTGTTCGCGGGGAACTGACTCATCCAGCATCCTCAGATTGTCCAGCACCGTGCCCGGAAACATCACCACCTCCTGGGGCACGAACCCGACTGCCCGGCGCAACCGCTGCCGGTCGATGCCCAACAGGTCCTCGTCATCGTACCTGATGCAACCCTGCTGGGCGGAGTAGAACTTGAGCAGCAGGCTCACCACCGAGGTCTTGCCCCCGCCGGTCTCGCCAACAAGCGCCACCTTGTCGCCTTTGCGCACGGTGAGATTGATGCTCTTCAGCACGAAGTGCTCGCCGTCGTAAGAGAAGTGGACGTCCTGACAGGTAATCGCGCGCTCCAGCCGCAGCGGCCGGGCCGGGCCGGCGACGGCAGGTTCGGACGCCTGGTCGAGGATGCCAAACGCACGCTCAGCCGAGGCAAACGCCCGTTGCATCACGTTGATTTGGTCCGAGATGGCCCGCAGTGGCCCGAACAGCCGCGTAATATAGGCAACGAACAGGAACAGGGTGCCGATGGTGACCCTGCCCTGCAGGGCCAACAACCCGCCGACGGCAAGCACCAAGCCGCAGGCGACCACCTCGCCGAACTCCACGAGGAACCAGATGATGTTCCACAGCACCATCGCCCGCAGCTCGCCCCGGAACTTCAGCCGGTTCAGGTCGTCCATGCGCCGGGCGAATCGGTGCTGCTGACAGAACACCTGAACAACAGGCAGACCCTTCAATGTCTCACTCACCAGGCTGTTAGTCTCGGCCACCGTCTTGCGGATTCCCATGTACACCGGCCGGACCTTGCGCTGGAACCACCAGAACGCGGCGACAAAGGACGGCAGCAGCACCGCGACCAGAAGATAGAGCCGCCAGTTGGTCGCCGCCATAATGATGCTCATGCCCACCAGCATCAACGCACTCTGGAGCAGGACCACCGAGGTCCTGGTGAAAAGCATCTTCAGGGCCTCGGTGTCGCTCTCCACCCGCGAGATAAGCTTGCCCACCGGGGTCTTGTCGAAGAACGCCATCGGCACGTCCAGCAGGTGCCCGAACAAAGCCTGCTTCAGGTCCGCCGCACCTCCCTCACCGACCAGAGTCAACCATACACTCTGGAAGTATGTCGCCACCAGCATCCCGGTCTGGACCGCGAGATAGATGACCGACGTCACGGCCAGGCCGCGCAGGTCGCCCGTGCCGATGTTGACGTCAATCGCCCGCTTGAGCAACACCGGACCCAGCAGGCCCAACCCGGTCGAGGCCAGAAGCAGCACGCTGGCCGCGAGCACGCGGCCCAGGTACGGCCGGAAGAACGGCCACAGCCGCGCAAGATAGACCGACGCCCTGCCCTGAGGCTTCGCGTCTTCTATGTCCGGTTCGTCATCGTCGAACCACATGGGCCTCATTATCACGACAAACGCGCCCAAGTAAAGCCCGGAGCAACACATCCGTTTCCCTGTCTGCCCGGAATCCGACATTGAGCCACGAAATGCACGAAGGAATGGGTGCACCTCGGGCTCTTGGCCCTCTGCTCGGACTTCGGGAATTCGTACTTCGTGGCCGTCAATCTCGGTATTGGGGTCACACCTGCGGTATTGACACGCTGCCGACGTGCGGTCATACTCACTGGATGCCGAAGACGACGACCCGGCTCGCCGCAGTGCTGCTCGCGGCCGTGGCCCATGCACAGGTCTTCTCAGGACTCACGCTCAGACTCAGGCATGAACCGGGCGTCGAGCACAGACTGCTCCTTTCCGGGCAGGCGATGCTGCCCATCGGCTCAAGCGTAATGCTCAGGCTGGCCGCGGCCGGCGCCGCCCTTGACAACCCTGGACTCGCCGGTTATGGCATCGACGCCGAGTTGCGGCTGGCTCAACTCTGGCAACTGAGGCTCGAAGCCGGCGCGGCGCACGAACACTGGCGCGACTGGCAGGCAGGCGAGAATCGGGTCTTCGGGCTGCTGGCTGCCTCTCCCCTGCCCTGCCTTGAACTCGGCGCTGGCCTGCTCTTCCGCGTGCCGGTAACGAGCCCGACCCGCTACGCCTCGCCCTTTCACTGGCAGAGCGAGGTCCCGGAGTGGAATTTCGCCTACCGTGCCGACTGGACCCTGCTGCGCCGAGGGTCTGCCGAACTCGGCCTGCGCCTCACCAACCAGGACCTGCTTGTCGCCAGCAACCCACAGCAGTTGCCCGTTTCCCTGCACGGCCGTTACGCAATCGACCCGCACTGGCAGGCCCGTGCCGGCTGCGGCACCGCGGTCACCGGCCTGTCCGGCCCGATACTGGCCCTGAGCGAGCTCAACCTGGAGCTCGGAGTAAGTCGTGCCTTCTAGCCTGAGACGCACCGCGCTCACGCTCCTGTTGTTCCTGTCCGCAGGCTGTGACTGGGACGTCGGCCAGTTTTTCTTCCATCCGTCAGTCGAGCAGCGAGTCACGGAAAGCCTGTCCGGTGAGCTGGCCGCGCCGCAACCACCGGACGCCATCAATCCGGACTCATTCTCGTTTGCCATCTTCGGCGACGTCCACTACACCACTGGCACCCATCCCACCATGGCCCGGTTCCAAAGCGACGCTGTTGACAGAGGCATCGACTTCTTCTGCGTGCTGGGCGACCTGACCCGGGACGGCACCTCAGAACAGATGCGGCGCGCCCGTGCCGGACTGGACAGCATCGGCATCCCGTACTATGTAACGCTCGGCAACCACGACCTGTTCCAGGCCAATGCCTGGCCGTCGTACAAGGCCGAGTTCGGACCGGGTTGCTACTCAGTCACCATTGCCGGCAAGGTGAAGCTCCTTTTCCTGGACACGGCCGAGGGCAGACTGGGCAGTCGCCAGTTCGAGTGGCTCGAGCAGGAGCTTTCTGGTGCCGGCGACTGCATCAAGTTCGTCGGCACCCACTTCCCGCTGTACGACGACATAGTACCGGACATCGGCCGGCTGGCAAGCGGCCCGGAGCGGACCAAGCTCCAGCATCTGCTTCAGAGACACCGGGTCTGGGCATATGCGGCCGGCCATATCCACGGCTGGCGCAGTATCGAAGTCGAGGGCGTGCGGCACTTCATCACCGGCACGATGCAGGCAGACGAAGGCCGGCTCGACTTCGGCCGACTCGGCTACCTGCTGGTGACGTTCACACACGACTCGCTCTCCTGGCAGCGGGTTGACTACTGAGCAGGCAGGTCGCCGTGTTTGCATTCCTCCCTACCTGGTGACGATAATCCTTGTCACGCTCGACACGTCACGCCCGGCGGGCCGACGGCTGGATGCTGCGTACTCTCTGACGAAGTACACCCCCGGCGCGAGCCGCCGCACATCATTCGGGCCGCCGCGTAGCGCCAGCACCTTTCGCCCACTTGTATCGAGTAGGTCTGCGCTGTATCCGAGATTCCCTCGGCCGTCCATTGCACCAAGCCACAGCACCCTGCACACTACCGTCGGTCCGGCGTCGGCCCGCCAGACTCGCGGCTCTATCTGTGACCTGAACCGCACGCGGGTCAGGCCGCTGCGCGGGTCAGCGAGCACAACGTCGGTTCCAGCAGGACCAAGTCGACACACCTCGGATGCCGTGCGGTAATGTCCTATCATGACGGGCGACTCAGGATTCCGAAAGTCCAGACAGACCACGCCAGCCAGCCCACAGGCAACATAGCAGAGCGTGTCGGCCACCATCACATCCCTTGCCTCATCCTCAAGTGTCACACGAGCTATCAGTCGCGGGTCGGTCACATCACGTGTGTCCAGGACGAACAACCCCGAATCGCCCGCCGCAATCGTGATGGTGTCGAGCCAGACCGCGTTCGTCCGACCGGGCAATCCAAGCCGCTGTACCACTTGCGGGGAATAGGGACGTCTGACGTCGCAGAAGTAGAGCCCGGCCTCACCTGCGGCAAGCGCAAGGATGGCCCCCCTGAGACTCAGGCCGGTTGCCGCCGGAACGTCCCGCAGCGCACCCACGTCTTCCATTGACTCCGGTTCGGCCACATTGAGCACCTGAATCCCATACCCGCGCACACTGACGAAGGCCCATGAATCCCTGACCGCAATCGGGCCGGGCATGCCGGGTGACTTCTGAAAGCCGAGCAGCCCAGGCCCGCGTGGGTCATCGGCCGCGAACGACAAGACCCCGGAATCGGTCACGCTGACAAGGCCGAAGTCACGGCCGAGCGCGACGGCATTGAGCCGGGCAGGCAGTTCCAGGAAGCCCAAGTCCTCCGCAACCGGCGAGTCAAGACCGGCAGCGTGGAGCCCATCCGTCGCACACACCCAGGCGACGTCTCCAGCCATCGCGAAGTCAATCGTATTACCGACCAGCGAGACGTGATGCACCAGCACCGGAAACGTGGGCCGACTGACGTCATACTGGTACAGCCCGTCCGAGCCGCCCGCGATTGCCAGCCGGGCTCCTGCCAAGGCCACGTCGCCGGCAAAGCCGGGCACGGCCAAGTAGCACCATACCGAAGGCGCAGCCGGGTCTGCCACCGATAGAATCCAGGCGCCCCACTCGCCTGAAACCACGACCGCCATTGTGTCGAAGACCGCCATGGCCCGAGCAGATGGGAGGTCCAGCCGCCTCACTCGGCGCGGCTGCTCCGGACAAGCCACGTTGACGACAATCACCCCTGAATCACCGCAGACCGCATAGACCACGCTGTCTTTGTGCGCCAGGTCAAGAACCGGGCCCGGGCACCCAAACCAGGCAACCGGCGAAAGTCCGTGGTCCAGCCTCGCGACCACTAGCCCTTGTTTGCCGCAGGCGAACAGAACAAGGCTGTCCAGCAGCGCCACCGCCGGAACCGACTCTGCCGGCGCTGCCGAACAGACGAGCAAGGGCAGTTCCGGCGCCGAAACGTCGAGCAGGAACGCACCATCTGGCCCAGACCCAACCGCAGCCAGAGCCTCGTGGGTCGCGGCCACGCTCAGCGCGTATCCGGGCAGGGCCAGGTGACTGCGGATGCGCGGACGTCCCGGGCTGCTGATATCCAGCACTACCAGACCTGCCCTGCCGGTCGCGGCGTAAAGGCAGCCGCCTGCCACGGTCAAGTCTTCGCACGCGCCGGGAAGTTCGACCGCACACAGACGCACTGAGTCCTGGAACGTCAGCAGAGACGAGCCCGAACCGACGTAGGTGAAACCGTCGAGAAGCGCAACCGCTTCGGCTCCGCCCCGACGCCAGCGCGCAACCGCGACCATGTTTGCCGAGTCTGGTGTGCGAGCCGTTTCCGGCTGGTCCGGAACCCGGGCAGTCACCAACGCCAGCATCAGCAGCATGCTACAGAATAGCCGACCGCCCCCTGGTAGGCAAGTGCCTGACCAGAACGCGCCTCTGCCATGCTGGACACAGGCAAGAGTCACCCTAGACTTCTGCCCTGCAACCTCCAAAGGAGCAAGACGTGCTGAGACATCTGTTCATCGCTTCGGTCGTTCTCTTCTTCGTCGCCCGAGCCGCGGCCGGCCCAACCGGCACCATCGCCGGCGTCGTGCTTGACGGCTCAACCCGCTCGCCTCTGGCCGGTGCGAGCATCGCGCTCCAGAACACCGAGCTGGGCACAGCCGCCGACCCGGACGGACGCTTTCTCGTCGCCAACGTCCCGGCCGGAACCTACTCGGTCGAGGCCTCCATGATTGGCTATCAGCCTCAGGTCAGGACGATTGTGGTCGTGAACCCGTCGCGCACGACCGAACTTTCCTTCCGCCTTGCCCGGTCACGCATTGAACTGGCCGAGGTCACGGTCAAGGCAGAGTACTTCCCCAGAGTGAAGGACGCGCCGGTCTCTGAGCGTAACTTCTCGGCCGAGGAGATTGAGGTCGCGCCCGGCGGGCTCGGCGACATCCAGCGCGTAGTCCAGGCGATGCCCGCGGTCGTCTCGTCCGGTGACCAGGACAACGAAATCATCGTCCGGGGCGGCAACCCGAACGAGAATCTGTTCCTGATTGACGGCATTGACGTTCCTTTCCCCAATCACTTCGGCTCGTTCGCCAGCCAGGGTGGGCCAATCAACATGCTCAATCCCATCCTCATCCGTGAGGTCGACTTCATCGCCGGAGCCTTTCCGGCCAGGTTCGGTACCCGCTCGTCCTCGGTTTTGGACATCGGCCTCAAACGCGGTTCGCTCGAGGGGCTCGACGGCAGCATTGACCTGGGCATGGCGGGCGCCGGTGTCATCCTCGAAGGCCCCCTGCCGGGCCGGGACAACAGCTTCATCGGCTCATACCACAAGAGTTTCCTGGAGCTGATGGCCAAAGCAGGAGTCTGGGGCATGTCGGCCGTGCCCTACTATGACAACGCGCTCGGCAAACTCACCTTCCGGCTGGGTCGTGCCAACGAGCTGTCCTTGCTCGGCATCTGGGGCGGTGATTTCATTCATATCAAACCTGACGAAGATGTGGTCCGGAACCGGTACAGCGTCCGGCAGCGCACCGACCGCTATGCCGGTGGCGTGAGCCTGCAAACCCTGTTCGGCGACGTGGGCTATGGCCGGCTGCTTCTGTCCGGCTCGGACGCACGCTGGAACGGATTCGTCTACCGGGACACCTTCACCGACGACACACTCCAGACCAACCGAACCAGTGACGGTTACTTCGGGCTGCGCTATGACGCCTTGCGCCGCTGGCTTGGAACCCACGAGACCCAGGCCGGGCTCGGCATCAATCGTGCCCGCTTCAACTACGACTTCTACTCTATGCCCGATACCGTCTGGCGCCACGGCTACGACAGCCTGGGCAATCCTGAGTCTACGGTCGTGAGCATAAACCGGTTCTCGGCCCGGGCCGATGCCAACTCCCTGCGTGCTTTCACCTACTTCCAGCACAGAGTCCCCCTGGCCGGGCTTGGCAGCCTCTCTCTGGGCGGCCGACTCGACTGGTTTGAGTACACCGGACACTGTGACCTGGCCCCCCGCCTCGGCTTCTCGACCCGGCCTCTTGTGGCCAGCCTGAGTCTCCACGCTGGCTATGGCTGGCATTTTCAGAACCCAGATGCCTATGTCCTGCTCTGGGACAGCCTCGCCAACAAGAACCTGCGCAGCCGCCGGTCCGACCACACGGTCCTGGGCCTGGAACGGCTCTTCGGCAGAGACCTCAAGCTCTCACTTGAGGCATACCACAAGCGCATCACTCGCCTGCCGATTCCCCGCTCGTGGCTGACCCTTGACCCGTACGACTACTCGACGGCCTATGTCGATACCGCATCCGGAACGAGCCAGGGCATCGAATTCTTCCTTCAGAAGAAGCACTCCGGCAACTGGCACGGCTCACTCGCCTACTCGCTTGCCGAGTCCCACAACGACAACCCCCAGGAGTCGACCAAAGTCAAGACCATTCCTGCGGACTACGACTATCGTCACGTCCTGACCGCGTCGGCCACTTACCGGTTCGAGTTCCACAAGATGGACTGGTATCGGAAACTGCCCGCCTGGTTCAAAGCAGCACTGGGCGGTTTTCTCCTCTCCGACCAGTCGGACCTCGGCATACGATTCCGCCACATGGGCGGCCGACCCTACACGCCAAAGCAGTGGCAAGCCGACACGCGCCGCTGGATTGACAACGCCGATTCGCGGAACACCGAGCGGTATCCGTCCTACCAGCGGCTCGACCTGCGCTGGGACCATCGGTTTCTGCTCAAGTCATGGAGCCTTGCATGGTACCTGGAAGTCCAGAACGCCCTTGACCGGCAGAACGTCTGGTTCTACAACTACTCGGAAGGTGAGCCCGGGCCTGAGACGGTCTATCAGATGGCACGCTGGGTTATCGGCGGCCTTGTGATTGAGTTCTAACCCGACTCGTCAGAATTGCGCGGGCCGTGAATCGGTAGTATAATTACATGTTACAATCACGGGGGAAGGAGTGAAAAGCATTGGGGAATCACGTCGCGACAAGCACAACAACAGAACCCCGCCGAATCGAATTCGACCTTGACCTTCAAGGTCGGATAACCGCTGTCAGTCCGCTGGTCGAACGCACCACCGGCTTCAAGGCCGATGAGCTCATCGGCATGCCGCTGGTCGCGCTGGTGCACCACGAAGACCTGCACGCGCTCCAGGACCGCTGGCGCCTGGCCCTGGCCGGTGAGGTGAGCACGTACGTCATCCGCCTGGCCGGCAAATACGGTGACTACCGGCGCGTGCGTGCTTCCACCCGACCCCGCCTTGACAATGGCCACGCGGTCGGCCTGACCCAGGTCATGACCGAAGTCCGACGTCCCAGCCGAAACTGATTTCTGACTGTGTCGCCTTCCGGCCCGCGGCCGGCAGGACAGACTAGTGTTGGACGACGAGCCGGGCCGACTGCCGGCGCGACGAACCAGCCGGGCACGCGAAGTAGACTCCGGAGACCAACCTTGAGCAGTCGAGCAGAGTCCTACCCTGAGCCGCCGGCAGCTCAAGTACCAGACCGCCATGAACGTCGTAGAGCCGCACCGGCACGCCGACGTTCGTGCCGGCCAGACTCAGATATGCGAACCGGTGCGCCGGGTTCGGAAAGACCGAAACCAGTCCGGCGCTGGGCCACTTCACGCCGGGCTCGCGCGGTTCGGCAACACCGATGATGCCCGGAATCCGATAGCGCCAGAACTCGCGGGTCTTGTTGCCTTTGAGCGCGTAGAAGATGCCTTCGCCCGCATGGACAATCGAACCTCCGGTCTTGACCTTCTTCTTACCGCCGGTGATGCCGACCTGGGGAATCGTGTCGAGCTCAAACCACGAGTCGCGGGCCGGGAAGAAGCGCCAGAACTCCTGGGTGTTTCCGCCTTTGAGGCAGACCATCGAGTTGACGCACCACGCACCACTGCCGCCGTCCTTCACCTTCTTCTTCTTGTTGGCTCGGCCGTATAGCGGAAAGTCATGGTACTGACGGCTGAGCCAGTTGTTCAGCCCAAGGTCAAAACCAAAGACCTCGTTGTAGGAAGCCTTGACTGCGACAATGGAGCCGGTGCCATCGTAGACGATGAAGGAACCTTCTTTGTAGGCGTTCTTGCCCGAGGTCCCGAGCGGGGCAGGCGGTAGTGATTCCCAGCGCTGAGCCTGGATGTCGAACCGATAGAACTCGTTCTTGTATCCCTTGAGCAGGTAGCAGTACTCCGAGTCACCCACGGTCACGTATTCCAGTTTGGTTCCGCCCTTGACCTTCTTGTTGCTCGGGCCGAGCGGAACCGGCGCAAGCAACCGCCAACTGTCGGTGGCAACGTCATAACGCATGAAATCCACGGTGTTGTTGCCCTTAGTGGCGTAGATGTAGCGGTCGCCGTCGTTGCACAGTGAGGCACCCTTGTCCGCCGGTTTGTTCTCGGAACCGGGCAGCAGTCCGGGCAAAGCGAACCAGGAGTCTTTGGCCGGCACGTAACGGTAGAACTCCGAAGTCTTGTTGCCCTTGAGCGCGTAAACCTGCCCATTCGACCGAAGGTAAGTGAGACTGCCGCCGCCTTTGACTTCCTTGGCCCCGAGCGGAATCGGACGCATCTCACGCCACCCGAGCGGCATCGGAATCGTCTCAACCACCAGGCTCGCGCTCATGGCGTCGTTCGCCGGAACCTGGTCAGACCAGAGCATCGTCGAGCAGACCACCGTGTAGTTCCCCGCGGTTGCGTTCCATGTCTGAAAAGTGAGCTCTGCCGAGTCACCAGGCGGCAGCGTTACGGTGCGCACTGAATCAGCGTAGACCACCTCGGTCCCGCGCAGCACGCGGAACAGAGTGTGAAACGTCTCGGGCAGGGTCCCGTAGTTCGCGACCCGGGAAGCAGGCGTCACCGCGCCGGCCCGCACCGTACCGACCGGCCGAATTACGGCCGCCGTACTTACGTCGTGCAGGTCGGCAGAAACCTCGAACGGCGCATAGACAAAGTCATTATCCGGATTGGTGTCGTTCTCCGCGCTGAGCATGAACCTGGCCGTATAGAAGCCTGCCGGGGCAGCCTGCCAGGGCGCGAAGGAGACCGTATCTCGTTGCCCCGGGGCAAGAATGAGGCTTGCGCTATCGTGGTAGTAGACGATACCGAGGATCTCAATGGACAAATCGGCCTTCACCTCGGCCGCGTAGCTGCCCCGATTGGAAAGCTGACCCGCAGGTATCACGGTCGTGCTTTCGAGCACAACTGCGGCCGGCTGAATCACCCGCTCGGCTGCGATGTCGGTATTGCCCGTCGCCCCACGAACCACAAAACGCCGACTCAGAGTATCATTTGCCGGGTACGGGTCAAGCGCCCAGCCCGTAGAGCACCTGACCAGTGCCGGACCAGGGTACAGTGCACTCCAACTGCCGAAAACCAGGTCGCGGTTCTCCCCCACCTGCAGGTCAACGACCTGAACCGAGTCGCGCCAGTCCCCGATTGTCAGATAGGTGTAGAACGTCGCCGGCTCGGTC
Source organism: uncultured bacterium (assembly GCA_964592755.1). GTDB lineage: Bacteria > Hydrothermota > Tepidihabitantia > Tepidihabitantales > Tepidihabitantaceae > CAZQFS01. The sequence goes on along the minus strand of CAZQFS010000051.1, from coordinate 2,083 downwards.
CCAAGATTGATGACCTTGGTCCAGGGTTGCAGAACCATGCCGGAGTCCACCGTGTCCGCGGGCACGTTGATAACCGAAGGCGAGACGTCCCAGGCTTGGACCACCACCAGGGTATCCCGCGTATTGTTGGAAGGGTCCGGGTCCCCGACCAGCATCGTGCTGCAACGCACGGCATGACTGCCGTTGCGCTGCGGGACCCAAGCCCGGAAAGAGAGCGTCTCGGTCTGCTGAGAGCCAAGGTCGCTCACCAACGCCGAGTCGGCAAAACCCTCACCGATGGTCATCCGGGTGTAGAAACTGACCGGGTCAGCGCCCAGATTTGTCACGACCGCCTGCGGCACCACGGTGAAGCCGCTATCGGCAGTGCCGGCAGGCGCGATGATTGCTAGACAGGCAGCGTCACCACCGAACGTGCCGCCCTTGGCGGTCTGGGCAGACACCACCATCATCGGCAGGACGAGAATCAAACTGGCAGACGCGAGTGTATGTGTTTTCATGGACGGAAGCCTCAGGGAATAATAGGCCGCATCTGACCGAAGTCAAATCCGCCCGGCCATGCCCAACAGGGGTGCCAAGGCCTCTTTCACCGCGCACCAGCAAGAGCGGACCACACTATGTGAGCAGGGGCCTCTCTTACTCGAACTCAAACGAGAACAGAGGCGCTGTTTCAGCCCGGCAGAGACCAGGTTCGCGAGGAGCAGAACACCAGTCCCGAAATCAACTGCCTCGAAGGGCACCCATCCCTTCGTGCCTTTCGTGCATTTCGTGGCCCAGTGTCGGGTTCCGGTTAGGGGCGAAGCCTTGACTGCCGGTCTTTCCCGGGCTATTCTGGTTCATGTCCTGGTACGGTGTGCGCAGGTGCAAGACGCACAGCACACCCGTGCTCGTGGCGGTGGTGACGCGCAGGAAAGACTGGAGCCTGCTCCAGAATGAGCACTGGTACCGGGTTCCAGTCCGAACCGCGCCTGACGGCATCACGCGATTCCGCTGGATTGCGTTCTATCAAACCGCAGTTTTCGGTGCCGAGAAATGGGCGGTGAACTACCTGGCCCGGGTTCGACGTGTCACCCGGGCACGACGCATTGACCTCCTGCCCGACGAACCCGGACATCCCTGTGCACTTGACGACTACTGGCGAGTCGAAGTCGGCCATCTGGAGCTACTGCCCCGCCCGATTCCCAGCCTCCGCCTGCGCCGCATCGTCTTCATCCCGACCACCTTGCCCCGCCTGAAAAAAGCCTGCGAAATCAACGACCTGTTTTGCGACAGCCCGATTGAGGACCGGCTCTACTCCCGGCTCAAGCGCGCCGGCCTTTCTCCTGAGCGGCAGTACTTCGTCCGCGAACCCGGCCCGGGCAACATGCTCGACCTGGCGCTCTTCTGCCGTGACGGCAACGTTGACCTCGAATGCGACGGCGAGCGATACCACACCGGCCCGACCCGGGCTCAGATTGACCGCACGCGTGACAACCGGCTGACCTCTGCCGGCTGGCACATCCTCCGTTTCTCCGGCCGCGAGATTGCCCGCAGCCCTGACTCGTGCATGCGAATCATACGGCGGACTGTGCGACGTCTGGGCGGAGAGGAACCGGTCAGCAGCATGTCAACGCAGGCGCGACCGTGGTGAGCAGACGGCTGACTGTTCGTCGTGCGGTCCCGACTGACTTTGCCGCTATCTGCGAGCTGGCCGAAGAGATGGACCGCGTGCTTCGCAAGCACCTGCCCTCCCGCTTCCGCCGACCGCGTGGCCCGGTACGTCGGCGTGACCGCACCGAGGCACTGATGAACGACCCTGATACTCTTCTTGCCGTGGCTGAACTCGATGGCTGCGTGGTCGGCGTAGTGAATGCAGGCTTGAGAACCATGCCCGACTACCCGCAGAAACGGCCGCTTCAGTCCGTCGTGGTGCGGGGCATCGTAGTCCGCACCACTCACCGCCGACAGGGAATCGGCTTCCGGCTGCTGGACGAAGTCAGGAGGTGGGCAAGACGACGCGGGGCAGACGAACTGCAGGCGTCGGTCTACGTCTTCGACCCGGTCGCGCGGGCGTGCTGGGGGCGCGGCGGCCTGGCCCCCCTCAGCC
>CAZQFS010000050.1:0-17300 GCA_964592755.1 uncultured bacterium | reverse complement strand
TCATGTCAAGCAGTTGGTCTGGTCGTGTCCGCCGTAACGACATCCTGCATTGACATTGCAATACCTACACCTGGCAGAGGACGTTGTCGGTCTCGCCGTCAGGGCCGTCGGACACTGCCACTGTCGCTACCGAAAGAAGTGCTGCGGGCTTCGAGTGTGTCCGGATTGGGGCACCCTGAGCCAGCCAGGTAGACTCCCCAGGCACGGGTGTAGGGAATGAGGAAGTCGTTCACCTCCGGCTGCTTATCGGTAACAAGGATGCCACCCTTGTTGTCGCCGCGTGTTGGGGTTGAATGGCAAGCAACGATACGGTCACACCAGGAGCCCGGATGATGGCGTTCTCTTCGACAACGTGGTGTACTCCGTGGTTGAACCAGGTGCCGCTGCCGGTGAAAGTCGTGGAACCGTCCTGACAGTCGGACCCATGGGCACCGCGATGGCGGCTCCGTCCGCCTCTCCCCCATGCTCAAACCGGCAGTGGCGGAATACCGAGCCACGCCTCGCGCCTTCATGGCAGCGCACGCCATACCAGTGTCGGCGGCGCTGTCGGTCGAAGAATAGAGTCTGCTCGTTCGTCGGTCATTGCGGACTTCACAACTCAACCGCCACGGTCAAGCGGTGAGACATGCCGAGCCGTCCGAGATTGCGATAGCCGTAGTCCAGTCCCAGTCCGATCGCCTCGGCCGGCCGAACCCTGACTCCAAGTCCGGCAGACAGCCCGGTACCCCAGCCAATTGCGCGGGCGTACTCGGCATCGGCGTTGACGATGTACCCGACTCGCAGCCAGATCGGTTTGAGGCAATACTCGAGTCCGAGGTTCACCTTCTCATTGACGTCGTTGAAGTGATTCAGGTCCAAGGCCGCAGTCATGTATGAGGCGTCGCGTCGGAACAGGTCGTAGGCGAGCCCGAAGCGGAAAGTCACCGGCAGCGGAAATGTCTCGGTCAGATAGGAACCAGGCAGTTGCTCGCGGGTCCAGGGCCACTCGTAGCCCGGGTCGTGCGTGAAATTGAGCAGGCCACCGCCGTAGCGAAGGTCGGGCCCAAAGTTGGCAATCGCCATGCCCAGCCGCAGGTTCTGCCAGCCGGTGGAGTAGTGGACGCCGAAGTCAAAAGCCAGGCCCGAAGCTGCAACACTCCAAACCTGCTCAGAGACAACCTTGGCCGAGAGGCCAAAGGCGAGCTTGTCGGTGAATAGGCGGGCATACGAGATGCCCAAAGCGAGGTCGCGCGCCGAGAACGTCACGCCTGTACCCTGGGGCTCATCGATCGTCGTCTCCTCGAAGGTGCCTTGGTTGAGGGCGGTGACCGCCACACCGATACTCCCAGCGCTGGTCGGCATGACACCGACCACATACTCGTGATTGACATCGCAGATCCAGTCGATGTGGTTGACCAGAGCCTGGCGCTGTCCAACCAAGGCGAGACCGGCCGGGTTCCAGTAGGCAGCACTGGCGTCATCGGCGACCGCAACAAACGCCTCGCCCATTCCTGTAGATCGGCCAACTCCTATCTTGAGAAACGGCATGCCGGCCATGCCGACCTTGGTGAAGACAGCCTGAACAGGCGCAGCGAGCGCCAGCGTAAGCAGGACAGCAACTATCGTGAGTCTGTTTGACACTGATTTCACGTTCTCCCCCTTTCGCTAGAAGATGAGGACGAACTTGCCGACCTGGTCGGGTCCGTCTGACTCGACGTGAAAGAAGTAGGTGCCGGGCGCGGGTTTCTGCTGGCTTTCGTTCAGAAGGTCCCAGTCCTCGTCGCCCCCGTACTGACCCGGTGAGCCGCCAACGTCCTGCTTGGTCTGGCGATGCTCAAGCGTACGGACCAAGTCGCCTGCCATGTTATAGATGCGAATCCTGCAGTCGCTGGGCAGGTTGATGAACTTGAGCTTGCGGAAGTCACGGTGTCGCTCCCACTCGTTGGTAACAACATAGGGATTGGGCACGACCTTGACCTTCCGGTCGAGCGTATCCCGGAGCCGAGACGAATCGAACTCGGCCTCAAAAGCGGCGAAGTACGGCGCGGGTGAGAGCACCTTGCTGTAGAGCACCCAGGTGTCACCCTCACCCGGTATGCTCGTGTCGCTCAAGGTAAATCTGAAGAAGCTGCCGCAGACGTACATCGCCGTAGTCCGGCTAACCACAAAGGTGTCCATCACGACAGCCGGCTGAATCCCGCGGAAGCACCAGCCGTCGGCCGAATCCGCCGTGGTCGCGTTGGCCGGGTAAGGTCGGTAAGTCACCGGGACTTCGTTATCGAGGTCGTAGACTTCTGCCGTCACTGCAGAACCGCGACGGCCCCATACGATACGGTAGTCAGAGCCGCGGTATGCCCAGAACGACTTGTTTTCGGTCAGGTCGGCGACAACCAAGGCTGACTCGGGGTAGCTGCCACTCAGGACCTTGACCCGCTCGTAGAACTGCTTCGGGATCACGTCCATCTTCAGCCGGAGCGCGATCTGCAGGATGGGCAGCCACGCCCTGGTCGTATCGACGACCGTATAGCCGGTTCCGGTCACGCGCTGACGGATGTCGGTAACCACTGAGTCGAAGACGGTCGGGACCATCGAAACCGTGTCGGTTGCAGCATCAATCGCCAAGCTGAACGACGCGGGCTGTACTAGGGTATCGCCTGCCTGGTCAGTGACGACGTAGGAGTAGACCGGCCGCGAAGTATTGCGAGCAAAACTCGGGCCGTCAAAGGAAACCCGGTACTTCTCGCGGCGCACGGCATAGGGCACAAGCGGAGACGGCTCGACAGTCATGCGCAGAGCCGCGTTACCGGCGACCTGGCGGGCCGAACCCGAAGCCGGCACGTATCCGGCAGGGTGTGTCCGGGGCACCGCCCGCACCGAGATGATGCCGGATTCAAGGGATAGGGTGTCGGGCGGTACCGTGTCGTTGCCGCCGGTGTAGTTCACGTCGAACGCGGTTACCGCGTAGTAGTAAGGGAATCCCAGCCGGAGCCGGCTTGAGTCCACAAGGCTGTACGAGAGTCCGGCGTCCGTGGCCTTTGTTCGCAGGGACTCTGCAATGGTCGTGTCCTCGTACTTTACCCCGTCGTTCCGGTCAAACTGAGCAAGCAGAGCCCAGGTGTTGGGCTGTCCGGTTCGGCTCCGATAGACCTTGTATCCCTGGAAGTCTTGCTCCAGATAGAATGGGCTAGCCAGCGCACGAGACAATGGGAAGAAACGGTCCTTGGAGCTCTCAGGAAAATCATCCCAGACAAGAGTCACGCGGCCATCGCCCGGTACTACGGTCAAATTCGGGCTCGGTGGCGGCTCAGGCGCAATCCAGTTGTTGTCGTATGCCTGTTGGGCGGCCTGAGATGCCAAGGCAAGGTAGTAAGGCATGGTGGTGTCAGTGCCCGGTGCGCGATTCGCGGCGATGACTCCGATAGTCACGGTGGCGATTTCATTCGGAGCCAGGTCGAACGGCCCGGTTGCCTGCAGGAAACGTTTGTCCGCCGGCGCCTGGTCGGTCGAGTCGAACGGGTTGTACGGGTGCTGCGGGTTGGCGTAGTCATAACCAGCGAGAGCCAGGTACTGCTCGAAGTCGTCCTTGGGGTCGGCATCGGTCAGCGTGAATATCTTGTAGGACGTCATGCCCAACTGGCGCCCCTCGGCAGGCTCGTCAATCAAGCCGTTGCCGTTGTTGTCCACACCGTCAAACCCGTCAATCGTACCGTCCGGGTTCTTGACGTAGGGACTCTGGAGGAAATCGAATCCCACCATCCCGCTCGGCACGGCGTCGTTGCTCCAGACGTAGCCCATGTTGTCCACGAAAACCGAGTCTGTGTGGGAGCTGTTGTAGATGTACTTGTGCAGTGCCAGACCGCACCAGTCATCAGCCGCGTTGCCTACATCAGCGTCGCAGACCATGCCGATGCGCATGTCACGCAGCGTGGCCGTATCACGGTTGCGCACGTCGAGCTTGAAGAATACGATGTCTCGGTTCCACGGGAGGGTCCACGAGTATGTCGTCTGGTAGACCTCGATATTCTGCGGACGCGGCGTCGGGCTGAGACTGGCGACGTGCTGGGCCGGGTCCTTATCATTGAAGACGGTCCAGGCGTCGCCGGTCGAGACCGCGTTGCGCGGAATGTAGTAGAAGTAGCCGGGAATAGTCTCGTTTCCCGACGGAATCCTGAGCGGCGTCCGCACCGAGTCACTCAGTTCGGGAGGGAAATCGTCGGGGTTCGGCGGCCAGTCCTCTGGGTAGAGGTAGACACGTTCGAACTCGCGGCTGCCATAGCCACCCAGGGGGCTGTCAAAACACCCCGGCGTCATCTCCGACTTACCCGAGTTGGGGTTGTATCCGTTCGAGACCAGAGTGTCTTTGATGGGACGCAGGCCTTTCTTGATTGAGCCGATCCAGATGCCAGCCCCGTATATGTACATGTCGCCCGAGCCGGCTGGCCATTCACCGCCGCCGGAACGCGTCTCCGAGTACCCGAACGTACCGTAGTTCGATATGTTTATCCGCCACTGGTTCTTCAGATACTGACGGTTCTCGAACTTGCGCGCACCTGGCCGCCACGGCTTTGTTGCTGTCCTGGCCCACACCGGGAAGACGAAGACAAGGAGCAGGAGTATGGTCCTGAGTCGAGTGTCGCGGTCTCTGATTCCAGCTAGGATTCTCATGCTTCCTCCTCAGAACTCCAGACTGACTCCGACGCGAACCTGGCGGGGAGCACCGTAGTTGATTGGGTTGTCCACGAAATCGAGGTACCCCACTTTATATGCGGAGTACTCCTCCTCATCCGTGATATAGCCGTCGTGATTGCGGTCCCTGACCGGGTTGTAAAGGCTCGGGTTCAACAGTGTCACATCCGACGTTACACCCCAGTTGGCGGGCGAAAGCGTTGCTGCGTAGCCGTCGTCGTTCGGCTGACCGGTTGCGCCGTAGACCCAGTGTACGGTCTGGTTGTTCAGCAGGTTGGTCACCACGGCAGTGAGCCCGAGCTTGAGCCCGCCGATGCGGAATGATTTTGCCGCGTTCAGGTCTGCCGAGAACCGAGGCGGCATGCGCGCCGAGTTCCGTTCGGCGGTCTGACGCCCGGCGTTCAGCCCCCGTGCTCCGACCTCGCGCGGCGTGTACGGCAGACCTGAGCCGTAAGAGACAAGCAGGGTCCCGGACAAGTCACGCAACGGAATGAACCTGAGGTCACCCGGAAAGTCCAGACCCAGACTGAGCTTGGCATTGTGCCGCTCGTCGAACTCAAGCGCATAGTCGCGCCGGGGTGGTTCCATCTGCAGACCGGTAACCGGGTCCGTGCCGTATCGGTACCTCTCGTAGTACCACTCGTAGGTGTACGACGCCGTGCCACGGGCCAGGGAGAGTCCATATGAAACCCGCGCGTTCCAGTAATCAGCCAGCGCCTTCTGCAATCCGACCTCAAACCCGCGCACGCTGCCGTACTCCTCGTTTACCAGCGGGAAGTAGCCAAGCGGAACCGCAGGCTGGAACCGCGTACCCATCAGGTCGAAGATGTCCTTGTAGTAGGCGGTCAGGTCCGCAACCACGTACCGGGATACCTCCTGCTCGACTCCGAGCTCATAGGCGATGGTTTGCTGAGCCAGGAGGTCCGGATTGCCGATGATCATGTTGCCGCGTGAGTAAGCGGCGCTGCCGATGTTGTCGAACAAATAACGGTAGGCTGGGGTCTGGAAGAAATGACCATAGGAGAAGCGGAACTTGGTCACCGTCGTAATAGGGAACGAGATACCCAGTCGTGGAGAGAGTTTGAACTTGGTCATCGCCGGAACGGTGGAAGTATCCTCGATGACGTCAGGCCGCGCCCGCTTGCGTGTGAGCGGGGCGAGATAGTCGAGCCGCAGCCCGGCGCGCACGACCAAGTCTTCGAAGTCCATCCGGTCCTGGATGAAAGCCGCGGCATTGACCGGTTCCACGTCGTACGAATCAACGAACGGGTTGGGGTCCCAAGGCAGGGAGTTGTAACGTCGGTGAAGGTAGTTCTTGCGTACCTCAAGTCCGGATTTGAACTCATGCACCCTGCCGACGTTGTGGGTGACATCACCCTTGAGGGTGAGCACGTCCGACCAGTGCATCTGGAAGAACCGGTAGTCGCCCTCACCGTAGTAGAGGTTATACACGCCCCAGGGGTTGTTGGTATTCACCTGTGATTGCTGCACGTAACCGGGCATGGGGCGAAAGAGCACCGAGTCGTTCTTCTTCACCTCGTCTTCGGCCTTGAAGATGTAGTCCTCCCAGAACCGCTCGGCGAAGTTCCTCTCTTCTGCTTCGCGCGCAAGGTCTCGTACGGCCGTGGTCCGTTCGTCGCCGAAGTAGTTGAAGCGTACGTTGTAGAATGTCGTCTTGGTTAACATGTGGTTCACCGAGACGTCGGCTTTCTTGGCGCGGTCACGCCGGGAGAGGAAGTGGTCGAGGTTGTACTTAAACCCGAGATGATTCTCGTTCTCCCGGTCCCATGGATACATTTCGAACTGCTCGCGGGCCGCGAAGCCATCTGCGGTCAGGCGCATGCCTTCGTTGACCGGCAGCGAGTAGGTGAGTTTCATCGTCCCTTTGTAGTCCTGGCGCTGTTGATGCGGCAGCCGGTACTTCAACGGGCTGTAGTCGTCAGAGAAGTAGAGCTCGCCGGACAGGAAGTAGCGCAGCCGCGTTATCCCCGGCACCGGCCCGCCCAGCGATGCCTCGTACCGGTTGTCGCCGAAGTTCAGCGCACCAGGGAACAACTCGTCGGTCGTGTACTTCATCCTTCCTTTCAGTTCGCCCTTGCCCTCTTTGGTGATGACTTGGATGATTCCCGACATCGCCTCACCATACTCAGCGTCGAATCCGCCCGAGATGATGACGACCTCTGCGGTCGCCTCCGGGTTCACGCGTGCTGCCTGATACCCGAACAGCGGGTCTGATGTTGCCACCCCGTCAACATAGTAAGCCACCTCATCCGGTCGTCCCCCACGCAGATGCTGACCATAGACCGGACTCGTCACCACCCCGGTCTGAAGCCGTACAATGTCGGCCAGGGTCGCCACAGGCAGCTTGGCAATCTCTTCGTCCGTCATCGGCCGGCTGGTGCTTGCGTCCGTGCGCACAATTGCCGCACGTGTCCCGGCAACAAGCACCTCGCCAAGCTGAATCCGCTCACCCGTAGCGAGTGCGAAATCCTCAGTCACGGTCTGGTCCGGAATCACCAGTACGTCGGTCTTCTTCTGGGTTTCGTAGCCGATGTAGGAACAAACCATCTCGTGACGCCCTGCCGGCACGTTGGCGACCAAGTACTCACCGGCCGCGTCAGTCGCTGCGCCCAGCTCGGTGCCTTCGATGACCACGTTTGCGCCAATCAGCGGCTCGCGGGTCCTCGCATCAAGCACCCGCCCCCGGATACGACCGGTCGCGGCTGCTCCGGCCGAGCCGACCAGCAGCAGCAGTCCGGCGAACACCACCAGCATTCTGGTCACCTGTTCCCGGTAATTTGTCGTTGTCATCATCACCTCCTAGGGTCTTGGCAGAACACGCACCGGGAGTGCCCAAGTCGTACCTTTGAACGCGGCGTCGCGGTAGAGCAGATTTGAAAGAGGCAGCACCTGAATGTAGATGTGTTGATACCCTGGTCGGGTGAAGGCGAAGCTCGTCGCGCCCCGCTTTGCGCCGGCCGTGATATCGGTCTTTCTGCCTTCAATCCCAACGAAGAACCGGTTCCGGTCAACGGCCGTGTCGGCCGGTGTGGTCGTGCTGACAACCAGGTCAACTTGCTCCCCCTCGTGTACCGTGTAAAGGTTGTCGAGTACTCTCAGGTTGTACAGACCTCGCCCGTCACGACGCGGCGAGTAGAAGAGCGTATCCGACTGACCAGGCCGATTGAGCACAACCCGGTCGATGCTGGGAGCGTCCTGGGTGTTGGGCACGAATGCACCAAACCCGGTGAGCTTTCCGACTCGGTACGGCCCGGCCGAATCCTTGGGCAGGAATACCTCGCGCCTGGCGGTCCAGCCGTGCGTCTTGGTTGAGGTCTGCGGCGCGTCGAAGCCGCGTCGTTCGGTTCCGGCGACACGGTAGACAACCGTCGTGTCTGGCAGAGTCTCAGGCGCGTATGAGACAACCCAGAGGCTGTCATAGAGGAAATGGGTCAAGGTCTGCGCCAGGGTATCGCGGTAGGTCACCTGGCAGAACGTGTCGGTCATCGGCCTTCCCTGCAACACCATCGTATCGACCGCGACGCCGAATCGGTACTCGTCGGCATGACCGCTCTCTGCCGGCACGGACCGCACCGCAATCAGATGGGCGAACTTGTATAGCGGTTCCCCGTTCGCCGAAGTGCTGTCAGCCGCGGTCAGTCGTACCGACAGGTTCAGACGCAGGGTGTCGGACAGCGACTGAAACGCATCGAGTACACCACGCCAGCTCTTCAGAGTGTCCCTGACCGCGGCGGAGTCACTCTCAGTCCACCACTGCCAGTCTGCCGGTGGTTCAGTTCCACAACCGGCGACCAGCAGGCTGAAGACCACAAACAGCCAACAACCGGCAGCCTGTCTCATGCAGCCTCCTCTCTTGTGAGCGCAGGCCGACCCTGCGTGCCAAGGCCCTGTCTGCTTTCTTGACCCTGGGCCAGCCCAGCGCCGCTGCCTCTCGAGCAGGCGGGGCGGGCAGGAAAGCCCGCCCCGCACTGTAGGACTAGTGAGCTACGGTGAGCTTCTTCGTTACCGAAGTTGCGCCCGTGTTCAGGGTGTAGAAGTAGACACCGGCCGCCATGTTACCGGCGTCCAGAGTCACGGTGTGGCGCCCGGCCTGACGCGAACCGGACACCAGGGTCTTGACCGGCCGGCCGGCCACGTCGTTCACAACCAGGGATACGTCGCCGCTGCGCGGCAGCGCATATGAGATGTGGGTGCGTGTCTGAACCGGATTCGGTGTGGCGGACACACTGACGCGTGCAGGCGTGACACCAGGCCCCTCGGCAACGCCGTCGGGGATGATGAGGTTCCGCGGTATCTTCGAAAGGAGCATCGGATTGAAACTCCAGACACCAACCGGCGAGGCACCGGCCTTGGGCCCGGCGATGGAGTCGGCGAGATAGAGTACGCAGACCGTATCGCAATCACCGCCGTCAATCGCGATGTTGCTGATTGACGGGGACCGATACGATACCGGTCCCTGCGAGTTGACCATCTGTGCCTGGGTCCAGGTCAGGCCGCCGTCACTGGAACCGGAAATCCATACGTCAGCCCGCATCAGGTTGGTTACCGGGTCGATATTCTGCACGTCAAACTGCTCCCAGACCGCAAACAGGTTGCCATCGTTGTCCTCGCCAAGCATCGGGCGACACGCAAAAAGCGCGTTTGTGCCCGGCCCGGCAATGAGCGATTCCGCCTCGGCCCGGTGCACACGGCTCCACTCGGGGGTACGGCCAGCGCACCAGTCCCATATCTCGATCGGCAGGAGGTAGGCTGTGTCCCTGATAATCGGCATCACATCCACGATGATGTGCAACCTGTCCTCGGCATCGTAGAACGGGTTGAAGGAAGTGATATAGTACGAGGGGGTCGTGTCTGAACCAGGCGTGAACACGGGTGGATACCCGAGTTCCACCTCGGGGTCCCAGTTTGTGCCGCCATCGCTCGACAGCCTGTAGTACCCAACGTAAGGGAATGCCTCGGCATGAACCCAGGTAAGACAGACCTTCGGGCTCTGCTGCGAGGCGACGACACCGTTGGTCGGGAACGTGGGGGCGGTCGGGGTCACAGACGCAGGCGGGTCCCAGGTGCACCAGGTCGCTGCCCGCGAGTAGAAGATGTTGTCGCGAGATGCGTCGTCCACCATGTGCATGTGGATGGTTCGGTCATTGCCAACGTAGATTGGAGGCCAAAGGTAGGCATTCAGGTCAGGGTCACCGCTGCAGTATTCGAAGATGCCGGCACCGGCCGCGATGTCACGTGCAACCAGCGGGTAGATTGGGGGAATGTCGGTCTGGTGGTACGACACGACTGCGGCGCCGGTTGTCGGGTCTGCCGACAGGCTTCCGAATCCCGACCGCGCGGTCGAGACATTGACGCCGGACAGCATGAAGTCCGGGTCAAGCCAGTTGTAGGTGTGCATTGCGTAGTCGTAGTACTGGTAGCGCATGTTCCGGTCCGGCTGGCCCGAGGTGGTATCATTGGAGTACATCCACAACAGGTGCAGACCAGAGCCGGGCGTGTTGATGCAGAATCGGTAGGTTTGAGCATTGGCGACCCAGTCGTAGATGGTTCCGCCAACTGTGTCTACCGTGCCCAGCCAGAACGTCTTGGGCGGAATCGGTGACCCGCCGGTCCTGACCAGGCTGCCTGTACCCTGCGGCCCGATCGGCGGGGCAACCACCGTCTCAGACCGCAGACTCCCTGCTGCCAGTGCCAGCACCGGAACAAGCAGGGCAAAACATAGCACGTTACGCATCAGACTCCTCCTTTGTTAGAGATGCTATGTCGGTCATCTTTGCGGACTCCCGCAGCCCGGGGCCGCGGGTTTCTCTTTGCTGTCATCAGCCCGGCGGTCCGGGCCGGTTTTCGTGAGTTCGGACCGGTTCTCTTCGCCACTACTGCAGCGTGAAGCGGAATGGAATTGACACCCATACCCTTACTGGCTTGTCCCGCTGTTTCGCCGGAGAGAACTTCGCCCTCATGGCCGCGTCCACTGCGGCCGCGTCGAGCGAGGTGTTGCCTGAACTCTTCAATACTCTGGCGTCGGCAATGCCGCCGTCAACATCTACCAGGGCCTCAATCACGGCCTGGCCTTCGATTCCTGCCTGACGCGCCATGTCAGGGTAGGTCGGTACCGGGATGTTGACCGGCTGCGGTTTGACTTCAACCTTCCAGAACGGCACCACCGGTATGTCGGTCTCATCGGTGCGCTTGATAACCTCGCTGAAGACCGTGGGGTCGATCGTCGAGACCTCTACCTCAGCCTCGCTCTCGGCTGCGACCGGAACCGTAGCCGGCTTCTCTGCCTTGGGTGGCTCGGCTATCTTCTCCAGCTCAGGCGGCAGCGCCTCCATTATCGTAGCGACCGACCGGCGCAACTGGTAGGGCCGGACGACAAACTCCCTGGGCAGAACGAGAAACGCCGCCATGATGAGCGCCAGCGACACGGATGCGGCGACGCGGATTGCCACCGCGTAGTATCGGTCCTCCCATTCCAGGAAGCTGATGCCTGCTCGCTCCACCATGCTAGCTCTCTCCCATCCGATACCCGGTCGCGAAGGTCACCTTCAGTGCCCGGGCCGGCTTCAGGGCCTCAAGCACGTCGGTGACGTATCCGTAGGGCACGTCCTTGTCTGCCTGGAGCACGACTACGATGTCCGGGTTCTCAATCACCCGGTCGGTCATCACTGCGGTCACGCCGGCCGGAGTCACCAGATTGTCACTGATTGAGATGCGGCCGGTCTTGTCTATCCAGATGTTCTCGGTGTTGCGGCGCTTGAGGATGCGCTCGGTGGACTGAGCCTGCGGCAGCACGACTTTCAACCCCTGACCGGCCCGAAAGGTCGTGCCGACGAGAAAGAAGATAATCAGGAGGAACGCGATGTCGCCGGTTGATGCGGTCGGAATCTCGGGCGCTGATTGCTTCTTGCCTTCGATGCGCTTCATGGCCCGGCTCCTTCTTCCTCGAGGATCGGCATCAGACTGACCCGTTCGGCCTTTGCCAGCTTCAGCTCGTCAAAGACCTTGATCATGACCTCGTATGGAGCCTTGCGGCTGACCCGCAGGGCGATTGCCAGTTCCCTGTTCTCGGCCAGACGCTGGACAACCAGTTCCTGAACCCGGTCAACGTTCACGATTTGGTCGCCGACCAGCACCTGTCCGGCAGGGTTGACCGCAACTGTCAGGATGTTCTCGGCCTTAATCTTCGTCGCCTCGCCTTGCTCGGGCAGGACGATCTTCAGCCCCTTTTCCTTGGCGAACATGCTGGTGGACATGAAGAAAATGAGGATAAGAAAGGCGATGTCGCCGGTGGATGCGGTCGGAATCTGGGGCTGGCCGGTTGCGTGCTTCTTTCTCAGACTCAGCGCCATCTGGCTCTCCTAGGCAAAGCTGGTCCGGTTCACCTGCAGAATCCTATTCCTGGGTCATCTTCGTGACCGCCATCACGCGCTCGCGGGCGATCAGTCCTTTGGACACCATGAAGTCGAACAGCTCGCTTGCCGCGGTCTCCATGTCGCGCAGATAGCCGTTGACGCGGCCCTGGAACAGAATGTGGACAATCGCCAGTGGCGTCGCAATCAGCAGGCCCCACTTGGTGGTGATGAGTGCCTCGGCAATACCGGAGGCAACCACCGTTGCCTCGACCTCACCGACCGCAGCGACCGCCTTGAACGCGCCAATCATGCCGGTGACCGTGCCCAGGAAGCCGATGAAAGGAGCAACCGTCGTCAGACCGGCAATCAGCGCCATGCCCCGGTCCAGGAACGCGAGTTCGGTCGCGCCGGCCCGGACAATGGCATCTTCCATCTGTGTCTTGCCCTGACCAGCCTTATCCAAGGCAGCGGCAAGCACACGCGCGGCCGGGCTCGGCGTCTTGTTGCAAAGCTCGATGCCGGCCTTCACTCCGTCTTTGCCAATCACGTCCATCAACTGCTGACTGAATCGTTTTACGTTCAGCCGAAGACGCAGGGTGAGCGTGAACGCCCGCTCGAGCGACAGCGCCACACCCATGACGGCGCAGGCAAGCAGAAACCACATGATGCCGCCGCCGTCTTTGAACTCCTGAATCACCAAGGCCTCCTTATGGTTAGCTCATGATTACAGGACACACCTTAATGTATTAAAATCGTTGCGCATGTCAAGCAACATTGCACTGCTGGTTGCCTGCCGGACAGCGCGCCGTAAGGATAGCGACAAAAAGCCGAAACGCAAGAGCCAGCCCACGGTCGCAGAGACGCACAAAGGGAGAGACTCACTTCCGTATATACCTCAGACGTGGTTCCGGTCTTCCCGGACAGTCCTTGCCCGCACCGCCGCACCCCGCCATTGACAGAACGACCTGGTCGGCATATCCTCAGTCGCCGCAAGCGCGGCCGGAGACAGACGAGCAACGAAACGCGAAAGAAGGCTGCCATGAGAACCGCACTGCTTACCCTGTGCCTGGTGTTCTGCTCAGTTGAGGCCGATATCATCCACGTGCCGGGTCAGTACCCGACGATTCAACAGGGGATTGACGCGGCCCGGGCCGGCGACATCGTGCTGGTCGCGCCGGGCCGATACCCTGAGGAGATTCTGCTCAAGGCCGGCGTGGTTGTGCGCGGAGCCGGCGAGGGCCGCTCGGTCATTGACGGCCAGAACGACCCGGGCGACGTGGTCCGTGCCATCGGCAATGCCATCGGCCCGGACACGAAGCTTGAGGGGTTCACGATAACCGGGGCGCGTAACAGCGGCGGCATGCCGGGTGGCGGCGGGGTATTCTGCAACTCGGGCGCGCGCCCGGAGGTCGCCAACTGCCGCATCCAGGGCAACGACTGCGGAATCGCGCTCTGGAACGGCTCTACCGCCTGCATCCACAACTGCGTCGTGGCAGACAACATCTACGACGGCATCAGCACCGGTTCAGGCGCGACCATCGTCAACAACACCATTCACCGCAATCGCATCGGGTTCTACGACTACTCGGGCTACGGCCCGGTATTCATGAATAACATCGTTACCCGGAACTCGCTCTACGGGGTCTACGGCCCGAGCGGGGGCTCCCCTCCCCAACTGACCTACAACGATGTCTGGGGCAATGCAACCAACTACCAGCAGGCCACGCCCGGCACGGGCAGCATCTCCCGCGACCCGCTCTATGCCGATACCCTGACCGGCGACTTTCGTCTCATGCCCGGTTCTCCCTGCATTGACTCGGGCAACCCCGCAACCCAGTACAACGACCCGGACGGCTCGCGCAACGACATGGGCGCGTACGGCGGGCCGGGTGCGGTCTCGACCCGGCCGGAGATAACGACTCTGGTCCCGGCCCAGAACGCGCTGCACGTCAGTCCGGCGACCAACGTCGCGGCGGGCTTCAACACCGCGATGGACTGGACCACGGTGACGAGCCGGACGTTCGCGGCGCGCGGGGCATGGACCGGTACCCATTACGGCTCGCTGACCTGCGACACCCTGGCCAACATGGCGGTGCTTGACCCGGACTCAGGGTTCCGGCCCGGTGAACCGGTGACTGCGGTGCTGAGCAAAGGTATCGTCTCGGCCCGGGGCGACACGTTCTCTGGGTTCGCGTGGGACTTCCTGGTGCGGGCGACAGGAGGCTCGGGACAGCTCATTCACGCCCGCGATGTGGAAACCGGCGACGGCGCAAACAGCATCCTGGCGGCCGACTTCAACCGCGACGGCAACCTGGACCTTGCGGTCGTCTGCCTGAACGCGGCCCGACTCGCTATCATGCTCGGCCGGGGCAACGGCGGTTTCGATACGCTTCCGAGCTGCGCGCTGGGACCGGTTCCCCAGAGTTTGTGCGTCGGCGACTTTGACGCCGACAGCATCCTTGACCTGGCCCTGGCGCTCGGCGGCGCGAACCAGGTTGCGGTCCTGATCGGCAATGGTGACGGCACCTTTGCCGCGCCGGTGAGCTATGCCGCATCGACCAACCCCTTTGGGGTGGTCTGCGCCGACTTAGATCTTGACGGCGCGCTCGACCTTGCCACGAGCTCCTACGGGTCCGACCGCATCGCCGTGCTCCTGGGCAACGGCGACGGCACGTTTGGCGTGGCAGCCCACTTCACGACCGGCAGCACGCCCCTGGGGCTTGTCTGCGCAGACCTGGACAACAACGGTTTCCCCGACCTCGTCACTGCCGACCAGGGAGCGAGCACGGTCTCGGTGCTGCGCGGCAACGGCGACGGCACGTTCGCGGGGGCCGTGAGTCATCCGGTAGGCACAAACCCGATAGGGCTTGCCTGCGCTGACCTGGATGGTGACGGCGACATCGATGCCGTCTCCACTGACTGGGGTGCTGACAGCATCTCGGTGCTCTTCGGCGACGGCTCGGGCGGATTGGGTTCACGCCGGTCCTACAGAACCGGCCGGGAGCCGATATCAGTCGCCCTGACCGACCTGAACGCCGATGGTGCGCTCGATGTCGTAACGGCCGACGCCAGGGCCGGCGAGATGTCGGTCTTTCTCAACAACGGCCGGGGCGTGCTTGGCCCGCGCTCCGCAGTTGCGACCGGCGCGGAACCGAGCTCGGTCGGGTCCGGCGACTTTGACGGCGACGGCGACAAGGACGCCGCCACCGCCAACTACCGGGGCGACAACGTGTCCATCCTGCTGAATCAGGACGCGCTGACGGTGACGCAGGTCTCGCCCGAGCAACATGCGGTCGCGGCAGAAGACAGCGCCCGGTTGCAGGCTCGTTTCAACCTGACGCTCGACCCGACCACCCTCGACTCGGCCAGCTTTCTCGCCCACGGCGCGATGACCGGCCTGCATCGGGGAGGCATCGCCTATGACAGCGCGACCATGACCGCGACCCTGGTTCCACGCCAGGGATTTGCCCCGGGCGAACCGGTCTCGGCAATGCTCTCAACTCGGGTCAGGGCACGCACCGGCGTGTACCTGCGCGGGTTCGGCTGGAGTTTCACTACCCGGGTACCATCGGGCTCGTCGGGCACGTTCGCCGCCGCGGCAAACTACCCGACCGGGGCCGAGCCAAGAGGCGAGTGGTGCGCCGACTTCGACGGTGACGGCGACATTGACATCACCACGACTTCGAACTCCCCTGCTGCGGTCTGCCTGCTCAGGAACTCAGGTGACGGCACGTTCGCATCCCCGGTCTACACCGGCGTCGCCTCTGACCCCATCTCGCTCTTCGGCGCGGACTTTGACTCAGACGGCGACATTGACCTCGCCTGCTTCCACAACCAGCCCGGCACCTCGGCCCTTGAGATTCTAACAAACTCGGGCAACGGCACGTTCACGGTCTCCCAGAGCCTTGCCCCGGCCATCCTCGGCCAGCAGGTCTGGGGCGGAGACCTGGACGCAGACGGCGATATTGACCTGGTCCTCACCGACGGCTGGGGCTCACAGAACAACGTCCGCATCATGACCAACAACGGCGCCGGGGCGTTCTCGGGCCCGGTGAACTACTCGGCCGGCTCCTGGGCGCGCGGTGTGGTCCTGAGCGACGTGGACAACGACGGAGACCCGGACATCATTGTCGCCAACGCGGGCAATGACAACGTGAGCGTGCTCCACAACGACGGTCGGGGAATCTTCCCCCGTCTGGCCAACTACACGACTGCGGCCGCGCCCGACGGCATCTTTGCCAGCGACCTCAACGCCGACAACTGGGTAGACCTGGCAACCGCACACCCGACCGCCGGTGTCGTCAGCGTGCTGCTCAACACCCAGGACGGCACGTTCGGGCCGGCCGCGTCCTACGCCACCCGGCTTGGTCACTTCGCGCTCGACGGCGCTGACCTGGACGGCGACTCCGACATCGACCTGGCATTCGCCTGCTACAACAGCGACAGCGCCGCGGTCCTGCGCAACAACGGCCAGGGTGTGTTCGACAACCTGGCGCTCTATCACGTCGCCAGTCCGCCCTGGCGGGTCAGGACCGCGGACTTCAACCGCGACGGCGCGATTGACCTTGCTCTCCCCTGCTACACTGCCGGCAGCGTATCGGTCCTGCTCGCCACCGGGCTCGGTCTGGCCGGTCCAGACCCACTGACCACCGGCCCGTCCATCACCCTCTCCCCCAACCCGTTCCATACGGCCACGGCAATCACCCTGCGCCTGGGCAGCCTGGCCCGGGCGAAACTGGTAGTATCCGACGCCGCGGGGCGAGCGGTCAGGGCCTACAGCCTGCAACCCTCACAGACCATCCAGGTCTGGGACGGAAAAGACGACCTGGGTCGCCCGGTCGCGCCCGGAGTCTACTTCATCAGGCTCAAGACACCCCAGGCCTGCCGCGTCGAGAAAGCCGTGCTGGCCCGCTAACCGACGGAATCGCGCCGCGAGCTCAGCCTCAGGGAAAACCCGGCCCGGCAACGCCGGCAGCGCGACGTTGACACCTATGCCGCTGAGCCTATAATGGCCGCGATGGCAGCCGAAGACCGTCCGGCCTTGACAGAGACATCGAAGATGGTTAACGTCCCCGATAACTTCCAGTCTCAGAAGGAGGTCGTCCGTGATTTACGATGACGCAGAAGGTCCGAGCCGGTACTCGCCAGCCCGACTGACGAAAGACCGCGACAGGGTCATCATGAAGTTCGATGAGCTCATCACGCTCGCAGGAAAGATATGCGAGGCCTGGCGCGACTCGGGAGATGAGAGAACTTTCCCCA
>CAZQFS010000049.1:0-17879 GCA_964592755.1 uncultured bacterium | reverse complement strand
AGGCTGACGTCTGACGCCAGCGGCACGTCGTACCTGACGACCGCCCTGCCCCGAGCCGGGTTCGGGCTGGCAGACAGAGTCCACTCCTTTGGTGGGAGCGGCTTCCCAGCCGCGATACCGACACGGGCGATGCTGAACGCGGAGTCCGATTCGTCGAACTGCCAGCCCGGGCCATAGGCGATGGTGACTACTCGGCAGGAGTCAATCGGGCCTGGGGGAACTACCCAGTCGAAGGAGGAGTCGGAAACAGACAGCCCGGTGGCGATTGTGTCGAGAAGCCACGTCGAGGCCGTCCGCAGGAGTAGCGAAACCGAGTCGCATCGAGGGGGGATGAAGAGGGACCAGCGGACCCGGCACGTTTCACCGGGCGTCAAGCTGTCGCCGCCGCCGGGCGAAAGCAGCCTGATGGCCTCCATCTCGAAAACCCAGGTGTGGCCGCCGCCTGATACGACTACGAGCAACTCTTCGATGTCGTCTCCGTCTATGTCAGCACAGGTGCCGTTCCGGGCATCCGCATCAATCCCGCCGACGATGGAATCCATAAACGTCTCTTCGTATGAATAGTTGCCAGTTGCCTCGTACATGCAGATGTAGAAGCAGGAGTGCGGACTGAGATGCTGATAGACCACGAAGAACTCAGGCCTGCCATCCTGGTCGAGGTCGTTGCCGGAGCAGACATCATGGCCGTTCGGCCAGTAGTGCGGTACTGAGTCCACGAGCTCAAAGCTCAAGGCTGTTGTCGCCGTTGTACTCATAGATGAGCACGTATTCGTTCCAGTTGATGCTAGAGCAGGCAAACTCCTGCCCACCGTCCTGTCAAATCGGCATCGCTTCGGGTTGTGATGGCACAGCGACCATGTCACAGAGTAGCGGCACGGGGGAAGTGCCAGTCTTGACAATTCAGACGGCAGGACTGACCATGTTCGGCACGACCGGGTCAGCACGATTCCCGTCACCGCACTGCCAAGCAGTGCTCAGCCTCCCACCGCTCACGCTGTCGACCCATGACACTTTCGCTGTGGTTTGACAGCTCACACTTGGCTTCGGGAATCTCCTTCTTCCCTCTTCTTGACACAGCCCGGCTGCCGAGTAGATTCGTCAGGGCATACTAGTGAGAACCTTTACTCTGTTCAGACGTAGCTCTGCCCGGCACGGTGCGGACGGACCGGCTTTGGTCCGCCGCGCCGGGGCCGGTCGTTTGGTTGGAAGATGAGAGTCCTCGTCCTCGGCTCAGGTGGAAGAGAACACGCCCTGGTGTGGCATCTGGTCAATCATGGCCACGACGTCTGCGCTGTCCCGGGTAACGGCGGCATCGCCCGCATCGCTCGCTGCGAAACGTTCGACCTGCGGGACATCGGGAGTCTTGTTTCCTTCTGCCGCCGGGAAAGGTTCGAATTGACCGTCGTTGGGCCCGAAGCACCTCTTGTCTCCGGCGTGGCCGACGAGTTTCGCCGACACGGCCTTGCGCTTTTCGGTCCGGACAAGGCCGGAGCGCGGCTTGAGGGAGACAAGGCGTTCGCGAAGCGACTGATGCAGGAGCAGGGGATTCCTACGGCGCGGTTTGAAGTGTTTGACGACCCGGCAAGGGCGCGCGCCTACATTGACACACAGCCGATGCCGGTCGTCATCAAGGCAGCGGGTCTCGCAGCAGGGAAAGGGGTTGTCATCTGCGAGACCAAGCACGAGGCAGTGGAGGTCTTGACCGGAATGCTCGAGCGTGGCAGGTTCGGCCCGGCGGGCAAGACGGTCGTAGTCGAGGAGTGCCTGGTCGGCGAGGAAGCCTCAATCACCGCTCTATGTGACGGGACCTTGTGCCGGTTTCTGCCGGCGTCGCAGGACCACAAGCGGCTGCTCGACGGCGACGTGGGACCGAACACCGGCGGCATGGGTGCTTACGCACCAGCGCCTCTGGTTACGCCTGAAGTTCAACGGGAAGTCGAAGAGCGCGTTTTCCTGCCGCTTGTCGCCGGTCTGCGCCGCCGGGGCATTGACTATCGTGGAGTCATCTATGCCGGCATCATGCTCACGGCCGATGGCGTGAAGGTGCTGGAGTTCAACTGCCGGTTCGGCGACCCTGAGGCCCAGGTCGTGCTTCCGCTCGTTCAGACCGACCTGGCCGGACTCTGCCTTGCCTGCCTTGACGGCACGCTGTCGGGGCAGGAGCTTCGCTGGTCCGAACAGCACGCTCTCTGCGTGGTGGCCGCAGGGTCCGGCTATCCCGACTCCTCCTCGCACGGCGAGCCGGTCTTTCTGGACACGGACGGCCTGCACGATGTCATCGTGTTTCACGCTGGTACCCGGATTGAGGGTGAGAAGCTGGTCACGAACGGCGGGCGCGTGCTCTGCGTGACCGGGCTGGGAGCGACCCTTTGGGCCGCGCGGGAGCGTGCTTACAAGGGTATCGGTCACGTGCGGTTCGCCGGTATGCGTTTTCGCCAGGACATCGGACACCGGGCTTTCAAGACGGGCCGGAGCAGCGATCGGACCGATTAGATTTGAGCCTGCCAGGTCGGCAGAGGTCGCGGCCCAGGTCGCAGGTGCACTTCGGCACGGACCGGCTGTCGTGCCGATGCTGGGGGGGTACTGCGTGCTGGCGGCGCGGCCGGACGAGCTTCCAACGTCTATTGCTCTGGGGCCGGCGTACCGTCTGGTTGACGAGCAGGAGCTTGACGACCTGCTCTGTTCGGTTGACCCGGCCAGGCAGGCGGCAGTCAGAGAGGTTCTTGCCGGAGACGTGGTCGGGGTACTGCCGGGCGGCGGCGTGGCACTGGCGAGCGAGGCGCTGACGCGAGAGCTTGTTCGACGGCTGGGCGCGGTGTGGTTTGGACTTGCGCCGGAGAACACCGACCCGGCCGAGATGGCCGAAGAACTGGGCCGGGCCACGAGAGTAGTGGTCAAGGCGCGTGATGAGTGGGAGCCCGGACCGACGGTGTTGGATTTCACCTGCTCGCCTGCCGTAGTTGACAGACGAGGAAAGTCCGCGATACTGGACATTGAGCGCAGATTCGGCGAACGGGTCAGACTCGGTCACGGCGTTGCGTTCTCGGTTCTGGTTGTCTGCACGGGCAACTCCTGTCGCAGCCCGATGGCGGCGGGTATTCTGAGGAGACTCTTGGCCGGGCTGCCGGTCTTTGTCTACTCGGCCGGGACCGACGCGCCTGTGGGTGCGGCGCCAACCTTGCCTGCCGCGCAGGTGGCGCGCGAGTACGGCGCCGACATCAGCCGGCACCGTGCCCAGCAGCTTACCCCGCAACTGGTGCGCGAGGCCGACCTGGTGCTTGTCATGGACAGGTACCATCGCCGGCGCGTGTTGGAGACGGAACCTGCGGCCGCCGGTCGTACCCGACTGGTGCTGTCGTTTGCCGGGCGTGACGAGACCGATGTCGAGGACCCGATTGGCCGCTCTCTCGAGTTCTACCGTCGTACGGCGGCAGAGATGCTGCCGGCGCTGGAGCAGGTGGCCGCAGACGTGATGTCGCGACTCGACCCGGCCGGCACTTAGCCGCAAGGACCCAGAACCTGGACCAAGGAGAAGGCAACAGTGGACTACTTTCTTACCGATACGCAGAAGGAGATTCAACAGCTCGCCCGCCGGTTCGCCCAGGAGAAGATGAAGCCGGTGCGGGCAGAACTTGACCGGACCGGCGAGTTCCCTCACGCCATCATGAAGGAGCTCGCCGACCTGGGCCTCATGGGTGTATACATTCCTGAGGAGTACGGCGGCCTTGGCGGGGGGATTATGGAGATGTGCCTCGTGGTCGAGGAGCTGTGCCGGGTGGACGGAGCGGCGGGTCTCTGCTACGCCGCGTGCGGTCTGGGTACATTCCCGATCATCCTCGGCGGAACCGAGGAGCAGAAGAAGAAGTACCTGCCGCGTCTGGCAGCCGGCGAGATTGCCGCGTTCGCGATTACTGAGGCGAGCGCCGGTTCTGATGCATCCAACGTGAAGACGCGGGCGGTCAGGCACGACGACCACTACGTGCTCAACGGCACCAAGCAGTTCATCACCAACGGGAGCGTGGCGAAAATCTACACGGTCGTCGCCAGCACGAACCCGGCCAAAGGACCGCGTGGTCTGTCCGCGTTCATCATCGAGGATGGCACACCCGGGTTCACCTTCGGCAAGATTGAGGACAAGATGGGCATCCGCTGCTCGAAGACCGCCGAGCTGGTCTTCACCGACTGCCGCGTTCCCAGCGCCAATCTGATTGGCGGCAGAGAAGGGCTTGGCTTCGTCCACACGATGAAGACGTTCGACCGGACCAGACCGGGTGTGGGTGCACAGGCTCTGGGGATTGCCGCCGGCGCACTGGATGAGGCGCTGGACTACGCGCGCACGCGAATTCAGTTCGACCAGCCGATTGCCAGTTTTCAGGCGGTGCAGTTGATGCTGGCGGACATGGCGATTGCGGTCGAGGCGTCGCGTACGCTCATCTACCAGGCTGCAAGGGTCGCTGATGCAGGGATGAAGAACATCTCGGCGATTGCCTCGATGGCCAAGGTCTTGGCTTCAGACACGGCGATGAAGGTGACGACCGATGCGGTTCAGATTCTCGGCGGATACGGCTACATGAAGGAGTACCCGGTCGAGAAGATGATGCGTGACGCCAAGATCACGCAGATTTACGAAGGCACGAACCAGATTCAGCGTCTGGTCATCGCCTCGGAGATGGTCAAGGGCACAGCGTGGTGATTCCGTCAGCCCGCTCCGGCACGCGACCGATTAGGACCTGACAATGGGCAGACCATGCGACGTTGCGGTTATCGGGGCAGGGCCGGCCGGTTACGTCGCCGCGATCAGACTCGCTCAGTTGGGCAGGCGAGTGATGCTGGTCGAGCGTGACCGGGTCGGTGGCGTATGCCTGAACTGGGGCTGCATCCCGGTCAAGGCGTTGCTGCACGCCGCGAGCATCAGGCGCGGCGCGACCGAGGCGCGTTCAATGGGTATGGTGTTCACGCCGCCCGTCCTGGATTTCCTTGCGCTCTACGGCTGGAAGGCGCGGGTCGTCGAACGGCTGGTGCGGGGAGTGGAGTACCTGCTCAAGTCGAACGGAGTCGAGCTGGTTCGCGGCCGGGCGTGGTTCCGTGATCCAGGGCGCGTACACGTGGCTCCGGCCGAGGGAAGTGAGTTCGAAATCGAGTCCAAGGCGATGGTGGTCGCGACCGGCTCGAAGCCGACGGTGCTGCCCGGCATCATGCCCGACGGACGGTTCGTCCTCGACTCGAACGGCGCGCTGAACCTGGTCGAGTTGCCGGCGCGCCTTGTCGTTATCGGTGCTGGCGTTGTTGGTCTCGAGTTCGCCACCGTGTTCAGCCGGCTGGGCACGCGGGTGGTGGTCCTGGAGCTGATGGACCAGGTCCTGCCGGGCGTGGATGCGGAGATTTGCACCGGCCTGCAGCGCTGCATGGCGCGGGAGGGCATCGAGTTCCACCTCGGGGTGAAGGTCGAGAAGGTGGAAGCCGGCCTGGTGTGCTACACCGACAGGAATACGACGCAGACGGTCGAGGCGGACAAGGTACTCCTGGCCACGGGCAGGGTCCCGCTCACCGATGGCCTGGAGCTCGGAGCGGCCGGGGTGGAGACCGATGAGCGAGGTTTCATCAAGACCGACACGAAGTTCAGGACCCATGCCGGCCACATCTACGCTATCGGCGACGTGCGCGGCGGCCCGCTGCTCGCTCACAAGGCCATGGCCGAGGGGGTCAGCCTGGCCGATATAATTGTTGCGGGCAGGGCGTGGAAGTTCAAGGCGGTGCCGACCTGCGTGTATACCGACCCGGAGGTCGCCGCCGTGGGCACTACCGAGGCCCAAGCCGTGCTCGAAGGCCGCAGGGTGAGGGTTGGTCGCGTACCGCTTTCTGCGGTCGGGCGCTCGCTCACTCTGGGCCGGAGCGAAGGCCTCTGCAAGATGGTCGTCGATGACGCAACCGATAAGGTCCTGGGCGTATCGATAGTCGGACCTCAGGCCGACGCGCTCATTGCCGAGGCTGCGGTGGCGGTGGAGCTGGGTCTGACCGCGGCTGACCTGGGTCGGGTCGTACACCCGCATCCGACCATGAGCGAGCTGCTGTTTGAGGCGGCGGAGGCGGTTCACGGCCGGGCCGTGCACGTCGTCAACCGGGCATAGTTTCGGCTGGGCCCTGACTCCATGCGTACTTGCCTTCTCGTCAGCCTCAGTCAGGTTGATTACCGCTGCTGCCTTGAGTTGCAGCGCCGGTTGTGGGATCTGCGGGTGAAAGACGAGATTGTTGACACTCTTGTGCTGGTCGAGCACCCACCGGTCATTACCCTCGGAAAGTCGGCCCGGCCGGAGAACGTGCTTGCGTCGGCCGGGGAGCTGGTGCGGCTCGGGGTCGAAGTGCATCGAGTCGAGCGCGGGGGAGACGTGACTTTCCACGGCCCCGGTCAGTTGGTGGGGTATCCGGTATTCAGGCTTGGCCAGGGTCTGGTCGGGGTCAGGCCGTTCGTGGATGGACTTGAACGAGCACTCGTCGTTGCACTGTCAAGCCTGGGCGTGCGGGCACAGACCCGGCCCGGCACGACCGGCGTGTGGGTCGAGGACCGCAAGGTCGCCTCAATCGGCATCGCGGTCAGGCGCTGGGTCAGCCTGCATGGATTCGCCCTCAACGTCACCACCGACCTTTCGTTCTTCGGGCTGGTAAATCCCTGCGGTATGGCGCAGGTGCGGATGACTTCGGTCGAGTGCGAGGGCGGCAGGACCGATGACGCGGTGGTGCGGCAGGCCGTGATTCAAGGTTGCGCAGAAGTTCTCGGGCTCGATGTTCAGACGAACTTGCCGCGCAGGGTCACGCTCTTGACAAATGGTCTCAGGCACTCGGCCATCGCCTGAGCCTGAGCGCGACTGTAGTCTTTCTCTCCGGCAATCGTCGGGATACGCGCGTAGGCTGAGTCGTAGTGCTGGAGCGCGACTTTCTGCGCGCCGCGCAGAGTCGCGCCGATGGCCGGCATGTCCTCCGGTTCGACCAGTCCGGGGACAAGTGTGGTCCGAAACTCGTGGTCGATGCCGGACTCGATGAGCAGCCTTACCGTGCGGCGAATCGGAGCCAGGTTCACCGGCCGCCCCACGGCCTGTTCGTACCGGTCGTCCAGTACGGTCTTGACATCCATTGCGACCGAGTCCACGAGGCCGGCTTCAATCAGGCGCTTGAGCGGGTAGGGGAATGAACCGTTGGTGTCGAGTTTGAGCCTGAACCCGAGGCTCTTGATGCGTGCGCAGAGCGAGAGGACCTCAGGGTGCATCATCGGTTCGCCGCCGGACAAGACCACCCCGTCAATCCAGTCGTGCTTGCGGATGAGCGAAACCTGGACGGTGTCCCAGTCGGTGACGGCGAGGGCCGGGTCATCGTCGGCGACACGGTGGTTGTGGCAGAAAGGACAGCAGAAGTTGCAGCCGCCGACGAACACTACCGATGATATCTTCCCATCCCAGTCAACGAGCGACGTCTCGACAAACCCGACGATGCGCATCTAGCCGACCTCTGAATCAGGGGCCAGCGGATTGGCGTCCCCCGGCCTGTCATCTGAGAGGCCTGCTGCGGTGCGCGAATGCGTCGGCACGCGTCGGCGTGGAGTCTTCATCTGATTTACGCTTGGGATATGCCATATGCTAGTCCAGTTCTTCCCTCTAGTCAAACGGTGAAGCAGGGTCAGCGCCGCCCGGCGTCTAGTCGGTAGCCGCGAGGACAAGTCGGTCTATCTGGAGCGTGCCGGCCGGACCGCGGAGCAGCACGGCTGCGTGCCAGACCTCCTCTACCTCCGGGCGGATGCGTACCTCGAGTCGCGACGAACCCGACTCAGCATCCTTGCGTTGATGGGTGTTTGCCGCAAGCGCGCAACCGGTGTCAGGCAGCCCGGAGAAGTCTGGCTTCCTAGTTGCTGACCACGCGGCCAGCACGACGCCGCAGTTTTCGTCCTTCTCGAGCCGCCAGTCGTACTTCAGGACCAGCCAGCGTGCCGGGCCGGGGATGAACAGACGATGAACCACGAGGCGCATGTCTGCCGGGGTATCGATACCGAGTTCGTCCTGCTGAGCGATGGTCTGGCAGTAGTTCGTGCCCCGGCGTACCTGGACGCTGGTTACGGGGGCGGTCTCGTCACGGTGGAGGGCGGTCAGCGTGATTTCGACGGTGGATTCGGCGCGGTCGGTTGCCGAGATTGTGCGCAGCCACTCGGTGTAGTCTTGCTGTCCCTTTGCCCGCGCATGGTGGGCACACATCGGCAGCAGGTTGTCAACCGACGTGCGGCCGCCGCAGGACTCCGGTTTCTTGTGCACGAGCGTCGCGTACATGTGAAAACAGCCGGGCACCGAGCAGGCGTCGCCGCGCAGGGCCAGTACCGCTTCTTCGACTTCTTTCGGCCAGCGGTCAGAGCCGACGTAGGCGAGGTGGTCCTCCGCCGGCGTGGGCGGGAAGTGGTGTTTGTGGCAGTGGCTGCAGACCCGCTCGGCCCGAAGGTGCTCCCACTCTACTTGCAGGGGTCTGCCACATTCAGGGCAGTTGTAGTGCCACTGCACGCGGGTCTCCTGTCGCTGCCGTTGGCGGAGGGGGTTCCCGTACCGTCGCCATGATACAGCATAGGCCGGCAGCCGTTCTTGTCAACCGAGGCTGCGGCGTCGGCGATGGCGCAGTCAGACCACAGCGACACCGTAGGTGCCGCGAACGAGTCTTCCAATCACACGCGCGCCCGGGATTGCGGCCAGAACCCGTTCTGTCCGCTCAGGCGCGACGAACAGCACCATACCCATGCCCATGTTGAAGGTGCGGTACATCTCCTCATCAGGAACATCGCCCAGTCGCTGGATGAGGCGAAAAACCGCTGGAGGCCGCCAGCTCCGCCGGTGGATAATGCAGGATACCTCGGGCGGAAGCAGCCGTCCGATGTTGTCATAGAACCCGCCGCCGGTGATGTGCGCCAGGGCTTTGATTCGACGAAGGAGGGGATACACCAGTCTGAGATACGACCGGTGGGGCCTCAGCAGCACATCACCCAGTGTGCTTCCCAGCCCGCGGGGATGCGAGTCAATGTGCAGACCGGCTTTGTCGAAGAGCACCTTGCGTGCGAGAGTGTAACCGTTGGTGTGAAGTCCATTGGACGGTATGCCCACGCAGACGTCGTCCGGTGCCAGATGCTGCGGGTTTATGATACGGCTCTCTTCCACTGCGCCGACGATAAACCCGACGAGGTCGAAGTCGCCATGGCGGTACACGTCCGGCATCATGGCGACCTCGCCGCCAACGAGGGCGCAGCGGACAGCCTTGCAGGCCCGGGCAAGGCCGCGGACGGTATCAGCAAGCTGTCCCGCGGTCAGGCTGCCGTGGCCGATGTAGTCCAGGAAGAACAGGGGTCGCGCGCCGAGGGTCAGGATGTCGTTGACCGAGTGGTTCACGATATCTACGCCGACCGTGTCGAATCGGCCCATCATGCGGGCGACCTCGGTCTTGGTGCCGACGCCGTCGCAGCTTGCGACCAGAACCGGCGCCTTCATCGCCGGCAGACGAAAGAGCGAGCCGAACAGCCCTACCTCCGAAAGCACTTGTGGGGTATAGGTCGGCCGGACCAGTCCGCGGATGTGCCGCTTCACCGCGTCCATGGCGTCAATGTCCACGCCGGATTCTCTGTACAGCATACGGTAATCTAGCGGCTTCAGAGGGGCCGGTCAAGCTCTGAACGCCACCAGACAGAGGCGGCCAGGCAGCCACGGAGTCGAGCAGACCGGGGGCGCTTCCCTACCAGCTTCCTGAGTAGCCGCAGGACCGGCAGCTCAGCAGCACCGGCGTCCCGCTGCCCGTGCCACAGCCTGGGCACTTCAGGTTCTGCGGCTTGTTTGTCCCGGGCAGCACACCTGGGCCGCTGACGCTCCATGTGTAGGCTGCGCCGGTCGGGCAGCGGTGTTCTTACTTGACGGTCACGTTCGTGCCGTGACACCCCGGGCAGCGCACCACGCTCTGACTGGCGTTCGTGCCGCTCGCTTTCGCCGGTGTGCTTGACGCGGGCGCGGCCTGCTCGACCGCCTTGCGGAGCTCAGCGCACCCGGCTGGCAAGGTCCACGCCGCGCACATCAGTGCCGGGAGCAGGTGAGCCAGCCGGACAGAAGGATCGTGCCGCGTCACAGACGCATCAGAACGGCGGGGGAAAGTACTGCCCGCAGTTGTTGCAGTAGACACCGATCGGCTGCACGTCCGCACTGCAGCCCGGGCACTTGATGTTTTTTGGTCGGGTGCTATCGACTGGGTCGGGGCCGATATTGCCGCCTGCCGAGTTCACGTGGGTGAAGCCGCCAGGACAAGGGTGCTCGTAGTAGATAACGGTATCATCGCTTCCGCATCCACCCGGGCAAGGGAACGGTGCTGGCATCTTTTCCTCCTCGATATGGTCTTTGGTTCTGCCTGGGCCTGCGAGCCCGCCAGCAACCGCACGGTCTCGTGGCCCGTTGTCATAATCTACAGCATTTCCGCCCCTTGTCAAGCGACGGGGTCGCGTCGACGGCCAGTCCAGGTTGAACGGTCCCTGTACCTGTGCCGACGACCACAGCCGCACGCCGGGCAGGAGCTCGTGGAGCCGTTCGGCTCCGTCGTTCTGCTCCGGGGTCTGCCATCCAAGCCTTGACACGCGTCCTGGCTCACGTATGCTTGACGCCGCACAATTCACCCGGCAACGCCAAGCCGGACCAAGGAGCATAAGTGAAGTTCCTAGCTACTATGTCTGTCTGTCTGCTGGCCGCAATCGCCGCCGCCTCTCCGAGCGTCTGGGGCACCCGTGGTCTGTGGCGTGTGCAAGATGCCCGTGCCGAAGGCGCCTGGCAGGGAACGGCCGCGATACGCTACCTGTACCACTCGACTGCCTTTGCCAACGCCGATGAGCCGCTGCGCCGGGGATACCGCAGGGACATGACCGTCTACACCAACGACGCGATTGGTGCCGTCGGTTTCTCACCTTCGCGGTACTTCGAGCTGTTCTTCTGGCACGGCGGGATTCGGGAGTATTCCAGCCGTCACCCCGACTCGGGCACGGTTGCGAACGCCTGGCTCATGGGTTACGAGAACTGGTGGGACTGGCACAACGCCGTGCCCGGTATCAAGCTCTCACTGCCCCTGACTGATGCTGCCACGCTCGGCGCGCTCGTCGGCTACGGCTCTGGTTATGTCCCGGAGTACTGGCGCTGGGGCAAGTTCGGCCTGGGCGCTGTTGACGGGTTGGTTCTGAGTGCCCTGGGCACCTATCGCTTCCCGGAGCTCCTCCCCAACGTCCTGACCGCAACGGTCAACATCGGCCAACTGGGGAAGCAGACTACGAGTTTGGCCGCGGCCGGTGAGTATCCGATGGGCGACTTTGACCTGTTTGCCGAGCTGGTCTGGGAGCTTTGGAAGACCGACAGCGCATACTACTGGGCCGGTGACCGGGTCTACCTGACGCCCGGCATCAAGCTCAATCACCTGCGGCCCGTGACCTTCGACCTCAACGCGTCCCTGGGTCTGAACCGGGCAACCCCGGCCTTCGAGCTGTGCGCCGGCGTCAGCCTGACCGGCACAGTCTACAAGCCGGTGATGCCGACCACCGGCAGGATCGCGGGCCGAGTCAGCGACCAGCGGACCGGCGCACCGGTCGCCGCGTTCATCAACTTCCCACAACGCCCCGGTCTTCCCGCTCAGCGGACCGACGCGCGCGAGGGTCTGTTCAGCCTCGCGGGCATTGAACCTGGTGAGGTTCTGGTTGAAGCGAGCGCCCGAGGATACGCAACCAAGTCGCTGAGTCTGCCGGTCAAAGCGGGCAAGACCACGCCGGTTGACCTCCGCCTTGAGCCGGTCGTCCAGGCGGGCATGATTTCCGGCACGGTCGTCGACGCGAAGACCGGTTCGCCGCTCAAGTCCAGCGTTGAGCGCGTCGGCACGAATCATAGACCGTTCCAGACCGGCAGCGACGGCTCGTTCGGGTTCTCCGGCGTCATGCCGGGCGAGTACATGCTGAGCGCCTCGAGTCCAGGCTACCTGACGGCCACCGCCGTGGTCAGCGTTGAGCCCGGTTTGACCGCACGCACCCGAATCCAGCTTGTGCGCAAGGGCATGGCAATCACCATGAAGGTTCTCTTCGACGTGGACAAGTGGTCCCTGAGACCCGAGTCGCACGAAGCCCTGGCCCAGGCTGCCCGTATCATGACCGAGAACCCGGAAATCAGAGTGGAAATCCAGGGTCACACAGATAGCACCGAGTCCGAAGACTACAACGTGACGCTGTCTGAGAATCGAGCCCGCGCGGTCGCGGACTACTTAGCGCAGAAGCTCGGAATCGCGTCCGGCCGGCTTGTTGTCAGGGGATACGGTGAGAGCAGGCCGACCGCGCCTAACGAGACTGAGGAAGGCCGCACGCTCAACCGGCGCGTCGAGTTCGTAGTCCTTGAATGACAGCCGGGCTTCGCGTCTCGCTTGCCCCTGTCGACGATTCACGTAGACTGAGGCGCGGCTGCGGCGTTTCAGGTCTGCGTTCGTTGTGCGGCTGCGGCTGGCAGCAAAACACAAGGAGTCAAACATGAGTGAGAACATCGGTCTGCTGTTTCCCGGACAGGGTGCGCAGTTCAAGGGCATGGGGGCGGATTTGTATGAACGGTATCCGGCAGCGCGGCAGGTCTATGACCGGGCCGAGGAAGTGCTCGAGCTGCCGGTAAGGCGCTTGTCATTCGAGGGGCCGGAAGAGGAGCTGCGCCTGACTCGCTTCACCCAGCCTGCGATTCTGGTTCACTCGTTGGCGGCTCTTGCGGTATTGCCTGAGATGAAGCCGGCTTTGACCGCGGGGCACAGCCTGGGTGAGTACTCAGCCCTCTACGCGGCGGGCGTGCTCGACTTGGAGTCGGTGCTTAGGCTGGTCAGGTGCAGGGCCGAGTTGATGTACTCCGAAGGGGAAAGACAGCCGGGCACGATGGCGGCAGTTCTTGGGCTTGATGCGGCGGCTGTCGAGGCAGTCTGCCGCGAAACTCCGGGCACGGTGGTACCGGCCAACTACAACGAACCGAGGCAGACGGTCATCTCGGGCGAGGTTGAGGCGGTCAGGGCCGCACTCGAACTGGCCCGGGCACGCGGTGCACTGAAGACGGTCATGCTGCCGGTTTCCGGCGCGTTCCATTCTCCCTTGCTGAACGAGTCGGCTCGAGAGTTCGCGGATTTCATCATGCAGTTCGACTTCCGCGACCCTGCGTTCCCGGTGATTGCTAACGTAACCGGTCAGCTTGTCCACACCGGCGCTGCGGTTCGGTCTTGTCTGGCCCGGCAGCTCACCAGCCCGGTGCGATGGGTCGAGACCATGAATACTGCACGGGCCGCAGGCTGCCTCAGGTTCTTCGAGGTCGGGCCAGGGCAGGTCCTTGCCGGTCTGGCCCGCCGAATTGACCGGAGCCTGGTGGTCTTGCCGGCCGGCAAGGTCGCGGACATGGCTGCGTTCGTCTCAACGCAGGAGCAAGGATGAACTGGAAACTGCTGTTCATCACCTTCGGCTCGGTATTCGCTGCCGAGCTTGGGGACAAGACCCAGTTGGCCACGCTCTGCTTCGCCTGCGGTCGGGATACGTTCCTGCCGGTCTTTGTCGGCAGCGCCCTCGCGCTGGTACTGAGTTCGTTCCTCGCAGTTCTGCTGGGCAGTTCTCTTGCCCGGGTCGTGCCGGTTCGCTGGCTTCACTTTGGGGCCGGGCTGCTCTTCATTGTACTTGGCGTGCTGCTGGTGATACGTAACCTGCGTACCGGATGAGTTACGCGGCGCGGCCGCAGGTGCTCGGGTTGTGCGTTACCGGACCACCAGGTCACTGGGTTACCGGGTCACCGGATAACGTGCCTGCCGGGCGCATCGCGATGGTTGCGGCGTGAGTCCTGTGCTGATTATCTGTCTGCTGCTCGGACAGGTACCGGGTGCGCTTGAGCATGACCCGCGGCTTTCCTGGTACACGCTGGAGACTGAGCACTTTGCGGTTCACTTCTCCTGCTCGGACCGACTGAACGAGGAGCGAGCCAGGCTGGCTCAGGAACTGGCAGACATCTGTGAATATGTTTACTCAATCATTACTCCGGTCACCGGTTGGGCGCCCCGGACACGCGTGCAGGTCGTCGTCGTAGATTCGTACGACGAGATGAACGGCTGGGCCGTGCCGTTTCCCGACAACACCATCGTCGTCATCCCTTCGCCGCCGGGCGCCAGTCGCAGCCGTGATGACGACTGGCTGCGTAGCCTGGTGCTGCACGAGTACTCGCACATCGTGCAGATGGACCAGGTTCATGGGATAGCCGCGGCCCTGCGGGCCGTGTTCGGCCGCGTGGTGCTGCCGAACGCGCTGGCTCCGGCCTGGCTGCATGAGGGCTACGCGATATACAACGAGACGCGGTTCAGCAGCGGCGGCCGACTGCGCAGCACCGAGTACGACATGATGGCGCGTGCCGCGGCTGATGCGCATCGGCTTCTGCCCGTAGACCGCTGCGGTGGTTACGAGCTGCAGCGTTATCCCGGGGGCAACGCGCCGTATCTGTACGGCGCCTGGCTGTATCAGTACGCCGCCGGCACGGCCGGCCCCGATGTCTGGGAGGAGTACAACCGGAGTCGCTCGGCCGGACTGCCATACTGCGAGAACTGGCACGCCCGTCGAGTCATGGGCATGAGCGGCCACCGGCTGTGGAAGCTGACCGGCCAGGATTTGGTCCGACGTGCCGCGACAGCACGCTTGGGGCTGGGCGACACCACCCGGCCTGAGCGATTCACCCGGGAGGGTGGCTGGACGTCATGGCCGCTTTGGTCGCGCTCGGGCGCTGAGGTCTACTATGTCTCAGGCACCGGCCTGGAGTATCCCGCTATCAAGGCGTTCGATACGACTGACAAGAGCACGCGCGCGCTGATGCGCGGGCGAGTCAGGGGGAATCTGACACTGTCACCAGACGGCCGGGAACTGGCGTTCTCGCGCACCGACCTTGTGGGTAACTACCGGGAGGCTTCAGACCTGTTCGCGCTCAATCTGAGGCATGGTACGGTGCGGCGGCTGACCAGGGGCGAGCGGGCCAAGGATCCTGATTTCGCCCCGGATACGACTCTGCTCGTCTATGTGGCCAGTCACGACGGCCGCAGCTCGCTGCGCATCTTGGACTTGACCAGCGGGGCGAGCTCGGTCCTGACTGAGCCTATCGACCGGACGTCTTTTCACGGCCCGCGTTTCTCCCCGAGCGGCAGGTGGATTGCAGTCGGGGTGAGCCGTCCGGGCGGCGCGACGGACATCGAGCTGGTTGACCGCCTGACCGGCTGGACCGTACCGGTGACCGACGACCGCGCCGTCGACCTTCACCCCTGCTGGTCGCGTACGGGGAGGTACCTCTTCTTCGTTTCCGACCGTTCCGGCGTGTTCAATCTCTACGCGTACCATGTGGCGACCGGCAAGACCCTGCGATGCAGCAACGTGCCCTATGGCGCGTTCACGCCCGCGGTCTCGCCGGACAATCGCCGCATCGCACTCACGACTTACTCAGCCGACGGGTATGACGTGAGCGTGATGCCGCTTGACATCCGACAATGGCAGGAGGCTGAACCGTTTGTTGACACGCTTCCCGAGCCCTGGCCTGAGACGAGCCCGGTAAGCAGCCAGCTCTACTACTATAACCCGTTTCCCAGTATCTGGCCCAGGTTCTGGCTGCCCTGGGCGCAGCGCCGCGACGAGCACTGGGAACTGGGTGGCTTCACGCTTGGCTGGGACGCGCTTCAGTTCCACCGCTACTGGCTCGCCACCGGCGCCCGACAGAAGGACTGGCGGCCATTCTTCGCAGTGAAATACGAGTTGCGACGTTATCGGCCGGCACTCAGTCTTGCGTTTGACCTTGACCCGCAGGCTCAGACCGGTCAGCTCGGCGCTGGCTTTGAGTTCCGGCAAACCACGAGCGGGTCGTGGCTCGATGTGGCGGTACACGCAGCCAGAGATTCGACCCTCCGTGGCTGGTTCGAACTGGGCTGGCTGTTTTCCAACGCCCACACGTATCGGTTCAATGTCGCTCCGACCGAGGGAAGAATCTGCGGCCTGAGCGCAGACGGCCGAAAAAGGGGTCTTGGGTCTTGGCACGACCGGGTACGGGTTATCGGTTACTGGACCGAGTATATCGGCCGGCCGCCTGGGTCCTGGAGTCTGCGCGGCCGACTCGCAGCCGGGTTCGGATATGGCGACAGCTCGGCTCGCTCGAGCGTGATTCTGGCGAGCAGGTCCGGTCTGCTGGCGGTCCGCGGCTACACGCTGGACACGGCCGGTCTGGTCGCCGTAGCTTCCGGGCTGCAGTTCCGAACGCCGCTGGCCTGGGTCGAGCGGGGGGTTGGGACCGGCCCGGTCTTTCTACGCAACCTGAACGCGGCAGCGTTCGCCGATTGCGGGATGGTCTGTACCCGGTACCGACCGCGCGGCGTTGACTTGAGGCGCGCACGGATTGGGGTCGGCGCGGAGCTTCGCATTGACCTCCTGCTGGGTCACTTCGTACCAGCCAGCTTCACCTCGGGTATCGCAATCGGGCTGAACCCTCGCTGGTCGTATCAGAGCTATCTGGCTCTGAACAGCGGTCTGGTCGAGAACCTGCTCGGCCGCAGTCGGCGCGAGCGCTGGTCCGCTCTGGAATAACGCCGGGGCAGCGGCAGGGCTGCCCCGGTTGGACGCTGCAGGGGGTGTTGGTTCTACATGCGCCTCACTTGCCACAGACCGGGCATCTTGCATCCATATTGGTCGGAGCTGAGGGGTGGTCTTCTTGTGCAAGGCCGTTTGCGGCATGCTTGTGATAGGCGTAGCAGTGGTTCATGAATGCGTCTCGTGCCGTCAAGGCCGGCTCGTACCAGAACATCTGGTAATCCGGCCAATGGGACTTGATTCGGTCGCGCAGGTCGTGCTCGGCGCGGCCGACGTAGACGACCTGCCGGCCGGCCCTGGCCAGGCAGTAGACGCCGCCGACCTTAGTCGGAACCGAGATATCGACCTGCAGAGGACGAAGGAGATAAGGGCCGTGCATGTTACCTCCAAAAACGAACGACGAAACCCACCGGTTTCGTCGGTGCTTCTGCGTGCTTCTCAGAGTAACCCGTGCAATTCACTGTCTCGCTCCGGTAATATTATACCGTGGAAAACGCTGCCGGTCAACGAGAAGTGCCCCTTGTCAGGAGTCTGCCTAGAACCACACTGCGACCCGCAACCGCTCCTGCGCAGCCGTCCTGCGTGCTTTCGCCGCTACAGGACCCACTGAGTCCCTCGACACGAACACCGAGCAGTCAGACACGGTTGATGACGGGCGTGTATCCAATACAGGATACACGAAGCTGACCTCGTTCTTCGGCGTATGTCTCTCTGTTGCAAGAGGTTGCGCACGAAACGCGGAATTCGAGACCCCGCTGCGGGGACTGTTACCCAGACTCTGTGTGAAGTGCTCACCCAGGATGTCGGGAAGGCTCCTCTCATCCTGCTCTGGCTCGCGGTCTCACCCTTGGTCTGGTCAGGCAACCTCGCCAGTGACCTTCTGCCCGCTTGTCCCAGGCTCGAACCTTCACCTTCCATCATGGCTCGTCAGAGAGCCCGCAACAGCGCGTCAGCAGCGGCTGTTCAGGTCGCCTGCGACAGAGTTCGACGAACCGCTGCGGTGAGCCTCCGGCAGGCGATTCATTTAAGACCGCTGACAAGACCAGCGGTATCGGACTTCCCTCTGCCGCGAATGCGACGGTCTGAGCGGGTTCAGACCCGCAGACGCCCTGAGGAGGAGCACGGCGGACGCTGACGCCGATGCCGGTCGCAGAGTCAGGTTTGATGCCCGGACAAAGTCCGAAAACATGTATGGGGCCAAGAGATCGTTACCACCCTCCTCGACGGCAACGTCGGCACTGAT
>CAZQFS010000048.1:0-18255 GCA_964592755.1 uncultured bacterium | reverse complement strand
CTCTTTGCCGTAGGAGAGCAGGATATGGTACATCCGTTTCACTCCCATGCCCGCCCGCTCGACGAGCCGAATCCGCTGAAGGATTTCGGCCAGCAAGCGGTTGCGCGTGACCGGCTCGTGGCCCAGGAGGTTCGCGGTCGTCACGTCGCCGGCGAATCCGCCCGGGTTTGATATCTCCAACCGGTCCGGGAAATGGCGCAGGTACACCGGGCTGGCCAGCCGATAGTCGCGATGACAGAAGGCGTTGAGCAGAGCCTCGCGGTAGACCTCTTCCGGGAAGTCAGGAATCTCGAAGTGGAACAACCCGAGCTTCAGGGTGCAGATGCGGTTGTGCGGCTCGACCGCCTGGGTGAACTGCTCAAGAATGGCCAGAAGCGGACGGGCCGAATCGACCCGGCGGTCGTATTCGGTGTCCGACTTCATATTCAGGTAGATTGCCTCGTGCCCGGGTAGCAACTTGCGTAGGACCTCTTCCTTGCCGGCGACGAGCAGGCCGGCCACGGTCAGGCGCAGGTCGGCGTTGCGCGAAAGCACGCCCAGCCGTTCGAGCAGCACCTCGTCGGCCAGCTCGAGCAGGGCTGAACTCGGCTCCTTGGCCGCGATGATACGGCGCAGCCGCTCGACCTCGAGCCGGTCGACCGACTCCAGACCCGCCTCGAGCACGGTGGCGGAGAAGTCAGCCTGGTGGTCAGTCATCGCCCTTCATG
The DNA here is from genome assembly GCA_964592755.1 of uncultured bacterium. GTDB lineage: Bacteria > Hydrothermota > Tepidihabitantia > Tepidihabitantales > Tepidihabitantaceae > CAZQFS01. The sequence continues at coordinate 17,548 of CAZQFS010000048.1, read as the reverse complement.
TTAGCCGGAGACTCAGCTCAGTCAAGCAAGCTACTGGCCGTGCAAGGACTCGAGGCCCTCCTGGCCAACGCTCATCATCGGCCGGCAGATCAGTGACCGATCCTCTGTCCACTGCACCCTGTTTGCATTCCTCTCATTACACCAGTGTCCCTCCCTTCCGCGACTGGTGGAGGCCGGTAAGCATCCGGCAGCGGTAATCAGGGGGACATAGCACGCAATTATCGGCCATGCTGTCTTTGCTCCGGCTTGTGCTTCCATGGTCCCTTGGGGCCAGGCTTACGTGGGCGGAGGCTTCTGCCGACTGTCTGTTCTGCGCGAGTGATGAACTCCTCTGAGCCCAAGGGACGACCGGTCCGGCTGTGCCGGCGCAGGGCTCGCAGCTCTGAAGGCTTGAGCCCTTGGGCCAGGAACTCAGGCCAGTCTCCTGCCCGCTCCAGCATCGGCCGCGCTCTCACCAACTGGTCGTCGGTTCCCCGCACGTGCGCCGCAGCACTGGACCAGCGGTACTGCCAGGCGGCGTCCACCAGCCGGGCGCGAACCGGGTTGAGCTCAACGTAGCGGACCGCGGCCAGAAGATACCGCTCATCCATCGGGCAGGAAGCAAACCGCCCCTGCCAGAGATAGCCCCGCCAACCTTCCCGGAGGTTGACTGCCCGGGTGTAGCGACGGTGTGCCTCACCTATCGCCCGCGCCAACCCGGCTTCGGTCTCAGGCACCACCACCAGATGCACGTGATTGGACATCAGGCAGTAGGCCCAGACCTCCACCGCCTGCCGGTCACACCACTCACGCATCAGCCGCAGGTAGATCTCGTAGTCTTCTTCCCGGAAGAAGACCGGCTGCCGCCGAGTGCCGCGCTGGGTGACGTGATGAGGGACAGAAGGAACGACCACTCGGGCCAATCGAGCCATGCATCGGAGAATAGCTGAACCCACGCCCTTGTCAATAATCGCGTATTATGTCCCCAGAATAATGCCTTGGATATTACGTAGTAGTAATGCCCAGCGCAAGGTCAGCAGACAACCTAAGTGTAGCTGTCTTGGGATGTTGTCCGATTCACTCGTGTCAAGCCCCAGCAGTTCCCCAGGCCGTTTGCCCCGGCGTGTTTGCCGGAGTCATCGAAAGTGCCACTGAAGCGACTTCACGCGCGACTTCGCCTGCGCTTGTGCCTGCGCTCCTGGACTCGCTATTGCGCGCTCTCTTGGCTGCGCTGATGGTTTCGATATGCGGCTGCATTTCGGTTTGTCTTGGCGATTCGACAGGCAAGTGCCTGCTGGATTGCTTGGCTGACAGCGCAAGCGCATGGGTCTGCGCTACAGCTTCTGATTCGGTTCGGCGCACGGTCCTAAACGCGCTAGCCGACATCTTGAGATATGGGGCAGTTCGCGTCTTGCAGGCTGAGGCGACTACTTGCTGAAGCCGGGTCATGCCGTAAGCTACCGCCCGAGACTTGTCCCGGGCCAGTGCTCGGGCCTTGTCGCCGGCCTTTGACCAAGCCGCTGGACCGGCCTTTGGCCGGGCCTCGGATCTTGCCAGCAGCCATGCCCCGGCGCAAGTCAGGGTGCAAGCCGGGACTCAAGCCCTGCCGCCAGCCACTGCCAAGGCCCGAGACCGTGGCCTTTTCCCGGCCTCAGCCCATGCCCGGCAGCGAGCTTTGACCCGTGCCCGAGGCCGGGACTTTGTGCCAGCCACCGGTCAACTCCTGATCCAACCGTCCAGGGAACCGCCTTCAAGCCGGTCCCCTGGGCCGCGCCAGCCTGCTTCTGCCCTCGCTCCGCTGCCCGCCGAGAGAGACGGGAGAGGACTGCTGACGCACGGGTTGACCTCTTGAAGCAGCCGCGCCGGTACGTCACGGGCCAAGTAAGCTGGGCCGCCCGCAGCCACTCCTGGGCATGACTTGGCTACCCTGCCATTACCCATGACGTAATCGCTCTGCGGTCACAGCGCGGGCCGGGTCGGCTTGACATCTCCTGCTGCCGCTCCTATAATCCCGATTGAGGAAGAACCATGCCAAAAAGAACCTATCAACCTTCGAACATCAAACGTAAGCGTACCCACGGATTCCGCGCCCGGATGAAGACCTCGGACGGCCGCAACGTGCTGCGCCGCCGCCGGGCCAAAGGCCGCAAGCGCCTGACCGTATAGGCCCGGATGATACGCAGCGGGCAGGAGTCGCGCCAACCCGGCGCGGGTGGTCCGGGTCAGGTACGGCCGGCTGCGGCCGAGAGTCTGGCTCGTGCCGAGGTGCTGAGCCGCCGGCACGAGCTGGGCCTGCTGCTTCGCACCGGAAAGCGAGTGAGCGGCGGCCCGGTCTATCTGCGCTATCTGCGGCACGAGCAGTCGCCGTCTCCCTGCGAACGCCGGGTCGCGTTCCTTGTGCCGCGACAGATAAGGAAGGCGGTCGTCCGCAACCGCCTGAAGCGCTGGCTGCGTGAGGTCTACCGTCGCAACAAGGACTGGTTCCCGCGCGGCTACGACTACGCTTTGCAGCTTGGCTCGTCGGCCACCGAACTCGGGTTCGCCGAGCTTGCGGACCGGACAAGGCAACTGACCGACAAGGTAAGCCGGGATGGTCGGACTGCTTAGGCTCGCGGTCCGCGCGTACCAGCACAGCCTGGGTCTGCTGCTGCCCAACTCGTGCCGGTTCGCTCCGACCTGCTCCCAGTATGCGCTGGAGGCGGTTGCCGCGCACGGCGCACTGCGCGGGTCATGGCTGGCATTGCGGCGTCTGCTGCGCTGTCATCCGTTCCATGCCGGTGGCTACGACCCGGTGCCCGGCCCGCGTGATGCAGAAAGGAACTTGCCCAGGTGAAGTCAGATACGGTCCGGATGGTCGTCGGGTTCGCCCTGGTTGTCGCGATTCTTGTCGGATGGCAGATGCTCTTCAAGCCCCGACCTCGGATTCAGTCCCAGGCGTCCGCGCCGGCTGCGGAGACGGCTCGCCAGGTGTCAGAATCGGTAGACACCCGTCTGCCGGAGCCCTTGCCGACGCTCAAGCCGCTGTTGCCCCAGGCCGGGCTCGTACCAGAGACAACAGTGGTGCTGGAGAACAGGGTGATGCGTCTTGAATTGTCCAATGTCGGCGGAACGGTCCGGTCGTGCTGGCTCAAGCAGTATGCAGCCGAGCTGGTGCCGCCGGGCGGAGCGCTGCTCGGCACCGAGCTGCTGCTTGCGACCGGAGCATACTCGCTGGCCGCGGTTTCGATGCAGACCGCGGCCCATGATTCCGGAGTCAGCTTCAGGCTGCAACTCGACAGCATCACGCTGAGCAAGACGTTCCGCCTCGGTCCGGACTATGACCTGGAGTACCGCGTCGAGGCGACCGGGCCGGTGCTGGGCCTGACTCTTGACGCGAGCGACGGCATCGCGTTCACCGAGAAGAACATGCGCGAAGCCACAGCCCATTACCATTTCTACTCGCATAACGGCAGGAAGCTGGCGCAGATTCACGCCGGCAAGCTGAGGAAGCCGCGCGCCGAGGCCGAGCATCCGGACTGGGTGGCGCTCAAGTCCAAGTACTTCCTGCTTGCCCTGGTCTGTAAGGGAGGCTCGTTTGACTCGACCTGTGCCCGGGCCGATTCGGCGGGCCGCGTCGGGTTCAGCGCGGCGCGCCGCGGCACAGGCGGAGTCTTCACGGTCTACCTCGGTCCGATTGAGTATGGCCGGCTGCGGTCTTACAGTCTGGGTCTGGAGAACGTGGTCGGACTCGGCTGGACCAAGCCGGTCGCCCTGGCGATGCTCTGGTTCCTGCGGCTGCTCTACTCGGTTGTGCGGAACTGGGGCGTGGCGATTATCATCTTCTCGATTCTGGTGAAAGCCGCGTTCTATCCGCTGACCCGGACCCAGACAAGGCAGATGCGCCAGATGCAGTTGCTGCAGCCGAAGCTGAACGAGCTGAAAGTCAAGTACAAGGACGACGCCCAGAAGCTCAATCAGGAGACGATGCAGCTCTATCGGCTCTACAAGGTCAATCCGATGTCGGGCTGTCTGCCGCTGCTGGTGCAGTTGCCGGTGTTCTGGGCGCTTTACGCCGTGCTCCGGAACTCAATCGAGCTGCGCGGGGCCGGGCTGGGACTCTGGCTTAAAGACCTGTCTGAGCCGGATATGCTCTTCGGGCATCTGCCTGCCGGTCTGCCAATGGTCGGTGGCTCGGCAGTCGGCCTGCTGCCGGTACTGATGGGCGTGTCGTTCATCGCCCAGAACCTGCTCACTTCGGCCGACAAGCGCAACTGGGCCTTGACGATAATCTTCCCGGTGTTTATCACCCTCATCTTCCTCAATATGCCGTCAGGCTTGCAGCTCTACTGGTTCATCTACAACGTGCTGTCGATCGCGGAGAGTATGATTGCCTTGAAAGGGGGCATGCTGTGGCGTCGGCCCAGGGTCCGGACCGCACCGGCTCCGACCGCGAGGTAGCCGGCCCGGCCGGCCTGGACGAGACTGCTGCGGTCCGGCAGGTCGTGGAGCGACTTCTTGACGGCATCGGGCACAGGGTCCGCGTGCAGGTGAGGCGCGAGCCGGACGGCTGGTTCGTGGACTTGTACGCGCGCCGGAGCCGGACCCTGCTCGGCAGCCGGCAGACGATGACGCTCAATGCCGTGCAGTACCTGACGCGCCTGATTATCCACCGACGCCTGCCCGACGCCCCGCCCATCTACTTGAACGTCGCCGGGCAGCGGGAGGAGCGCGCGAGCAAGCTCGCGAGCAAGACCGTTGCCATTGCCCGGCTTGTTGTCGAGACCGGCCGGGAGATGGCCCTGGACATGGTCTATGAATACGAGATGAAGATTGTCCGCGAGGCGCTCAAGCAGTTCCCTTCCCTGCGTGCCCATGCGGTGGACGTCGGCGATGAGCTGCGCCGGAACGTCGTGATCACGCCGGCCAAACGCTAGACCAGAACCCGGACGCGGGGCAGAGCCGTGCCTCGGTTCACCCGACTTGTGGCAACCAGTCAAGCCGACACCATCTGTGCCTTGGCTACTCCTGTCGGCCTGAGCAGCCTGGCGGTCGTGCGGGTTTCCGGGCCCGACACCGTGCCGGTTCTGGCCCGCGTGACACGACACTATCGAACAACACAGCCCAGGTCACATACGGTTCGGCTCCTCTGGCTTGTTGCCCCGGACGGCCGCCGGGTTGACCACGTCATGGTCACGTACTTCCGTGCGCCCCGTTCCTACACCGGCGAGGACATGGTTGAGATAACCTGTCACGGCGGCCTGGTCATGCCGGGCCGGGTGATCGGACTCCTGAAGAGCGCCGGGTGTCGTCTGGCCCGTCCGGGCGAGTTTTCCTACCGGGCATGCCTGAACGGCAAGATGTCGCTTGCCCAGGCCGAGGCAGTGAACGAGCTGGTTCATGCCCGAACCGAAGTGGCGCACGAGCGGGCGCTCGAGCGGTATCAGGCAGGACGGTCCGGGCCGGTCGCGCGGCTGCGGGCCAGGCTGGTTGCGCTGCTCGCCGAGCTGGAGTTCTGCCTGGGAATTGACGATGCCCACGAGCACCCGGGACCGAACCCGGCAGCCGAAATCAGGACGACGGTGCAGGAGCTGGGCAGGTTGATCCGCGATGCCGAGCGGGAACGACTGGTATTCCGTGGGGCGAACGTGGTAATCGTGGGCCGGCCCAACGTCGGCAAGTCGAGCCTTTTCAACTGCCTTGTGGAACGTGGCCGGGCGATTGTCAGCTCCCGGCCGGGAACGACCCGCGACACGGTGACGGCCGAGGTCGAGATGCGGGGCGTTCCGGTGCGGCTCAGCGACACGGCCGGGCTGCCGGCGCGCGCCGGTTCGCGCCTTGCGTCACAGGCCGCGGAGCAGGCCCGGGCTGCGCTTGATGGCGCCGACCTGGTGGTTGTGGTTTTTGACCGGTCGCGGCCGGCGGCAAGAGCTGACCGAAGCGTCCTCGCGGCCGCGGCTGACCGGCCGATGGTTGCGGTGCTGAACAAGTCCGACCTCAGCCCGCGTCTTGACAGCTTCCGACTCCTCGGCTCGCGGCACTCGGCGATAGCAGTTTCCTGCCATACCGGTGTGGGTTTGTGCCGGCTGCGGCGTCGACTCGGGCAGCGGCTGGGCCCGCTGTCCAACCACGCCCTGGTGGTCGGAGACCGGCAGCTGGCCGTTCTTCGGGCCTGTCACGAGGCCCTGAAGCGCGGCCAGGCCGCACCCGACATCGAGACCGCCGCACTTGAAATGCGCGCGGCGGTTGATATGCTTGGACAGGTTGATGCGCCGGTGTCCTCATCTGAGATTCTTGCCCGCGTGTTCGCGGACTTCTGCGTAGGAAAGTGACCGTGGCTATCCCGCGGCAGTCGTGACAGACCATCCCCTGGTTGAACGTTTGCTGCTATACGTCGAACCGGGGCCGAGTATGGCCCGGACGACAGGTTGGGCGCTGAAGGCGGCGCAGCAGCTTGACTGCCGCGTGTTTGCCGTTTCGGTGCTGGTGCCAACTGCGGTCCAGGAAGCGGACGATGCGGAAGAGAGAGCCTGGAAGTCGCTCTACGAAATCGAGGACGACGCCTTTCGACAGAACACCCGGATATCGCTGCTGCTCGAGCAGGGCGACCCGCAGCAGCGAGTGCTCAGCCTGGCGAAGAATTATGACATTGAACTGGCCGTGCTCAGGGCCGATACCCACCTTAGCCCGGCCGAACTCGTGCGCAAGACCCCTTGTCCGCTGGTCTTCGTGCGTTGAATCATGGAGGACTGATGGTCAAGATATCCGAGCTCCTTCCGCCGTCGGCCGTGCTGCTTGGCCTTGCGTCGCGGGAGAAGTTCGAAGTGATTCGCGAGCTGGTCCGGCCCCTGCTTGAGACCGGCGCAGTCAGCAACGAAGAAGAGCTTGTCTCTGCCATCCTGAGAAGGGAGAACATGGAGAGCACCGGGATCGGCCAGGGCGTTGCCATACCCCACGCCCGTACCACGGCAGTCAAGCGCACGGTCTTGGCCTTCGCGCGCTCGGCCGAGGGCGTTGACTTCTCCAGTCTCGATGGCCGCCCGTGTCATATCATTTTCCTCATCGCCGCGCCCGAGACACAGAAGGCGGAGTACATCGTGACCCTGGCCCGGCTTTCCCGGCTGTTGCGGCGCGACGAAGTAAGGACCGGCCTGAGCCAGGCAGCAAGTCCGGAGCAGGTGATCGAGGTCATCCGGCAGCATGAGTGATACCGGCGGCGCGAGCTGCCGGTTTTCTATCGGACAACCCAGAGTCTGAATCAGTCGACGCGCTGACAGCCCGCATGCAGGTCTGTGGGTCACTCGAGCAGGCCGAACTCGGTCTCGTCGCGGAATGCTCTGGTTCGGGTGATGAGTGATGGTTGTCTGGTGCACCTGTTCGGCCGAATCGCGCAGCGGCGCTCGACCGGGGCGCTCCCCGGCGCGAGTAGCTTGACAGATTACTGCCCTTCACCTCCAAGAACAAGACAGGGCGGCGTGAACGCCGCCCTGTCCTTCGCGTGGCCGAACTACTTCTCGGGTTTGGTTTGAGTCTCGGCCGGTTCGGTTCCCTCGGGCAGAGGCTCGACGACGAAATCGGACTCCTTCATCAGAATCTCAATCTTGGCCCGGCCGCGCAGGTCGCTCGTGAGCTGGTCGGCGAGTCGCTTCTCTTCGGCCCGGTGGAGCTTGTTCTCGATCTTGCCCCGGACCTCGCTGAACGGCCGCGTGTAGGCTTCCTTGCGTTCTTCCATGAGCACGAAGCAGTAGGTCGAGTCGTTCAGCTTGAGGACGGGCGAGATTCCGTTCTTCGGCAGCTCGAATCCGGCCTTGATTACCTTGGCGTCGCGGCTCTTGTCGTCGCGGGCAACCCAGTAGAGATCACCACCGGACCAGCGCGAACCTGCGGCAGAGAAGCGCTTGGCGATGTCGGCGAAGCCCGCCTTCTGAGCAGTGTCCTTCTTCGTTATCTTGACGAGGAGCCAGCCGTCCTGCGTTCTGTAGGCCTCGGCGACGTCCTTTTCGGCGAGCCGGAACAGACCGGTGACATAGCTCGGCGGCATCGTGCTCGTCAGTCTGACATAGGTGCCGAGCCTGGCTGATTCTGACGGCGCGGCCGCGGTCGAATCCGACCTGGTGCCGAGCAGTTCACTGAGCTGCTCGACGGTGGATACGTTCACCAGCTCGGGCTTGTGCAGTTTGTCTTCCTTGGAGATATCGGTGAAGCCGAAGCCGTAGGTGCCTTTGCTCGTGTACGGGCCGGCGAGTTTGGCGGACGCAGCGAGATCGGGCAGGTTCTTGCCCAGGACATTGACCGCGGGCGTGCCGGCAATGGCTGTCGGCGGGAATGCAAGCGGGAAGAGCGCAGCCAGAGAGTCCGTGTTGGCCGCGGTCTTGAGCGCCAAAGTCAGTTCCGCCAATGTCGTTTCGTCGGTGACGAGCAGGGCGCGGCCGGTGAGCATTGCGGGCAGACGTCCACTTGTCGCCCAGCGGCGCAACTGCTCGGCCCGCGCGGCGCTCTTGGTCACGATTTCGCGGAGGTGGACCTTGGTTGGCTCCTTGAAATCCTTGATTGTTGTCTGGTAGTCGGCCATGAGTGCGGCCGAGTCGAGCTGGACCTTCTCGGTCGTCATCCGGCGCCGATAGGTGTCTATCAGGAATTGATTCTGGCGGGCCAGTAACTGGTCGACGACCTTGTTCAGAAGCCAGTACTTACCCTGCTCGGTCTCCTTCATGAGCAGCTTCTCGAGGACTAACTGTTCGAGGATTCGACGCCGACCCTCGGGCGAGTCGAACTGACTCCTGAAGAAGGGCGGGATTGCGTCGAGCCGCTGCTGGAGAATCGCGGCCGAGATGACCATGCCGTTGACCACCGCCAGTGTCTCCTTGTCGGTTTCAAGCGCGGTCGTGTCCTGCACGATGTTTGCCCGGCTCTTCAGCTCAGCGATCTTCGCCTCGTAGAGCTTCGTCGTATTCTGCTGGCGGCCTTCGGACGCGAGCTGGGCCTTCACTTCGTCGAACTGGCGCACGGTCTTCGGCTTCTTCTCGGTGACTTTGAGGATGACCCAGCCGTCCTTGGTCTGAATCGGGTTGCTGATGGCGCCGACTTTGAGCGAGAAAGCAGCCGCTTCAATCTCCTTGGGTTGAACCCCACGGGCAAACAGGCCCATGTCGCCGCCACGCTCCTTGTCCGGGGCAAGGGACTTCGCCTTTGCGACCGAGTCCCAGACTAGGGTGTTGTCGGACAGGAGCAGCCGGCGCAGGGAGTCGGCTTCGGCCCGGGTGGCGACAAGGATTTGGAATCCGTGGACCTTCTCCGGGGTAGTGTACTTGGTGGCAACGTCCTTCCGGTACTGGGCACGCAGCACCTTCTCGCTCGGCTCGGCGCAGGCGGTGACTTCGCGTTCGTACCACTCCTGGAACATCACCCGGTTGCGCTGCTCAGCCATGTTGAACCGGAATGATGAGTCGTCGGCGATGCCGGCAGCGAGGGCCGCGGCGTAGAGCAGCCGGTTGTCAATCATCGTGTCGAGCAACTGCTGCTTCTTCTCAAACGCTTCGTACGCGGTCGGGTTGCGACTGATGCGGTCGTCAAGCTCAATCCTCGTAATCGGGAAGCCGTCCACATAGGCGACCCGGTCCTGGTAGTTCTTGCGGAAGCAGCGCTCGATCGCGTCGAGTGCGTCCGTGCCCCAGGAAGACTTGTTGTATCGGGTGGCCACCTTTTCGTAGTTCCTGGCCGCATCGAGGAACTTCTCCTGCATCTCCTGGGCCAGGGCCAGCCGATAGAGCAGAGCGGGTACCTCGGGATGCTTGGGGAAGTCGGCGAGGAGCTGCTCGAAGGCGGCTTCGGCACCGGCATAGTCACGCGCCTTGTCGAGCAGGAAGTCGCCCTGCTCGAGTCGATAGGCAAACCGCTCTTGCGCGTTGGTCGCCTGCTCGACCAGGCGCGCAAGCATCTGCTGCGCCGCAGAGTAGTCCTTGGCGACGTAGAGTTGGTATACGCTGTCAAGGGCTGCCTGGGTCCTGGGCGCAGCCAGGGCCGCAGCGCCAACCAGAACCAGCAGGCCAGCCGTCAGGGCTTTGCTCATCTTTCCTCCTTGGTGAGTTGCCAGCCCGTGTTGTCCCGAGGCGCTAGCGCACAACTTGCAGCCCGACCATCATCACAGCGCCGGACAGCAGCGGGACAACGACGTTGTCGTTAACTTCAATTGGTAACGCCTCGACGACCGAGGCCGAAACAGCACCAAGAATACCGATTCCAAGCGGCAGGTCAAGTCCAGGCAGCAGGGAGACGGCCCAGGCGACGCAGATGCAGGTCACGAGGCCGGCGAGGGTGCCCTCGAGGGTCTTGCGGAAGAACCTGACACGGCCGACCGAGAGGCCGACAATCGCCGCGACCGTGTCGCCAAGCACAAGAAACGAGACCGCGGCGATGAACACACCCCGGCCGCTGGGCGAAGAGCCGAAAATCAGCAGGCACACAAACGAGGCGAGCATCAGGTAGGAGCCGCCGGTCAGCGAGCTGAGTTCCCGGCGTCGGAGCAGCGAGCCGAAGAGTATGATGAAGATGCTCTTGAGCGGGTTGATGCGCAGACGCAGGAAGTCAATGACGAGGAAAGCCACCGTGGACAGGCCCATGATGATAATCGCCAGGCCGCGTCCGGGCACCGCGTAGTAGACGAGTGGAATGAGCAGGGCGGCGAGGTGAGCGAGCTTGCGCCCCAGCTCCGGGCCTAGAATTCGATTCCTCCGGAGAGCTGCTGGGGGCTGCCCAGCTCGCGCGCCTCAGGAGCCATGCCCGAGGCATAGCCGTAGTCAACACGGATGCGGCCGAGCCGCAGGCCGAGCCCAAACGCCAGATTGCCCTGGTATGCGCCGAGGCGACCGAGCAGGACCCCACGGAACGAGTACTCCAGTCCGTAGTTGGGAGGGGAGAGGGGCGGTCCAAACCCGGCCTCAGATTCGACGGCGAGGGTCAACCGGTCGCGGGAGAGGACGAACGTCCTGGCTAGGCCGAGCGCCGCGGTCGGCTCGACGTACTCACGCGTGCCGTTCTTCCAGAAAAGCGGCGAGGTGCTCACGTTGCGCAGCCGCACGCCCAGGTCCAGGCCGGCCATCGGCGTGATTGTCGCTCCCAGGTCCAGCCCCATCCCGAAGCACGAGCCGACGGCGATGTCATGGTAGATGACCTTGGCATTGCCGCCCAGGGCGACGAACGGATTCAAGTTCCGGCCAAAGCTGACGTACCCGACCAGTTGGTTTGCGCTCACGGTCCTGACCAGGTAGGGCCGGTTGTGCTCACCCGGCGGCAGGGTAGAGTCCGGCAGGGCGGTCAGCTTGATGCCGGGAATGCCGTTGTGGAGTACGGCGACGCCGAATGACTGGAGTCGGGAGCTGAAGGCAATGCCGAGGTAGTTGTGCTGGACCAGCCCGGAGAAATCCGAGGAGTGCAGGAAGGACGCGGAAGTGCGGCCGAACCGGGAGCAGCGCGACGGGTTGTAGTAGATGGCGCTGGCGTCATCGGCCGTGGCGACCGCGGCACCGCCCATCCCGGTGACCCGCGCCGAAGTGCCCAGCAGTTCGAAGTCGCCCGCGTACCGGGTGGCCCCAGCCGGGCCGGGCACAGAAGCGATTAGCGAAGCAAACAGCAGCAGCGGACCGATTGCGGGCCGGGGAGTCTTCTGTTCTGTCAACGGAACCTCCTAGCTGTTCTCGGCGATGTCAACTGTCCGCGACCCGGCGGACGGTGGCAGTCAGCTCTTTCTTGAGAATGTGACGGGCGCGGCTGTACGTCGGCCGGGCGAGCACGTTGATGCGATAGGTGCCCACCGGCACAAGCTCGCCCTGGTTGTCCCGGCCGTCCCAGACGATGAGCACTTCACCGGGACGCTGCATGTGGGGCGGTGTGAGGGTGCGCACTTCGCGGTTCGTGCCGTCGTCAATCGTCACGGTGACGTCGGCCAGTTCCGTGACGTAGAGCGCGATGGTCGTGCCGGGCCGGTGCGAGTCGAACTCAGCCGGGAAGCAGCCGATGAGGTAGGCGTCGAGCCCGAGCCAGTAGTACTGGCCGCCTTCGGCTTCGGCGATGAAGACCTGTCCAAACCGGCGCCAGATGGCGATGCCGCGCGGCGAGGCGAACCGATACTGGCCTGTTCCCTCGCGGCCGTAGGATACGACGTACTTGAGGCCGGAGTCGAAGACGTGAATCTGGTCGTTCTCCTGGTCGGTGACGTAGATGTTGCCGTGCCGGTCAAAGGCGACGTAGGCAAAGCCGGCTTGGTCGAGGCCGACGCGGCGCATGTCCACCTGGCGCAGGATTTCGCCGGAGAGGGTGAGCAGGTTGACCCGGGTACGGCTGCGGTCTATGACGGCCGCGATACCGACCCGAAACTCGTTGTACTCGGCGTCCGGGTCGAGCACGGCGATTGCGGTCGGCCCCTCGAGCCCCGGGTTCCAGACCGCGAGCACGGCTCCGAGCGAGTCGCAGACAACCACCCGGTCGTGCTTCGTATCGGCGATGTAGACACGGCCGCGCGAGTCGAGTGCCACGTCGCGCGGACCGGAAAGCATTGTGTCAATCACCGAAACCCACTGCAGGCGCGTCGCGGCATACTTGAGTCTAACCACCCGGTTGTTGTCCGTGTCGGCAACGTACACGTCACCGTGCTTGTTGCAGCAGATGCCGTGCGGCCGGTTGAACTGCCCGGTGTCGGAGCCAGAGGAGCCGTAGATGCGCGGCTCTGCGAGCCTGACGTTGTAGAGAATCTGGCCGGTTCCGGAGTTGACGCCGAACATTGTCAGGACATGGTCGTCCCGGGTCGTGGCCGGGTCGTCTTCCTCGACCATCTTGGCTCCGCACATTCCCTGCGGGTCGTCAATCCGGAAGCTGCGACCAAGATACAGGTTGATGAAGAACCGACCTACGCGGTTGAACCCGAGGGTGTGTTCGAACGGCGGTTCCATCAACGTGGTGGGGTTGTTCGCCGCCAAGACCAGGGCAAGAAGCAGCAGCACTCGGATAATGGTAGCCCGGGCACGGCCTGAGTCAAGACCGCGCCGGGAACAAAGACAGGGGCCGCACCACTTCGGTGCGGCCCGCGGGAGGCAGATGTGGACTAGCCGAGAATGGTTTTGAGGTCGGCTTCAGCCGTGGTGATGGGCATGATATTGAACTTGTCCACGAGGATGCTCACGAGGTTGGGGGTGAGAAACGCCGGCAGCGAGGGCCCGAGGCGGATGTTCCTCACGCCGAGGTGGAGCAGGGTGAGGAGTACGGCTACGGCTTTCTGCTCGTACCAGGACAGGATGATTGAGAGCGGGAGGGAGTTGATGTCCGTATCGAACGCCTTGGCGAGCGCGACCGCAATCTGAATCGCCGAGTAGGAGTCATTACACTGGCCGACGTCCAGCAGTCTCGGAATGCCCTCGATATCACCGAAGTCGAGCCGGTTGAACTTGAACTTGCCGCAGGCAAGAGTGAGGATGATTGAGTCGTGGGGCACTTTCTGCGCGAACTCAGTGTAGTAGTTGCGGTCCGGCTTGGAGCCGTCGCAGCCGCCGATGAGGAAGAAGCGCCTTATCCTGCCGGCCTTCACCAATTCGACGACCTTGTTCGCGACCGACATGACCGCGTTGCGGCCGAACCCGACCGTGATGTACTTCTCCTCGCTGTCAACACCGTAACCGGGCGCTGCCAGCGCGGCTCTGATTACCGGCGAGAAGTCTTTTTCCGGGCCGATGTGCATGACACCGGGGAATGCTACCAATCCGGTCGTGAAGATACGTGACTTGTAGGAGTCGCGCGGCCGCTGGATGCAGTTGGTGGTCATCAGAATGGCACCAGGGAAGTCGGGGAACTCCTTCTGCTGGTTCTGCCAGGCAGTGCCGAAGTGGCCGACCAGTTGCTTGTGGGCCTTCAGTTTCGGGTAGCCGTGGCAGGGCAGCATCTCGCCGTGAGTGAAGACGTTGATGCCGGTGCCATCAGTCTGCTTGAGCAGCAGCTCAAGGTCTTTCAGGTCGTGGCCGGATACGACGATTGCCTTGCCTTTGACAGGGGTGATGCGCACTCTGGTCGGGACAGGATGGCCATAGGTCGTGGTGTTGGCGCGGTCGAGCAGCTCCATCACGCTGAGGTTCAGCCGGCCGACCTCGAGCGCAGCGGTAAGCAGGGTGCCGGCATCCTGATTATCCTGAGTAAGCAGGTCCAGGACCCGATGGAACTCGGCATAGAGCTTATCGTCATCGTACCCGAGCACGTGGGCATGGTCGGCATAGGCAGCCGCGCCCTTCAACCCAAAGAGCACGAGGTCGTGCAGGTCGGCGACGTCGTCGCCCCATCGGGCATGACGGGCAAGGATGCCAACCGGCCGGCCCTGTTCGACCAGCCCGGTGATGTCTGCGGCTGGTTGCCAGGTGGCCGGCCCGGCGAGATGCTCTGCCGGCCTGCCGGCGCGGGCGGCCGCGTCTTCGTAGAGCTGCCGGGCCCGGTCTTTCAGCTCAGCGGCTCGCACCAGCAGGCGGCGCAGCCGCTCAGGGTCGAAGTCAACGTTCGTGATGGTGGCGAAGAGCGCCTCGACCGTGAATGCGCCGAGTTCGGGGTCAGTTGCGTCCAGCAGTCGCGCGCGGTGCGCGTACTGGCTGATGCCCTTGACCGCGTAGAGCAGAAGGTCCTGAAGCACGGCGGTGGTTTCGTCTTTGCCGCAGACACCTTGTACCGTGCAGCCGGTTCCTTTGTTCGTCTGCTCGCACTGGTAACAGAACATACTCATCGGTTAGCTCCTGTTCTTGATGGTCCCGTCCAGGTCGACCGTGACCTGGGCGAATGGAATGGTCTTGCCCGATGCTTTGATCGCCTCGCGGACGAGCTGGACCAGGCCAAAGCAGCACGGGACGGTCATGTGTGCGACCGTGACCGACCTTGGGGTTCTGGTCCGGAATATCTCGGTGAGTTTGTCCTGGTAGGCATCGGCATCGTCGAGCTTGGGACAGCCAATCAGCAGTACCCGGCCTCGAACCAGGTCCGGATGGAAGTTGGGATGGGCCGAGCCGACGCAGTCGGCAGAAACCAACAGGTCCGAGTCAGCCAGATACGGTGCGGTCGGAGGAACCAGGCTGAGCTGGATGGGCCAGTTGCGGAGTGAGGAGAGAGGGCCAGGGCCTGCGGAATCAGAGGTTCGAGGGGCGGAAGGGGATAGGCTGCGTACCGCGGACCCGGGGCAACCGCAGGGGAGTCGCGGCTGTGGTTCTGCCGGGACCGCGATATTGTGAAGTCTGAGATAGGCGACCGCTTCGCCATAGTAGTCGGTCGCGCCGTGCTCTTTCAGGTGATGCAGGTGAGCCGCGATGGTATTGGGCCCGGCTTTCACGATGTTCTCCATCACCTTTGTTTCATCATACGGCTCCGCCGGCCGTTCCACAACCTGCATCGCTCCGGTTGGGCAGTGGCCGACACATGCGCCCAGACCGTCACAGAACAGGTCTGACACCAGTCTGGCCTTGCCGTCGATTATCTGGAGCGCGCCTTCCGGGCAGTTAGGGATGCACTCGGCGCAGCCGGTGCATTTCTCCTCGTCTATCTCAATGATTTTCCTGCGTCTTGCCATGACTTCCTCCTGGTTTGATAGTGATGTCAGCGATGGTCGTGCGGTGCAGTTCCTCGGCCAAGTCCCGGGCCAGACCACGGAAGAACTTCCCCAGTACGCACTGAGTGCCGTCGCACACCGGGACGCTGAAAGGACAGCGGGCCGGCCCGAGCGGCCCCTCGACCGCCTCATACACCTCCTGCACGCTGATGCGGTCGGCGGGCCGGGTGAGCCGGTAGCCGCCGGACGGTCCGCGTGTACCGGCAACGATGTCGGCGCGTTCGAGTAAACTCAGAACCTTGGCCAGATGGGCTTCGGAGACCTCGAGCCGGTGCGCAATCTCCCGGGCGGTCAGCAGCCCGCGGTCGGTTCGGGCCAGCAACGCCGCCGCGTGCAGACCGAGGGTTGCCGCCTCCGAGGCGCGGATGAAGTGCGAAGGCCGAGATGAATTATGCATTACTGCACCAGATTACCATAATTAGACCTGAAGTCAAGCCGCAAGGTGCGCCTCCAATCCCGAGATTGACTGCCACGAAGTGCACGAAGTCACGGAGTCTGAGCAGAAGGCCAAGAGCTGAAGTGCACCCATTCCTTCGTGCCTTTCGTGGCTCAACGTCGGGTTCCGGGAAGATGTACACCGCCCGAGGTCTTGACCCGTGAGCCTTCACCCGCATCCTAGGCCAGGTCTTCAATGCCCCGGCCCCGCCGAGCTCGTGACGACGGGTGCGGTCAGCCCTGTCAAACATTTCATTGACATCCAAAGGGCTGTGACTAGACTCCCTATCGTGTCGCTACACAGCTTGGCGGAGTGCATCCAGATTCGCGAACTCTACGCCATTCTGTGTGGTCGAGAATGCCTACCTGCAGAACGTAAGGAGAACACAATGGCAAGAGGAACCGGCGCTGTCTGTCCGAACTGCGGTCAGCGGAAGTTCCACGACGAAGGAAGCTACCGTCAGTGCTCAGGGTGCAATTATGTTGGATGGTCGTGGAACCAGCCTGTCAGAGATGTCGGCAAGGGGTCGGGCGTCAAGTGCCCGAACTGTGGTAACCAGACTCTCCATGTCATCCTCGAACTCCAGCATGGTCAGCGGGTCCGTCGCTGCCGCGTGTGCGACTTCAGTGCCATAGAGCCGGCGACTCTGTAGGAGGGAATTCCGGGGACATAGTACGTGATTTCCGGTTGTCAAGGTTAGGGTAACCGGGGACAACCGGCTGTTCAGTGGTCATGTGGTTAATGGGCCGGAGCGGCACAAGTCAACGGTGTCCACTTCTACCGCTTGGACGTGCCGGGATTCAGGAGCGTGAAGAAGGCAGTGCTGATGCGGTGGGGCCAGGGGAGAAGACAGGATACAGGATACGGCGGAGCAGGGCCGGGTTGCGGGCAGGCGCCTGCCGCCCGGCGCTGCCTGTCAGCTCGGGAATATTACGTACTGATAATATCTGCCCGCCGCTCGAGACCGAAGCTAAGTCACGGGCGGGCCAGGGGTTGGCCGAAGTCGGCGTGTCAAGCCCCAGCAGTTCCCTGAGCCGTGTTCAGAGGGGTGTTCTGAAGCACGTTTGGGGCCGCGATTGATGCGGCCTTGCCCTGGGCGGTATCGCACGCGCTTGCTCCGGCTTTGCCCCGAGTCTTGCCGCGAGCGATGGCGCGCGCGATGGCTTGAGCACAAGCTCAGGCAGATGCGGAAGCGGCGGCGTGAGCATTTGAGCCGGCAGTTCCCAGCGCGATGCTTCCGGCGATAGTCGCGGCACTGGACTCGGCTTTGCGGTCGGCAGTGACCACGCGGAGCAGACGAGGCGAAGTGAGCAGACAACAGGAGCGTGACGTGCCGGCAGGGAGCGGCCGGATTCCTTGTCGGCCCAACCGGCAATCGCAACTGCTTTTCCAAGTTCGAATCCGCAACTTTCTGATTAGTATCCACGGGTGTGACATATTGGTTTCTGGACGGTCAAGGTCAACAGCCTGCGGTATCGCACCTGCCGCCCACTGACGTAGATGCCAACCGGACCGCCGGCAGGATGCCGGACCTC
>CAZQFS010000047.1:0-18305 GCA_964592755.1 uncultured bacterium | reverse complement strand
GCCGCGTGCTCGGCGCTTCACGTCGTGCCGGTGGTCGTCTCGGCCGCGAGTGGCGGGATGTGGGGGGCAAACTACCCCGGCATCTCCTGGCTTGACATCGAACGCCACCTCGTTCGTGCCGGACTGTGGAACTATCGCACCACGGTTGCCGTGCTCGGCGGCGAGGACGACGAAGGTCGAGGGCTTTCGCCCGAAGGCCGGGCGCTGCTGGCAACTGCGGCCGAGTCGGCCGGCGTCAGGTTGTTCGTGCCCGAGAACCTCGGGCAGGGTGTGGCGCTGCGCGACAGCCTGTTCCGGCGGGCCCGGGCGGTTGCGACCCTTGGTCGGGCAGCAGCCCATGCCGGCGGGCCGCTGGAGCGCATCCCCTCGCGGCTCCTGGCTGAGCGCTGGCGCCGCCACCGCTATCACGGCCTGGTCGGACTGGTCCGCGCCAGGAACGTCCCGGTCATCAACATCGCCAATCCGAGTCAGGTTGCGGCCGACTATCATCTTCCGGTTGCGCCCGTGCCCCTGCCTGTGCCCGGCAGGGGCAGGCTCTTCTTCGAACAGCGCTACTCGGTCCTGCTTGCCGGCGGCCTGGCCCTGCTGCTCCTCGGCCTGCTCGTGCTGGCGGTTCGCTACGACGTGGAGTGGTACTTCGGTATCCGGGATGAGCTATTGGACAAGGAGGCGGTGTGAGAACCAGCTTTCAGCGCTCGGCATGGCTGGCCGTGGCACTGCTGCTGACCCCAGCCGGCCACGCAGCAGAAGTTAAGGTCGGGCCGGGTGCAGCACAGGTTGACGTGAGCGTAGTTCGGCGGAGCGAGGTGAAGTACTACCTCCTGACCAGCGGTGCGCCGCTCGAGTTTCAGGTAGATGGGCCGACCTGGCTGCGGGTCTACACCCGGCTCTGGTGGCCGCAGTCGGGCACAGACCGGGAACGCTACCGGGTCAGTCTGTGGCAGGAGGATGTGGCCCGGCCGATAGAGTACGAGGCAGGTCTGTCACCTTCCAGCTTCGGTCCGGGCCGAAAGAAGCTCGGCCAGTGGCGTTCGTTCTTTGTTCAGGTACCGCCGGGCGCAAACCACTACCGCCTCGTGCTCGACCAGGCCCGGTCCGACACCGTAGGAGTGAGATTCGCGTTCCAGTCCCCTCGACCCTGGCAGTCGGCAGGACTGCCAACCCGGGCACTCGAGCTGGTGGAAGGAAGAGACACAGTTACCTTCCATGAAGCACCTGCCCGGCAGCCGGTGTCGCTGTCGGTCGAAGGGCCGTGCCGCGTGCGACTTCGTGCCCGGCTGAGTTTCACGCCTGAGCTTCTGGGAGAACAGGGTTTCGTTCTCTCCGTATCTGAGAAGAAGAACACCCTGGTGCGCCGGGCATTCCGGGTGAGCCGTTCTCCGTCTGCGGTCTACGCAAACGCGTCCGGACTGGCGCCTTCGACCGAGCGCACGGTTCGATTCAACCTCGGCGCAGGCAGGCACGAGCTGTCCCTGCTTATCAGCGGCACGATGGCGCGCACCGGGGCGCTGGCGGTTGAACTGCTGGCAGGCGAGAAGTATGAGTAGGTCGTTGCTGGTTGCGCTCCTGGTCGCGCTCGGGCCTGCTGCGGCGAGTACCGAGTGGCAGATGCAGGCCGCTCTGGTCTACGCCGACAACCTGTTCGAGTACTCGCCCGGAGACCTCCAGGCATTCCGGCAGCGGTCCGACCCGGCCCGCTTTCCGATACGGACGACCGACGACCTTGACGCCACGCTCGGGGCGAGCTTCGGGTGGCGTACGCGGCTGCTTGAGCGCAGCAGCCTGCTGACCCTGGCGACCCGCCTGCACGGATACGTATCAAATCCGGAGAAGAGCTATGGCGTGCTGACGGTCCGGCTCTCCCAGGGAGTGACCCCGACCGGCCGCGCCAGCCTGTCCTACACCTGCATGCCCGACTATCTGATACGGCACTACCGGCATCCGGACAAGGTGGCGGAGTATGCGGCCTGCACCTTCAGCGAACATCTGGCTGCTGCCGGGTTCATCCAGCGCGCAGGTCGCGCAACCCTGGCGCCTAGCTATCGGTACGAAGTGGACATCTACGCACCCCCTTTTGGTTTCTACGACACGCGGGCTCACCGGCTCGGTGCCGAGCTCGGTTGGGACCCGCTGAACAGTTTCCGCACCTGGCTGGACTATGAGTACAAGCTCGCCTCAGCGCAGGGGCCGGCCCCGGACATCTCGTACCGTCAGCACCGCGCCGAGCTGCGAGTACTCACCCGGCCGCGCCGTCTGAGCCGATTCAGTTGCGAGGCAGGAATCTGGCTGGCCCGGCGCGCATTCACCACCTCCAACTCGGCCGCGGTTGACCCGGGTCATGCGGGTCGGGTGGACTGGCTCGAGGGGATTGCCGCCGAAATACGTTACCAACTGAGTCAGGTCGCACTGGTGGCCGGGTATGAGTCAGAGTGGCGCGAGGTGAACTCGCCGTGCAGCGAGAGAATCGAGGACGTGAAGAACTACCGCGCGAACCGATTCCGCGTCGGCCTGACCGTGACAACCAGGAGGAGAGGCTAGATGAGGCAGATGCTCCCGCTCGTGCTGCTTGCGGCTCTCGCCTGCAATCGTCCATTGCCCGCGCCGGAGAGAGTTGAGCTATTGACGCCGGCTGACAGCGCAGTGCTCCGACAGGCGACGATTGTCTTCGCCTGGGAAAGCGACGAGCCGGCCGGCGAGCTTGTAGTCGGAACCGACAGCCAGTTGAAGCAGTTGGTGCTGGATACGGTGGTGGCATCTGGTTCGTGCACGCTTGATGTCGAACTTGACGGCAGGTACTACTGGCGAGTGCGGCCGCAGAGCACTGCGGGCGCGTGGGGCGACTGGAGCGAGACCCGCACCCTGACCGTGGAACGGTTCCGGCTTGTGACCAGTGTCAAGACCAAAGGTTATCCGCATGACGTCTGGGTGCACGGGACCAGAGCGTATGTGGCTGACGGCCAGGCCGGACTGGCGGTGTTCGACGTGGCCGAGCCTTCTTCACCAGTCTTTGTCGGGTCCAGGATGGACTCGCTGAACGAGGCGTGGGGAGTGGTGGCCGGCGACGATTATGCCTATGTCGCGTATGGGTACAAAGAGCTTGTGGTCATCGACGTGCGCCAGACTGACAGCCTGGCTCTCACCGGCGTGCTTGAGTATCTTCAGCCCGGCTACGGATACGACATTGCGCTCAAGGATTCGACGGTCTTCATCGCGGCTGATGCCCAGTTCGTCAAGATAGACGTGGCCAATCCTGCCGCGCCTGAGCTGGTGTTTCAGACCTACTACCCGCGCGACTGTCGCGGGGTCGCGCTCTGGGAGTCGAACGCCTGCGTCGCAATCGGCCAACTGGGCATTGCCTGCTGGGAGATTGACAGTCAGCCGCCGGTTCAGGCGGGCGCAATGGATACACCGGGTAACGCCAGGGGGATAGCGGTTGACAATGGCTACGCCTTTGTCGCTGACGGACGTGAAGGTCTGCTCGTGGCCGACGTGAGTGATCCGGGAGCACCGAACGCGGTTGGCCGGCTGCCGCTTGCCGGGTACGCGCTGGGCGTTGCCGTGTCCGGCCGGTTCGCCTACGTGGCCTGTGGCGATGGCGGGCTTTCGGTTGTTGACGTGAAGTCGCCTGCCGCACCCCGACTGGTAGCGCAAGTCCGCACACCGCACATGGTCGGCGTCTGTGCGGTTGGTGACTGGGTGTTCGGTGGCGACCGTGACCTCGGATTGGTTGTCGTCAAGCATGAGGAGTAGATGGTGTTCATAGCTGGGTTGCTGTTGGCGGGGGCCATTTCTCAACAGGGCGAACCGACCTGGAAGCTGAACATGGTCGGCGCGCACACAATCCGGGTCCAGGTGTCCGGGCTCGACACCAGGGATGCAGAGGCCGGTTCGGCGGTCGCGCACCTGGTTCCGGCACCGAGCGGTGAGCTGCCGTTGGTGAACATGGTTCAAGGACCTGAGGGGCTGGTGAGCTTCGGGCGTCCGGCGGTTGCCGCCGGGTTCGAAGTTGTGCCGCTTGTTGTCAACCGCGTGGATTCGAACCGGGCGTTGCGGAGCGTGGAGCTGGAGCTTGAGTACAGTTGTCCGCCTGCCGCGCCCACCGGGAAGGGGGTGATGGGTGAACTGGTCGGCGCGCAGCTTGGCGTCGCGGAGCAGGACGGCGGGGCCGGGCAGACCGGCTACCTCATCATCGTGCCGGACGACTTCTACAGCGGCGTACTGCCGCTCGCGGCGTGGAAGGAGCGTAAGGGCTTCAGGGTCTGGGTGAAGCGCATTTCCGAGACCGGCTCAACCAAGGAGCAGATTCGCGCCTTTATCGCCAACGCCTATGCCACCTGGCAACCGTGCCCCAGCTTCGTGCTCCTGGTCGGCGCGGTCAACAAGATTCCTGCGTTCATCACCGGCGGCACACCCTGCGTCACGGACCACACTTATGCCTGCGTGGACGGCGACGATTACCTGGCCGACCTGTTCGTCGGCCGTCTGCCCGCGGCCAACACCTCAGAGCTTGACTGCATCGTGGCGAAAACGGTCGGCTATGAGATGACACCGTACACCGCGGATACTTCCTGGTATCACCGGGCCTTGATGGTCGGAACTTCATACCAGGAAGGCGGGACCCCGGCAGTCACCGCCCTGGTCACCAAGCGCTGGGTCCGCGAGCTCCTGCTCGGCCGAGGGTTCAGCCTGGTTGATACGGTCTTTTACCCGCCGACCCGGTACGGACGTGGGCCGGTGGACACTGCGGTCAACCGCGGGGTGTTGTTCATCAATGGCCGGGGCTGGGGCAACTACGACGGCTGGGGCTATCCGCAGTTTCTGACCAACGACGTCTACGGCCTGGCCAATGGCTGGAAGCTGCCGGTTATCACCAGCATCTACTGCGGCACGGGCAACTTCCAGCGCAATCCGTGTTTTGGCGAAGCGTGGCTCCGGGCCGGCACCCCGGCCAACCCCAAGGGCGCGGTCGCTTTCTGGGGCAGTTCCTATTCCGGCACCTCGACCCGGTGGAACAACTGTATGGACTACGCGATTTACCGGGCCGTCTTCGATGAAGGAGAGAGGACCTGCGCGCCGGCGATGTATGCCGGCAAGCTGGCCCAGTTGGAGAACTTCCCCCTGCCCGAGGATTCTTTTGACCTCAGGCTTTACTTCCACGTGTACAACCTGCTCGGCGACCCGGCGCTTGAGATGTGGACCGGAGTGCCGCGCCGGCTTGCGGTCAGTTGCCCAGACTGGATACCCGTCGGCGCGAGTTCGTTCGCGGTTGAGGTGAGAGACGACCGCTCGCTGCCGGTAGCGGATGCGCTAGTCAGCCTGCTCGCGCCTGGGCAGGCACAGGTGGTGGCACGCACCGACGCGGCGGGCCGTGCTCGGCTCACCCTGCCGAGCACGCTGACCGACTCACTGCTCGTCACCGTGACCGGGCCGGACTTGGCTCCGTATCTGGGCCGGGTGACTGTCGGTCCGTCACCGGTCTTTGTCGGCATCCATGCGCATGACCCGAGTGCGGTCGGCCCGGGCAGCGTGAGTCTGAGCGCGACCCTGAAGAACTTCGGCGCAAGCCAGACCGCGACCGGAGTCAGGGCGGTGCTGCGAGCGGTTGACAGCTCGGCCGCGGTTCCCGACTCGGTGCGCGACTACGGCGACATCGAGCCGGGCAGCACTGCCGGCGCGAACCCGTTCGGCCTTGTTATTGCGGCCGGGTGTACGAGCGGGCTGCGGATTCCTCTCAGGCTCGTGGTCACCAGCGGCGGCAACACCTGGGAATCGAACCTCGAGCTGTCGGTCGCTGCTCCGACCCTCAAGACCCGAGGTTACACGGTTCACGACGCCAATGGCGTGCTCGAGCCGGGAGAGAATGCAGAGCTCTCGGTTCTCGTCGTCAACCACGGCGGGGTCACCGCCTCCGGGCTCACCGCGGTCCTGCGTTCGCTCAATCCATCGGCGGTAAGCGTAACCGACTCGATGGGAGGTTTCGGGGATGTTGCGCCGGGCGAATCGGCGTCAAACTCAGGCGACCGCTTCCAGGTTCAGGCGTCGAGTGGAATCGGCGTCGGCCGTATGTTCAGCCTGCGTCTGGTGATGCGCAGCGGCAGCGGGGAACAGGTGTGGGACTTTCCGGTTACGGTCGGCCGGCCGGTCGAGCAGTCACCGCTCGGCCCGGACCGGTACGGGTACTACGCGTATGACGACGTTGATGTCGGCTATGCGGAGCGTCCGCAGTTCGAATGGGTCGAGATTGACCCGACTCACGGGGGCAGCGGGACAGAAGTCAATCTGTCGAACGATACCGCGGTCCCGGTTCAACTCCCGTTCACCTTCCGCTTCTATGGCCGCGACTACAATACGGTCTCGATATGTGACAACGGCTACCTGGCCATGGGCAGCACCTGGCTCGCAGACGGGTACAACTGGTCAATCCCATCGCCGATGGGCCCGGACGGCATGGTTGCGGTCTTCTGGGATGACTTCAGAACCGACACGCTGGGCGCGTCCGGCGTCTACTACTGGTACGACGCCTCGCACCACCAGTTTTTCGTCCAGTGGAGCCGGTGCGTGCACGTACACGGATTCCGACCGCCCTACCCAGCCGAACAACAGACATTCCAGGTGACGCTCTCCGACCCGCACCACCATCCGACCCGAACCGGAGACGGGCCGATTGTCGTCCAGTACCTCGTCGTCCAGGACGATGACACCCTGTGGGGCAACAACCACAACTACGCCACAGTCGGAATAGCCGGCCCGGACCATCGCGACGGACTGCAGTGCACCTTTGCCGGAATCAGGCCGGCCGCAACTGCGCCCATCATCCCCAATCGGGCCATTCGGTTCACCACCAATCCGCCCGACACCTTCACGGCCGTACGCGAACAATCGGCCAACCCGGGCACTGGCAGCCCCCGGCAGCCGGACGTCAGTCCCAGCGTGACTCGGGGAAAGGTGTGGCTGAGCGGCGCTCTGCTCGAATCGTCCGGTGGCATAGTCGCGGCGCAGGTCTTTGACGCGCTGGGACGCGAGATGCTCTATTCATCAGTTGCCAGCCGCGGGGAAGAGGTTCCGCTTGACCTCGGCCTACTGCCGGGCGGAGTGTATCACCTGGTCTTGACCAGACCGGCGGACGGTTCCAGGCTTCTGTGTACGCGAATCATAGTTCCTGACTAAGGAGAAACCTTGCGCAGCTTGTGTCTTGCTCTAGTGACGATGTGTGCCGGCGTCGGGTCCGGCCAGGTTTATCATGGCGTTGCGATTGCGCCCAACGGGCTCGATGCCTGGGTGATTGACATCGAGTCAGTGGCGACATACCACTCGCCCGACTTCGGCGAGTCGTGGGAACCGCAGGACATCCCGACCACGCGCCGGCTGTTTGGCGTCTTCTTTCTCGACGAGCAGCGGGGCTGGACGTGCGGTGACATCGGTGCGATTCACGCCACGACCGACGGCGGCGCCTCGTGGTTTCGCCAGAACCTTGGAGGTCCAAAGTTCACCAGCCGCATCCAGTTCCTTGACACGCTGCACGGCTGGGCATCCGGCGGCACCGCCATGCTGCTTGCCACCAGTGACGGGGGCGCAACCTGGCATCAGGATTTCTTTCCGCCTGACCCCTTCCCGGCTGAAACCGTTGACTTCCAGGGTCTCTCCTTTGTCGATACGATGATTGGCTGGCTTGCCGCAGGCCGTTTCCCTGAGTCTGACTCGCTGGGCAACCCGACCTTCACCAAGGGACAAGGCTACATTGCCAAAGTCACGGCCAGTGGAGATACATTCATCCACGAGTTACAGCACAAGGACTCGGTGTACGATTTCTACGACATCCACTTCACCGACGATGAGTACGGCTGGGTTGTGGGGGGCGAGGACTCGACTATGGCCGCGGTTGTCTATCATACGACGAACGGCGGGCAGAACTGGACCAGGCAGGACGTGCCCAGCCAGGCGCGGTTCCTCCGAGCGGTGGACTTCGTTGACCGGAACAACGGGTGGGCCTGCGGCCGGAACGGGACGATTCTCAAGACGACCGACGGTGGCGCGAGTTGGACCTACCAGCGGGCGGTCGTGGATACGACGCTGTTCGACATTGACTTTGCCGACCCGCTGCGCGGCATGATTGCCGGCAACTCAACCGTGCTGGCAACAACTGACGGCGGAGAGGAGTGGACTCGCTGCTTCGGCGGCATCGAGGAACCGGCCCAGCACCTTGCTCCGGCCACATGCCACGTGCGGGTCTCGCCCAACCCGGCTCGCACCGGCTTGGTCACTGTCAGGCTGGGTAGCCCGGCGGTGCAGTGGTCCAGTGGTCCAGTGAAGGTCAGCGTGTACGACGCCACCGGCCGTCCTCAACAGTCTGCATTGTGTAACCTGCAATCTGAGGTCACTCTTGACCTCCGCGGGCTTGCGGCCGGAGTCTACTACTGCCGGTTCGAGCCGGGCGGAATAACGGCAAGGCTGGTCGTGGCCGGCGACTGAGGAGGATGAGTGAAGACCTGTCTCGCAGCGCTTTGTTCGCTGATGGTTCTCTCCGGTGCAGTCCTGGCCGAACCGGGTGCCCGGTATCTGATAATCGCGTATGACAGCTATGTCGGCGTAGTGCGACCCCTGGCCGACTGGAAGACGAAGAAGGGCGTCCTGGCCAAGGTCGTACCGATTTCCGAAGTCGGGGCCAATTCCGCGGCGATTCAGAGCTACATCAGAAATGCCTACAACACCTGGCCGGTGCGGCCCGAGTACGTGTTACTCGCCGGCCAGCCGAGCCAGATTCCGGCTTACGCCAATACCCATGACTGCTACTACGGCAACATGACCGGCGACTTCAAGATGGAGATATCGGTCGGCCGGTTCCCGGCAACGACGGCCCGTGAGTGCAGCACAATGGTGAACAAGACCCTGGCGTATGAGCGCCCATCGTTTGTTGGGGACACGGCGTGGTTCCTGCGGGGCACGACCTGTGTCCGGGAGGATGCGAACGACACGTTCTACTGGGGCGACTCCCGGTTCGCGCACCGGCTCTGGCAGGGCCGGGGCTATCTGGCCATTGACAGCTTCAGTATGAACCGCGGCCACAGCAGCAGCAACGTGAATGCGGCTGCGGCAGACGGCCGCGCGTTCATCACCTATCGCGGCCAGGGCGTGGGAACGTGGTGGTCACCATTCAACAGCGTCAGTCCGGCCACCTGGAACAACGGAGGCGAGATGCCGGTTGTGGTCGGCGCAACCTGCGCGACGGTCACCCTCTCGCCGGGCGAGTCAATGTACGGCGACCAGTTTGTCCGCGCCGGCTCGCCGCTGCTGCTGGGCGGGGCGGTCGCATATTTCGGAACCACCGGGTCCATTTCAAGCGGGGCGCATTTCCGGAGCGCGGTCTACCGGGGCTTTTTTGGTGCCCTGTTTGACGAGAAGGAGCACCGGCTCGGACCTGCGACCCTGCGGGGCAGATTCCGGGTGGACTCGCTGTACCATGTCCAGGCACGGTATGAGGAGTGGAACCTCATGGGCGACCCGGAGCTCGGGGTCTGGACCGGCATGCCTCAGCAACTGGAGGTGGAGTATGACTCGGTCGTGCCCATGGCGCCGCAGGTCTTCTCCGTCACCGTACGGGGACGCGGTGGGCCGGTCGCAGGCGCCCAGGTCTGCGTCTGGATGGACAGCGTAGTCTACGCGGTCGGCACGACCTCTGGTGCAGGCCAGGTCGGACTGAGCATCAACCCGACGCACATCGGGACAATGAGCGTGACCGTGACCGGGTCCAATCTGCTGCCCTTTGAGGGAGAGGCCCGGGTGATGGTGAACAACGCCCCGTATCTGGTCGTGGCGGGCGCCACGGTTGACGACTATGTCGGCAACCGTGACGGGACGGTCAACCCGGGCGAGCGCTTCCGCCTGTCCACGTCACTGCGGAACCTGGGCGGGACAACCGCAACCGGCGTCACCGCGCTGTTCCGCACGACAGACTCGCTTGTCACCGTTTTCGACAGCACGGCCGGATTCGGAATCATCATGCCGGAAAGCACGGCCGCCGGAGACCCGTTCGACCTGGCGGTGGACTCCGGCATGATCGAAGGCCACATGGTCTCGGCTGTGCTCAAGGTGCGGGACAGCCAGGGCGACTCGTGGACCTGCCCTTCTGACATCGTCGTGCGGGCAGGTCGGCTCGTCTATGTCTCGGCCGTGTTCCTCGATTCGCCGCCGTTCGGGAACGGCAATGGCCGGCTTGGACCCAACGAGAGCGGCAGAGTCGAGCTCCGGATGCGCAACGCTGGCGGCGGCCCACTAGCCGGCATCGTGGGAACACTCGCCCGCACGGATACGAACGTCGTGGTTACCGACTCGCTTGGTCACTACGGCACGGCCGCCTCAGGCGAGACCTTGGCCGGCCGGGCAGACCGGTTCGGCATCACCGCCGGGCCCGGACTGGTACGCAACCAGGCGGTGCGGTTCCGAGTGCGACTGCGGGGAGATGGTGGGACCTACCGGTATGCCGACACGTTCGGCTTCGACATTCCGGGCGAGCAGGGTTCTGTCGGTGAGCCGACCGGGCCTGATGCCTATGGCTACTGGTGCTATGACGACACCGATACCACAACCGGCCGGGCGCCGGTTTACGACTGGCTGGAACTGGCTCCGCCCGGACCAGGACAGGTTATCCCTGCCGTTTCAGATTCTGACGCGGCGACGGCAACTCTGCCCATGCCGTTTCGGTTCCGCCACTACGGGGTATCAGACAGCTTCATGTCCGTCTGCTCCAACGGCTTTCTCGCCCTAGGCTACACGACCCATCGAAGCGGCTACAACCGTCCGATTCCGGACACGGCCGGCCCGCCTTTGATGATCGCACCGTTCTGGGACGACCTGAACCCGGACGAGACGCGGGGCGGCAATGGTACGGCCTACCAATACTACGACTCCGCGAACCACCGCTGGCTTATCGAGTGTAAGGACTTTGCCCACTACAACCAAGGCAGCATCCGCGAGACGTTCCAGGCCCTCTTCTACGACCCGGCGTTCCATCCGACGCCGACCGGAGACGGTGAGGTTGTGTTCCTGTACAACCGGGTCTCGCTCAATTCGGGTTGCACCGTCGGTATTGAAGACAACACCGAGACCCGGGGCATCCAGTACCTGTACAACAACGTCCACGCTCCGACCGCGGCCTATCTGCAGAGCGGTCGGGCGCTTCGGTTCACGACTTGGCCTCCGCGTAGTACATCGCGTCCCTGGCTCGTGTTGGTGTCGGTGCGCGTGAGCGACTCGCTCTACGGCAACAACAACGGTCTGGCCGAACCGGACGAGACTCAAACAGTCACGGTTGAAGTCCGCAACTCGGGCAGCGCTGGTGCGGTGAACGTGACTGCCCGACTGCACTGTGACGACGGTGAGGGAGTGATGGTCGATTCGTTCTCGACCCTGTCCGACATGCCGGTCGGCGCCACGGCCAGCAATGGGGCCGACCCGTTTGTGTATCAGGTCGCGGAACTGCCTTCGGATTCGGTGGTTGAGATGACGCTCAGGCTTGACGCCGACGGCTATGCGAGTGCGTGCTACCTTTCATTCGGTCTGGCGCAAGTTCAAACCCTGGCTGAGGGCGGTCCGGGTCCTGCCCTCCGTCGTTCGTTCCTGGGACAGGTCAGCCCCAATCCAGCCAGCCACAGCGCCGCGCTCAGCTACGGGCTTGCCCGGGCCGGCCCAGTGGACCTGGCCCTGTTTGACGCGGCCGGTCGCCGGGTCCGGAACCTGGTCCAAGGGCTCCAGGATGCCGGACTCCATACCCTTCAGGTTCCGGTCGGCGAGCTGGCACAGGGTGTCTACTTCTGTCGGCTGGTCGCGCCCGACCGTCGAGTCGTACGTAAGGTGCAGATTGCCCGCTGAACCGAACCCCAATCCCGAGATTGGCTGCCACGAAGTACACGAAGTCCGAACAGAGGGCCAAGCGGAGCCCGCGGTGCACCCATCCGTTCGTGCCTTTCGTGCTCTTCGTGGCTCAATGTCGGATTCCAGGCCGAAACGCGACTTTGACTTTGGCCAGGCTGCCCGTATAATCTCCCACTCACCCCTGTAGCTCAGGCGGATAGAGCGGCGGTTTCCTAAACCGCAGGTCGGGCGTTCGAATCGCCCCAGGGGTAGCGTACAAAGGACATCATGCGATTCAGAGGCAAGCACCGGGTCAGCAAACAAGACCTGAAGCAGGACGGCTTCCAGACGCTGGTCGAGAAGACAATCGCCGCCTACTACCGCGACCGCCAGAAGTTCCTGATTGGGGCCGGACTGGTCGTCGCAGTCATCGTCGGCATCATCCTGCTCGTCCAGAACACTGGCAAAGGCGTCAACGTTCAGGCGGAAATCAAATTCACCGAGGGACTGGGCATCTACTCGTCGGGAAACACCGAGCAGGCTGAGCAGGTTTTCAAGGATATCGCCAGTCGGTTTGGCCGGGAGTATGTCGGGGCCAAAGCCCATTTCTACCTGGGTAACATCTACTACAACACCGAACGCTACGCCGAGGCCAAGGCCGAGTTTGGCCGGTTCCTCAGCCGAGCCCGCAAGGACCCACTGCTCTCACCCGCGGCCCAGATGGCCATCGGCAACTGCGAAGAGCAGCTCGGCAACCACGTTGCCGCGGCGCGCGCCTACGAGACAGTCTACAGGAACTACCGCAAGTCCCCGTTCGCCTTTGAGGCGATGCTGGCTGCGGCCCGCTGCCTGCGCCAGGCCAATCAGCTTGACAAGGCCGAGGCGGTCTATCGTCGTCTGCTCAAAGACAAACCGGAAGGCGAGAAGGGCGACAACGTCAAGGCCGGACTGGCTGCGATTCAGGCCCTGAGAAACAAAGTGCCGTGAACCGGAACACGGTTCTGCATCGTATCCCGGTTTTCCTCAGTGGAGCTGCTCAAGTGCGGCCCGGGCCCGCTCATGGCTCGGGTCGAGCCTCCTGACCTCCCGCCAGCGGGCGTAAGCCCGGGACTTGTTCCCTTCGAAGTAATCTATCAGTCCCAGATGGAACAGCGCGCCGGCAAAGGTCGGGTTGATAAGGAGTGCCTGCTCGTAGCAGTGGCGGGCCGCCGTGAGGTTGCGTCGGGCCATGGCAGTGTTCCCCAGGTTGTTCCAGGCCTCGGCTGAGTAGGGGTCGAGCGCCAGGGCCAGCTCGAACCAGACCCGGGCCGAGTCGAGTCGGCCGGTCTCGGCCAGGACCATGCCGAGCAGACATAGTGCATCTGCCTGGTGCGGATGAAGCCGAACCGCGGCGCGGGCGGCCGCCTCGGCCAGGTCGGTGCGCCCCTGGGCCAGGCGGATATTCACTTCGAGCGAGAGGAAGTTGGCGGCAGAGTCTTCCCGCAGAGCCTGGGCGAGCTCAGCCAGGGCCGGCTCAGTCTCCTTCTGCTGGTGCAGACCGACGGCGACGGCATAGTGGCTCTGTGCCTCGGGCGCATGCCGGCCGGCACCGGCAAGGTTGGCATTCAGGAGCAGGAACGAGCCGGACAGAATCGCCGCCGGTGCGAGCAGTCGCACCCCTCGCAGCTCGGCGAGCCGGAAAACGGCCGCTGAGGCGAGGATGAGCACTATGGGGACGAGGGGCATCCGAAAGCGGTCGGCAATAAAGAAGAAGACAAACGAAAGGCTGAGGCTGACCGCGAAGAGATAGAGCGGCAGGAACCGACGCCAGCTCCGGCGCAGGAGCCAGGCCCCGGCCAGAGCAAGGGGCATGATCAGGCCGAACGGGAACTTGAACAGAGGCAGGTTGTGGAGCACGTACCTGAGCATGGTGTAGCGCCGGAAGAAGTAGATGTCACGGTTGTTGGATACCTCAAACCCGGAGAACCAGAGGAAGGTCTTTCTTGCAAGCAACATCAGGGCTCTCGCCGGCTCCTGCTGCCAGAATCTGAGGCCCTGTGTCAGCCAGAAGCGGTCAATCTTCGCGCCCTTGAGCTCTCTGCCCAGCGTCTTCTCGGCTGCGGCCTTGACGTCGTTGTACCCGCCCCACCACGTGGCGCGAGTGCCTGGCAGGACCGCGGTAACACCGTCCGAGCTCGGGTTATTGCCGATGTAGAAGTTGGTCCCGGCCTGCCAGGCAATTGGTACGAACTGGCGGCTGACCATGTAGTTGCGAACCGTAACCGGCAGGACAACGAGAGCAGCCGCACCCCAGACCCAGGCCAGACGCGACCAGGCTTTGCGACGATACTCAATGAACATCCAGACCGGCAGCACCGCCAGGAAAGCAAGGGTGTTGGGTCGGGCAATGGCGGCCAGGCCCAGTACCAAACCTGGCACGTACCACTGACGGTCAAGGTCCCAACTGCGGTAGAGCGACCAAAGCCCAAGCAGGGTCAGACAGACAAGCAGGCCCGCGATGAGTAACTCGCCGTCAAAGTAGATGGCCAGCGGATACGCGGCAAGGCAGAATCCGGCAACACGCGCGAGCACGTCCGGCCTTGCCCTGCCGTCGGTGCGGCGGAACACACGACGTGCCAGCAGATAGGTCAGGCCGCACGAGAGGCTGCCGATGACCGCTTGGACAAGGCGCACAGCAAACAGGTTCGGCCCGAACAGCCGGTAGAGCAGGCCAAGAAAGTACGGGTAGAGCGGCGCACGGAAAAAGGCGTCGGGGATGAACTCGCGGCCGGCCGCGACCGCAAGCGCCCACTGGTGATGGTAGAGTCCGTCCATCTGAGGCGAGAAGAAAAGCGGGTCGTTCGCGCGGGCCTGAAAAAGGTAGACAAGCCTCAGAAAGAACCCAGCCGCGGTGACGACGAAGAACCAGTGCCAGGTGCGCGTTCCTCGTCGGGTTGTCGGTTTCACGGCTGCTGCTGAAGAATGGGGACACGATTCGGCATCGTGTCCCCATGATGATGAGATGGCGCTACCTGACGACGAGCTTGCGGGTAGCAGTGCCGTCCCTGGTCTCAAGGCTGAGCAGGTAGATACCCGGGACCAGCGACTTCGTCTCGAACAGGAGCGTGCCGACGCGGGTCTTGTCGGTCGTAAGCAGGTTGCGCACGAGCCGGCCGGTCGCGTCGTAGAGGTTGATGCTTGCCGGCTGGCGGTTCGGTACCTGCCACCTTACCGTTATCTGGTCCTCGGTCGGGTTGGGATAGCCCGACACCGTCAGGCTGGGACGCCGGAGCTGTGGGTCAAATCCCTCCTCGACTCCGACTCCGCCCTGAACCGAGGCCGAGATGAACAACTCGCCCATGGTCCATGGCTGCCATCCGCCAGGCATACCGTAGTAGCTGCGGCTGAGCACGGAATCGCTGCCGCAGCTTGAGGGGTGGCCGGTCGAACTCGTCGGCGCAACCGAGACGTAGAACTCACCCGACTGGAAGATGAGCACCGAGTCAAAATCCGCGGCCTTGAACGCGCCGGGCTGACCCGGAATGGCCTCAATTTCCTCAGACTCGTAGAGCAGGGTCGAACCGTCCTCGTCATAGACGCGGAACTTGAAGCTCGAGTCGGGCCAGGGATACTGCTGGTGCCAGTAGAACTGCGCGCGCGCGCGGCCCAGTCCGACCGGGTACGGCACGCCGAACGCCTGCGGGTTGAACTTGACCGCGCGTTCCGGACCGGCCCAGGTTAACCAGGCGAGGCCGGTTTCGCTGAAGTACTGGAGCCACCGGGCAACGCTCAGGTTGTAGGCGATGGTGTCGTTCGCGGGCCACTGTTCGCCGGCGGCTTCGGTCCAGACCTTGATTAGGTATTCGCCCGATGTCGTCGGAATCCGCCAGGCCGGGGCGAAGTTCATCTGCTGAGTCTGACCCCGATTCAGAGCAGAACTCGTGCCCATCGTATCCTCGTAGACATAGCTCTGAGGCCCGGTAATCATCAACCTGACCGGCGTGCCCAGCGGCAGCGCGTTGTTGCCCAGGTTCTTAATCATCGCCCGAATCTGGAAGTTGATGTTGGGCAGAGTATCCTTGGGCATGTTCGTAGCAAACCAGAGCGCCGAGGCGTTGACGTCCTGTGGGGTCCAGTCGAGCACGGCGCGAATCAACCAGTCGCCGCGCGTGTTGTCTTCCGTGAACTGACCTGGACCCATCGTCTGCCATTTCCGGTGGTAGGGTGCGTTGTTGAACGCGTCAATCGAAAGGCCGGGGCAGTTCGGGTAGGTATCCGCGTGACAGTAGAAAACGTAGAAGTTGCTCGCGACAACCGGGACGTTGATGGGGACGTAGTTCCACTGACCGCGAACGATGCCGGTCACGGTGTCTGAGGCGAACAGCTCCGTACCGGGCGAACCGTTGGGCCCGTCGTCGGCATACACCTTGACCAGGGCGCGAGTGCCGCCCGGCACAGGCCAGCCTGAGTAGAAGTGAATCAAGGCGCCGGCCAGGGTCACGTTGTCGCCCGGACTGATGAACTTGACACCCCAGCCACCACCGCGGACACGCATCGCCCATGCGCTCGCGGCCATGTTGTCGTCGTACTTCAGCGTGTCAAGCGCAGGCATGAACAGACCCGGGCTGTGCGGGAACACGCCGGGCTCGGGATTCGGAATAGTGTAGTGGACAGCGGGGCTTGGCCCGATCCACCGCTCTGTGCCGGCCAGAGTGAGTCCGACCACTACAGCGAGGCACAGGATGACTGACTTACGCATTAGCGGACCTCCTTATGCTGAATTGGACATAATCAACTCCGTCGACGCCGTTGTTCCGCCGTCACCCGGCCGATGCACAGAACCGTGGGCCGAACCGGAGTGTGTTATAATAACCTGCCTTGGGCCAGGGTCAAGGAAGTCGATTGACCCTCCCTGGTTCCTGCTCAACTTCGGATGACTGATGTAGCCGCGACGTGGCTCAACCGTGCAGACCTTGTCCGCAAGGTCATCCGCGCCGCAAACCGGGCCGCGCGCCTTGACTTCTGTCTGCCATTCGGCATAGTTCGAACATGCACAACCCGAGGCTGGCCGCCCGCGCCGCGGTTCGGCTTCATCGAGACCAGAGATGTCGGCCTCGAGGCAGCCAAAGAAACCGTCCGCCTGATGTCCGAAAGCAACAGGGTAATAGCCAGTTGGCCAATGGGATGAGAACCGGGCTGACGAGGAAACCAGATGACATTGCCTGACGAGGACCGTGACCTCTTCTATCGGCTGCTTTGGCATCTGCTGCTCTACGCGAATCAGCAGCTTGAGTTGCTGCCGCAAGTGACGAGCCCGGAAGCCCTGTCGAAGATTGACGAAGAAACCTGGCGGAGATTGCGAGACGAACTCTACAAGCATCCCGACCTATTCGACTCCTTCGTCGGCGCGAACCCGTTTCACTTCTCGGATGATGACCTCGCCATCGTGCGGAGCTGGAAGGGCTTCCTGCGGGGTGAGTTTTTCGTCTGGCGCTACTTGCGGAAGTACACGGTCTTTCTCAGCGACGACTCCCGGGCATACGGGGTCGTGGCCCCGAACAAGCCGTTTGAGATGATGCTCGGGCCCCACCTGCCGGTCGCGGTCGAAGCCGTACTTCTGCCGTTCAGGGACAGAATCGTCTACGACGGCCTGATCGCGAGTTACTCGGTCAGCTTCGGTCCAGGCATCAGACGCATGCTCAGCGACAGCTATCGTCGCGCCAAAAAACGGGAGGGTATCGTCACATCGTTCGCCCAACTGTCAAGGCCACCGACAGCAGAGAGAGCCGACGATGTGTTCGAGTTGCGCTACTGGTACGGTTTCACGCGGGGGCTGCCGTACCGACTCGATACGCTGAAGGTTGTAACCCACGAGCAAATCAGGCCGGACAAGCGGAACGAAGTCATCAGAAACGCCCGCAAAGAGCGGATTCTCGACCTGCCGGCGCGCATGGGTATTGAACACGGGTTCGAGCCGATTCAGGTCGAAGTACTCGAACTGAAGATGGATGGGAGGTCCGCGCGTATCGAGGTACTCAACCGTGGCGGCTCGATGCTCTTAACTAGGAATCCGACCGACGTCCTACGCTTCCACCGGTTCATCCACAAGCTCGAGGAGACCCTGCCGGCTTCCAAGAAACCGCTGCTGTGAAACCGGGCTGTTACCAGCGCGTCGTCGCTGCCGTCAAAGAGACCTCTTGCTCGCGTGTCAGTGCCGGCTGCGCGCACTGCTTTGCCGAACGGCCGCCGGTATTGCCGCTCGGCTGACGGCCGACAGCTCTCGGCCCACGGCTTGCTACAGGCCGGCCCGAGGCACAGACCGCACCCATCAAGGCAAAGAACCTGCTGGGAAGGAGCAATAGAAGGTCGGAAAACAGCCCCAGAATCCGCAGGTAAGCGCAGGCCTGTGCATTGACACGTAGTTTGGAAGTAGACCGGCTGCTTCCAGCCGTGTGCGGCAGTCCCCAAGACCGTGGGCC
>CAZQFS010000046.1:0-18395 GCA_964592755.1 uncultured bacterium | reverse complement strand
CGCAATCGTCAAGCGCGTGACGAGCCATCAATCTGAACAGGGGCCGTTCCAGGTGATGATGAACATTCCCCGGCACTTCGGCGGCACCGGCTTGACCCACTCCCGCACGTACTTCTGGACGATGGCCAAGACCTGCGGGCAATTCCGGAGACGCAGTACGTGATTTCTGGCAATTCCGGGGACGGGTTTATGTGCCAAGCCGTGAGTTAGTCGACCTCTCCTGCGGCCGGGCTGGCGGTCGCGTCGCCCCGGCCTTGGCTGTCCCGTTTCTCTCGGCAGGCGTGTCTGCGTGCGGCCGCGCACAGGCAGGCATGACAGCGCGTTGCGGTGAACGTCGGAGAACTCGTGCTGCAGAACTAAGCTCTGCCCGGCTGCGGCTCCTGCACGCTGAACGCGCCGTTGTGCACCGGCAATGAACCACCCAGACCCGTTCTGGCGATACCCCTGAGAGCCAAACCAGGCTTTCTAACGTCCTTATTCTATGGGCCTTACCCCACAATCGAACTCCTGAATCTGCCGCGGAAAGTGGCCTCGGGAGCGACTCCGGGAGCCACTCCCCCCACCACGGGCAGATGCGGACCAGAAACCGGTTCGAGAGACAGTTCTGCCTCCAGGAGCAGCAGCAGATTGACCGGCGTGTACATTGGCGGCTCCGGCGCCGAACCGCACTGCGCGACCGACGTCAGGCCGGCAAGCAGGTCTGGCAGTAGTGCGGTTTCCAGTTCTCAGGGCGGGCTCGAAGCCGGTCGCAGGGGCGGACCAGAATGCGGATGCGGGCAGAGCACCGCAAGCATCTGCCGGACACCGCGCCTGGCCGCGCACGCTGCTGCGCTGGTTTGTCCGCCTGCGTCTCTTTGAACCGGGATTGCCGTTGCGGACCGCGGGCTTTCAGTTCGGGGCCACGGCTGCGACTAGGCTACGACTTCTGAGCCTGCGCTGTTGA
Source organism: uncultured bacterium (assembly GCA_964592755.1). Lineage (GTDB taxonomy): Bacteria > Hydrothermota > Tepidihabitantia > Tepidihabitantales > Tepidihabitantaceae > CAZQFS01. The sequence continues at coordinate 17,452 of CAZQFS010000046.1, read as the reverse complement.
CCGGGCCGGCTGCCGGTCTATAATCCACCATCATGAAGAACACCCTCATCTGCACCTGCATTGCGCTCGCGGCTGTCGTCGGTCTGGCTTGGGCCGACGTGAAGACCGAGACGTTCACCCGTACGTCGCTCCTGGCCGGCATCGGCAACGTGGAAGTAACGGCCCAGAACGTCTACCAGGCAGACAAACGGGCCGAAGCCCAGACCACCAAGATGGTCGGCGGCGTGGTCGGCGCGCTTGCCGGCAAGCCGCACAAGCAGACCGAAATCACGCGCTTAGACAAAGACCTTATCTGGGACATCGACCATGGTACCAAGAGCTACACCGAGCGTCCCATCAAGCCCCTGACCGAAGAAGAGATATCGGGCGCGAAGGTCAGGACTGAGACCAGAGGCAGCGCACCCGCTTCGCGTCACCGCGTCACCAAGTCAGCGTTCAAGGTCGAGAAGACCGCCCAGACCAAGAACATCAACGGCTTCCCCTGCACCGAGTACCTGATGACATGGGAACTCGAACTGGAAGACACGGTCAGCAAGGAGAAGGTCGGCCAGGTGATGACCACGGACATGTGGAACACGCCCCTGACCGACAACCTGAAGAAGGCCCAGGCGGTCGAGGAGGAGTTCAACAAGAAGCTCGCTGCCAAGATGGGCATCAGGGTATCGGCCGACGAGATGCAGAACATGGGCCTGGGTATGATGACCGCGACTTACGGCGTCGACGCCAAAGAGGCGGCAAAGAGCTTCGAGAAGGCGGCGGCAGAACTCTCGAAGATCGAAGGCTATTCGATTGTCACCGAGGTGACGTGGAGGGTCAAGCCGGACTCGGCCGCGCTGGCGCGCGAGAAGGCCGAGACCGAGGAAGAAGAGCCGGCCTCATCGGGCGGCCTGCGCGGCATGCTTGCCAACAAGATTGCCAAGGCGGTTGTCAAAGACCAGCCCAAAGAGAAACCGGACATCCTCTTCTCGTCCTACCATGAGGTCAAGTCGGTGACCATCGCCGATGTCCCGGCCGCTGAGTTTGAGGTTCCTGCCGGGTACAAGAAGTCGAACAAGTAGTGCAGGGCAGGAGCCAGAGCCAGGACTGAAGACGAGTGCCGGAAGCAAAGAGCAGAATGGCTGCCCGCGACGGCGCTGAGCGGGTCTTCATCTGGTGCCGGCGCACCCGGGCGTCGATAAGAAGGCACTCCCGGCGGGTATGACACCGGTGCCCGACCAGGCTGCCAAGTGCCTGACAGAAGGGGTCTAGCGGCCGCTTCTGGCCGGTGAGTACTTGAGTCCGATTGAAGCGCGCTCGGACGACCCGAGCAGACCGTAAGAAAGATAGACGACGTCCAGGCTCAGGCGCAGGTCAGGCCCTAGCGGATACTCATAGCCAACGCCGAGTGAGAAGCCGGACCACGTGCCAAGGTGCGAGCCGGACTGATACCCGGCCCGGACTGATAGTCCCTGGTCGCCCGGAGCCCTGCTGCCGCCTTTGGTCTGCATCGCGATGCACAACTCGCCGCCGACCGAGACCGTCGGGCCGAAGTCGGGGTACAGCGACAGGTCAGAAGCGATGAGGACATGGTTGCGGCTGAACGGGAACTTGAAAGCGACGCCGCTGCGCAGGTTGGCGGGCTGGTACTCCCAATCCGCGATGAACCGACGAGGCGGACCGACGTGCAGCAGGCTCGCACCGGCGGTGAAGAAATGGACAGGCCGATAGATGACTCCCGCGTCGAGCGAGGCCGAGTAGGCGGGGAAGCTGTCAATCCGGCTGCCGATGTACCGCGCGCCCAGGCCGACGCCGAAGTTCCGGAAAGGTTGCCACGCCGCGCCCGGGCCGATGACGAAGTCGGACAAGCCGAAGGTGCCGGTTTCCTGGCCGTGTTCGTCGCGGCGCGTGTCGGTCGCGTTCAGGTATCCTCCTGCGACGCCGACGCCTACGCGCCTGGCCGGTGAAGCCACCAGCCCGGCCGAGGTGTAGGTGACCGACTGCAGCAGCTTCATGATGGTTCCGTCGGCCGACAGACCGTGATTCAGCGCCAGTCCGGCCGGGTTCCAGAACAGAGCATTGGCGTCGTCGGCGACCGCGGTGTACGCGCCGCCCATGGCGACCGGCCGTGCACCGACGCCGATTTTCATGAACGTGAACCCGGTGGCCGACGGCCCGAGCCAGGCGTGTGCCGGCGCGGTCAGCAAGAGGAGTACCAGCCATCGGGCCACGCCCGAGTATAGGGCACGGGCACCAGCGGTCAAGAGAGCAGCTATTCTTGACTTTGCTTGTCGCAGCGACAGAGTTACTCCGTGGCTGTTTCCCGCGCGCGCGTGCTGACCGGGCTTGGCGCCGGTCTGGTCGTGCTGTCATTCGCCTCCATCCTCATCAGGGTCACGCCTGCGCCGAGCATCGTGATTGCCGCGGGCAGGATGGTCGTCGCCGCACTGGTGCTGACGCCGTTCTTCTGGGCTCGGTGCGGGGAACGGTGGGCCGAGTTGCGGGTCGTATCTGCGTGGCCGATTGTCTTGTCCGGACTGCTGCTTGCAGCCCACTTCGCGTTCTGGATCGAGTCTCTGAACCGAACCTCGATCGCCTCGTCGGTTGTGCTGGTGGCCATGAATCCTATCTTTGTCGCGGCCCTGTCGCCGCTGGTGCTCAAGGAGAAGGTGTCGTGGCGCATCGTACTCGCGGTCGTGCTCGGCCTGGTCGGGGCCGCGGTCATTGCGGGACCGAGCCTGAAGTCTCCCGGAACCACGGCCGGTAACCTGCTGGCCCTTGCCGGAGCAGTTTGTGCCGGCGGGTACTTGATGGCCGGCAGGCGCGTGCGGCCCAGGCTGTCGCTCGTCTCGTACATCTATGTCATCTACGCCATCGCCGCCGTGCTCCTGGTCGTGGCCGTGCTGGCTGGCGGCCGTGGGTTCGCCAACCTGGCAGGCCGTGCCTGGTTCTTCATCCTCCTGCTCGGGCTTGGGCCGCAACTGCTCGGACACACGAGTTTCAACTGGGCCCTGAAGTACGTGTCAGCGCCGACCGTGGCCATGGCGGTGCTGGGCGAGCCGGTCGGAACGACTCTGCTGGCGTGGCTGATTCTCAGGCAGCCGCCGACACTCTTTGAGGCATTGGGCGGAGTTGTCATCTGTGCCGGCATCTACCTTGCGGCGGCTGACGCACAGAAGACCGCGGAACCGGTCGGCTAGCAAACGATGGCTCCAATCATCGAAGTGGTGGGCCTGGCCAAAGACTTCAGGGGCTTCGTGGCCGTGGACCGTATCTCGTTCACGGTCCAGCCCGGCGAGATATTCGGTTTCCTCGGGCCGAACGGTGCGGGCAAGACCACGACCGTGCGCATGCTCTGCACCCTGACCCGGCCGAGCGCGGGCGCGGCAACCGTGGCTGGCCACGACGTGGTGCGCGAGCAAGACGAGGTGCGCAGGTCCATCGGCATCATCTTCCAGGACCCGTCGCTCGACGACCGGCTGACCGCGCGCGAAAACCTCCGGTTCCATGGCATGGTGTACAAGGTGCCGCGCGACGCCCTGAAACAACGCATCGAGAATGCGCTGCAGTGGATGGACCTGGCCGAGCGGGGCAACGACCTGGTACGGAACTTCTCCGGTGGCATGAAGCGCCGCCTGGAAATCGCGCGCGGGCTGCTGCACGAACCCCGGGTCTACTTCCTCGACGAGCCCACGCTGGGCCTTGACCCGCAGACCCGCAACCGCATCTGGGAGCGCCTGCTGACCCTGCGCCGCGAGCGGCAGATGACGCTGTTCCTCACCACGCACTACATGGACGAGGCTGAATACTGCGACCGGATTGCGATTATCGACCACGGCCGGATTGTGGCGCTCGACACGCCGGCGAGTCTTAAGGCCCAGGTGCATGGTGACTGCATACGCCTTTCGACCGGCGACAATGAACGGGCCGCCGCCGAGGTGCGCGAACGCTACGGCACGGAGGTCGTGGTCGAAGAACGCGGGCTGCACTTCGAGGTCAAAGACGGGGCCGAGTTCGTGCCGAAGCTCGTGCGCGAGTTGTCGGTGCCGGTGCTGTCGGTGTCGGTTCATCCGCCGACGCTCGATGACGTGTTTCTCAAACTTACCGGTCGCGAAATCCGGGACGACGAGGCCTCGAATCACGAGAAACTCAAGACCCGGATGCGGCGAATGGGCAAGGCCTGGAGGTAGGAGAATACGGAGTCGGCCTTGAACCACAAAGACACCAAGGCACCAAGTGTCTCCGGCCTCAGGGTTCCTGGTCCGGCTTTGAGTCTTCGTGTCTTGGTGGTGAACTTCTGTTCCGGGTTCTGGATGTGATTGACTTCGCCTGCATCTACATGGTCTGGCTGCGGGATGTCATCCGCTACTTCCGTGAGAGGAGCCAGCTCTACGGCTCGCTCACTCGGCCGATTCTCTGGCTGTTCATCCTCGGCATGGGACTGCGCGGCTCCCACGGCCGGGTCGAGAACGTCAACTACACTCAGTTCATCTTCCCGGGCATCATCGCCATGACCAGTATCTTCACCTCGATACAGTCGGCCATCTCTATCATCTGGGACCGCGAGTTCGGGTTTCTGAAGGAGATACTGGTCGCGCCGGTGCCGCGCACCTCCATCGTCATCGGCAAGGCCCTGGCCGGCACCACGCTGTCGCTCCTCCAAGGCTGCATCATCATGATGCTCGCCCCGCTCGTGCACGTGCACCTGCCGCTTGCGAACGTCGTGCCGCTGATTCTCGTGATGGCCCTGATGTCTTTCTCCCTTACCGGCATCGGCATCGTGATTGCCGCACGCATGACCTCGTTCCAAGGGTTCGGGACGATCATGAACTTCGTCATCATGCCGATGTGGTTCCTCTCCGGCGCACTCTTCCCAATGCGCGGGCTGCCGGCGTGGCTTGGGGTGCTCGTGCGCCTGAACCCGCTGACATACGGCGTGGATCTCGTCCGGAGACTGGTGCTTGGGTTCGGGTTCTACCCGGTATGGTTCGACCTCGGGTTCCTGGTGGTGTTCGGTGCGGCCACCACCGCAGCCGCGGTCTACTTCTTCAACCGCGGCGAGTACTGACGCCGACCGTGTTTCGTCCGGTTGGACGCGAAGCCAGACGTGCAGGCAGTCGCCTCAGCCCCGCGAAAAAGCAAAGGAGCCGCCCTGCGGCTCGCTTGTTTGGTATCCTCGTTCATGACCGAGGACTTACTGAGTATAGCCGGGCCCCTGCCGGAGTCAAGCGCGGCGTTTGTTCCTGATTTCGCCGCGGAGCGTTTCGAAGGAGAAGTTTAGGCGAGGACGGTTCGTTGTACACGTCGGTTGACCAGCAACCGCGCGATGTGGTTGACAGAGGATGTTCCTTGCCTTATGGTCTAGTCTGAGTCAGTCTCAAGATGATGCAAGAACCCTCGTCTCACCCACCGCCGGATTCAGAACATCCTGCAAGCGCTGCCCCGGATGCGGACCTGCTGCGCATGCCGGTTCCTGACCGCTCCGGAGCGACGCGAGTCGCCCGGTTCCGAACTGCGGTCCTGGCGGTCACCGCCATGCTCCTCCTGCTGACGATTGTCCTGGTCTTGCTCTATCGCCCGCCTCTGCCTCGGTACTCCACTCCGAGGCGCGAGTTACCCGCGGCCGAGGAGTTCGTTGCACGAGCACCGACCGAGCGCGAGGAACCGGTGCAGAACCAGACCGGACCGAAAGTGAAGGGGCCGGTCGAGCAGGCCCTATCGGCGCTGGCTTCGCTGGACACCGTACACCGATATGCCCTCTCCCGCTGGGCAGGAGTACGCGAGCTGCTGCCGACCGGCGTGCTCGACTCGGCCGGCGCCGCCGACGCCGTGACGCGATACCGAAACGCCGAGGTGACAGCCGACAGCGTCCGCGCACTGCTGGCGCACACTCGGGTACTGCTCGGACAGCTACGACAGGCGTCGCGCCTGGTTCACGGCGGGCTCGGTTATCGGCTCAGCATTGCATATACCGCGGCCGACCGGTGGCTTGACCTGATGGTAAAGGAGGCCGAGGACCAGTACCTCTACCTGCGCACGATGGAAGAGGCGGCACTGGCGATGGCGCAGGGTAGCCCGGCGAGTGCTGACGTGAAGCAGAACGTGGCAAACAGCCACCGTCGGCATTCCGAAACCCGCCAGCGCAGCCTGGCCCGGCTCCGGAACCAGGTTCAGGAAGCGACCCGAGAGCTCGGCCGGTAGCCGTCCCGGCTCCACCGTTCGTCGCCGGCTTCGCCCCCAATCCCGAAGTTGACTGCCACAAAGTCCGAGCAGAGGGCGAGGAACCCAAGTGCACCCATTCCTTCGTGGCTCAATGTCGGGTTTCGGCTTCGCTGCCTGACTGGACGAAGACGCGCTCATCCGGTAAAATATCTTGCTGCTTTGAATCACAGGGAAGGAATCTGGGTCCCGGAGTACGCGCGTGCCGCAGTCCGCGGCGCGGCGCAGCCACACGAGTATCACTATTCAACCCGGCTTGGTGCCTGCCTGTTCGGCGGGCTGGCCGTGCTCCTCGCGTTGGCCGCTTGGGGCAGCGGTGGCCTGGCGCTGTTCTGGGCCTTGCTAGCGCTGCTGGTCACCGGCCTGGGAGCAATGGGACTGCTTGCTGACCCGGGCGGCTTCCTCCACGCGCTGGGCAAGCGACTCGTGGTCAGCGAGTTGTCAATTCAGGAGGTTGACGAGAAGGCACAGGTCAGGTGGTTCCTTCGACCGGACGAAGTGGTGCGGGTCGAGGTTCGTCCCGGGCGCGCCGTCTTCCCGTGGTCCGGAACCAGCGGCTGGCACGCCGAGGTCTGGTACCTGCACCTGCGCAGCGGCGAGCGTATCCGCATTCCGGTCTGGCTCCTGCCCGACCGTGGGGCGCAGTTCCGTCGACGCTTCGCCGAACTGGTCCCGGCCTGTCAAGGCACGGCTGCGTCGTCCGCCCGCTGTTGACAGTACCCGGGTAGAACCTATCATTACCTCGCGGTGCAGCTTCCGGATTCTCTGTCTGTCCCCAACGAGAAGAAGATTCTCCTGGTCGTGCTCGACGGTCTGGGCGGTCTGCCGGTAGACGGCGAGACCGAGCTTGAGGCTGCGGCCACGCCCAATCTCGACCGACTCGCGACCAAATCGAGCCTTGGCCTGCACACTCCGGTCGAGCTCGGCATCACGCCCGGCTCAGGCCCGGCCCACCTCGCGCTCTTTGGCTACGACCCGCTCAGGTATCAGGTCGGCCGCGGGGTACTTGAAGCACTTGGCGTCGGGCTGGATATTCGTCCCCAGGACCTCTGCGGTCGGGCCAACTTCTCGACCATCGGCAAGGATGGCCTGCTTCAGGACCGTCGTGCCGGGCGGATTTCGACCGAGAAGTCCACCGCGCTCTGCGCCCGGATTCGTCAGGCGATACCGATGCTCGGAGACATCGAGGTCATCGTGCGGCCGGGCCGGGAGCACCGTTTTGTCGTCGTGTTTCGTGGACCGGAGCTTGAGTCGGGTCTGACCGATTCTGACCCGCTGCACGAAGGAGTCGCGCCGCTCGAGGTGCAGGCTGAGACTCCGACCGCGGAGAAGTCGGCACGCGTGGCCAACGCATTCATCCGGGAGTGCAGCCGGATTCTGGCGGATGAGCCGAAGGCGAACTTCGTCCTGCTGCGCGGTCTTGACCGGCCACCGCGGATTCCCTCAATGAGCGAACGGTTCAAGCTCAGGTCTGCCTGCGTGGCCGCGTTCCCGATGTACCGAGGGCTTGCCCGTCTGGTCGGCATGGACGTCCTCGAGGCGGAAAACTCCTGGGAGAGCGAACTCGCAGTGCTGCACGAGCAGATGAGGAACTACGACTTCTTCTTCCTGCACTTGAAGGAGACCGACAAGGTGGGTGAGGACGGGGACTTCGAAGCCAAGGTGGAGCTGATTGAGCGGTTCGACGAAGAGGTTGTGCCCCGGCTGCTGCGGATGAACTTCGACGTGCTCTGCATCACCGGCGACCATTCCACGCCGGCAAGAATGCGGGGTCATTCCTGGCACTCGGTGCCGTTTCTGCTCCATTCGCCCTATGTTCGATTCACCGGTCTGAAAGAGGAGTTCTCGGAAACCGCCTGCCTGCGCGGTGCTGCCGGATACCCCCTGCCGGCGTGCCGGTTGATGAACCTTTTGCTGGCACATTCCCTGAAGCTGAAGAAGTTCGGTGCTTAGTGGCACGGCGCGCAATCATCTCTGTCTGGGACAAGACCGGTGTAATTGAGCTGGCCCGGGTCCTCCATCGGGCGCAATACGAAATCCTCTCGACCTCAAAGACCGCTGCTGCTATCAGGGCGGCCGGTGTACCGGTCATCGAGATATCCGACTACACCGGCTCGCCGGAAATCCTCGGCGGCCGGGTGAAAACCCTGCATCCTAAGATTGCCGGCGGGATACTGACGACCCGCAAGGACACAACCGTCGAGGCGATAGACATGGTCGTCTGTAACCTTTATCCGTTTGCCGACGGCCTGGCGCGGGGAGCGAGCCACGACGAGCTGGTCGAGCTCATCGACATCGGCGGCATAACCCTGCTCCGAGCCGCGGCCAAGAACCACGCCTTTGTTGCGGTCGTGCCTGACCCGAAACACTACGGCCGGGTCGCGGCCGAGATAGCGGCCCTGGGTGAAGTCAGTCCCAAGCTGCGCCTGGAACTGGCTGCGGCCGCATTCGAGACTACCAGCCGGTATGACGCCACCATCGCTCAGTACTTCGGCAGGCTGACCGCCTCGAAGTAACTGTGGGAGCGGCTTCCCAGCCGCGATTCCTTGCTTGCGCCGACTCAAAGACGGTGTATACTACAAGTAGTACAGAACCAGATAGCGGCCACAACCTGGTGTAGGCGAACAGCGCAGATGCCTGGTTAGCCGGGAGTTTGTCCGGGCCCAACATTGCTGGGTTACAATCCGACGTCCGGCACGGCATTCTTGCCTGCGGCCGGTCAGCCCAAGAAACACTAGACCGCAGAAAAGGGAGCACAAGATGCGCAAAACGACTGCTGTGCTGGCGCTCGCGGCGCTGGCAGGTTCGATTCTGGCGATACCATATCCGATGGTCCTCAAGTACCCGCGTTTCATTCAGGGCGGGGCAACAGCGGGAACGCCCGGAACCGGAGTTCCTTCTGCTATCCTGGTCGGAGTCCGGGCTGATGAAGCATCAGGCACCTACGGCTACCGGCCGAGACTGCTGCAGGCTCCGGGTGGCTCAATCCGTCACCTATTCTGGTGCGACTCGACTGCCGGCAACCCCTCTCTGCGCAATCAGTTCATCAGCGGCGACGCCAGCGCTTACGACGACCTCTGCCGCCTGGTGATTTCCGCGGCGGGCGAGACCGCCCGCGTCTGGACGATGGTGAAGTCAACCGCGACCGTGGTCGAGCGCGAAAGCATCCAATTCCGGCTGCGTCCGCTCGGCTCAAGCACCAACTACAACTCCACGACACGCGACACCATCAGAGTCATGGACATGACCCGGACCACCGGTACAGGTGGCTGGCTGGCCGGGCATGTCTTCCGCTCAAGCGGCGGGCCAAGGCTGTCCAACGCCGTGGTCCTGGCTTTTTCGGGCGGAGCGATTGTCGGCTCAACCATATCAGAGGACAACCGCATAAGAGAGGGGTTTGACAGCACCGATGCCGGCTTCTTCCTGATGGCGGTCAAGGCAGGGCAGGTTGACTCGCTCCGCTTCTGCTCGCGCACGAACTACTGGACCGACTCTGCTCCGTACACTCAGGTCGCGCGTCCCTGGACCGTTTCTCCGGGCGAAACGACCTGGGTTGACGCCGGTGCGATGATTCAGGGACTGACCCGTGTCCCGACCTATCCGATGAGCGTCGAGACGGTTCTCGTCTCGGCCCGAATCGTCAAGCCCGGCGGCGCCATCCTGGAGGACACCATCTATTATGCGGTGAACGACACGAGCGTCTGGACCCGGGCCAGCCACGACAGCATCAGGCAGAGCGACTCGACCTACTTCTACCACATTCCACCCGCCGACACAGGAGCAACGGTCTACTACCGCATCACGGCGTGGGACGACCTGGGCAACCAGGTTGCCAGTGCCCGGCAGAGCTACGTCGTACCGCTTGACCATTCCATCTATCAGATTCAATACACCAGCGGCGACACGTCGCCCGACTACGGTAGATACGTTCACACCTCAGGCATCGTCACCGGTGTCGTGACGCAGAACAAGACCTACATCGGTACGCGGGCAGGCGGCCCGTGGAACGGAGTCTGTCTGTACCGCCGCGGCACGATTACCGACACCCTGCGCGTCGGCGACAGCCTGGACGTGCTGGCTGATGTGGTCGAGTTCAACAACCTCACCGAGCTTGATACCGTTGTTCGACTGGTTCACGGCGGTTCGGACCGCTCCTTCGACACCGCGCGGGTATCAATCGCCACCTCCAAGCAGGAGACATACGAAGGCGTCCTGGTCAGGCTCGATACCATCAGGATGCTCGACGGTGTCGGCGGTCAGTTCCTGGCCGGGACCTCCTACCGTCTGACCAACTTCGCCGGAACGGACACGACGTTCATCTATGTTACGGCCGGGTCCCAGTTCGTCGGCCGCACGGTTCCTGCCGGCTGGTGCTACCTTGTGGCCAACGGGAGCCAGTACCGAACCCAGCGTCAGCTCGACCCGCGCGTGCCCGGCGACCTGGCCGAACTCGTGCCGGACGTGGCGGTAACGGCCATCATCGCACCGATCGATTCGGCGGTAGGCGGCGACACGGTGCGACCAACCATAGTTGTCCAGAACCTGAGCACACTCAACCCTGCCGTTGACGTTCCGGTGCAATTCCTCATCGGATCAGTCTACAACGTGCAGCAGAACATCCCGAGTCTTGCTCCCGGGGCGCTCGACACGGTCGAGTTCTCGCCCTGGGTTGCTGTCGGAGGCAGTTATCCGATGGCCGCATTCACGGCACTCTCCGGCGACCCGAACCCGACCAACGATACGATGAGTGATTCACTCACCGTCGTGGTTCGGGATGTCGGTGCATACGTCATCAACCGACCCCGAGCGGCCGAGCAACTGGGCACGACCCTGCGGCCGAGCATTCGCGTTCGCAACTACGGCGGTGCGTCGGTGGTATTCGACTTGACGCTGGTCATCAAGAACAGCTCGGGCACGACCGTATACGACACGACCGAGACCGGCATCGCCCTTGCGGGCACCGGCTTCATTGACCGTGAGTTCAGCAAGACCTGGACCGCAGACCCGGTCGGCGATTACGGCCTCACCGCCTACACGAGCTTGACGGGCGACACCGACCCGTTGAATGACACCGCCTACGGTGTCTGCACGGTCAGTTCAGGGCCGGTTCTGCCGTGGGTCTGCATGGTACGCCAGATGCCGACTGCGCCTTCCAACCGCGAGATGAAGGACGGCGCCTGGCTGGTCGAGAAGGACAACCTCATCTATGCGGCCAAGGGAAACAAGAGCACCGACTTCTATTGCTACTTCCCGTCGGCCGATTCGTGGAAGACGCTGGCCAGTATGCCGGTCGGGCCGGACAATCGGACCGTGTCCAAGGGCGCGGTCGGCGTCGCCGGCGACCATGACTACATCTACGCGACCAAGGGTAACAACACCAGCGAGTTCTGGCGCTATGATGCATCGCTTGACTCCTGGCACCGCATGGCCGACGTGCCGCTCGGCACCTCGAACAAGAAAGTCAAGGGCGGCACCGACTTGGTCTACGTCAAGGAAACCGGTCCGGACCCGGGCCGGATTTACCTGCTCAAGGGCTACAAGAACGAGTTCTACCGCTATGAGGTGAGCCGTGACAGTTGGCGCACCCTGACGCCGGCACCGGTGGGTTCGAACATCCGCTGGGACAAAGGCTCCTGGCTCGCCTGTCACGGCACACCGGGGCAGGGTGAGTTCACCATCTTCGCGCACAAGGCGAAGTACCACGAGTTCTACAAGTTCGATGCCGCTGCGGATACCTGGCACTCGAAGTCGCTCACGGCCATGCCCCTGCTGAGCCGAATTACCGGCAAGACGCGCAAAGCCAAGGACGGTTCGTGTGCGGCATGGCTGAACAATGCCGTCTACGCGTTCAAAGGTGCCAACTCCCAGGAGTTCTGGCGCTATGACCCGGAAGGCGACACCTGGTCTGAACAGGATACGATCCCGGCGGTCGGTGTAGCCAACAAGAAGAAGCGGGTCAAAGGCGGAGCCGACATCGTCGCGTTCGGCAGCGTGCTCTACGCGACCAAAGGCAACAAGTCCGGCGAAATCTGGCGGTACACGCCGGGCACGGCTCAGGCCTGCGCTTACACTCAGCCGAGGTCCGGGGTCCAGGCTCTGCCGACCATCGCTCCTCACACGCGGTTCACCGTCACGCCCAATCCGCTTCGGGCCGGCTTTGCCACGCTTACGGCAAGCGGTCAAGCGGCCCAGTGGTCAAGTGGCCCAGTGGTGGTTGGCATCCACGATGCGTCCGGCCGCGTGGTTCAGCGTTCCGCGCTCCGCGTTCCGCGCTCCGGCGTCGTGCTTGACCTCCGCGGTCTCGCTCCCGGTGTCTACGCGATACGACTGACCGCGGGTGGCGTGACCACCACGCAGAAGTTCGTGCTGCACCAGTAGCACCGGCCACATCTCCTCGCAGGGGCGCGGAAGACCGCGCCCCTGCCTTGTTTGACTTTGGGCGGTAACGCGTTATATTCTTGCCACTTCGGGGCAACACAGAGCCCCGCACAACTGCCCGAGTGTACCCGGCAACGGCGGTCGCTCCTGTGCCGCGGCCGCGCGTGCTGCGATGCAGCCCGGAATCAAGAATAGCCGTTGCGATAAGCCAGTAACCGGAAAACACTTATTGCAGGAGGCATCATGCTGACGAAGTTCACGAACGAACCGTATCTCGACTTTGCACTGCCGGTGAACCAGCAGTCGATGCTTGCGGCAATCGCCGAGCGCAAGGCCCAGGCTGAGCGGGTCTGGGACCTGGTGATTGACGGCAAGCACCTGAAGGCCAGAGAACAATTCACGTCATTCAACCCTTCGGACAAGACCCCGGTCGGCAGGTTTCAGCGGGCGACCGTAAAAGAGGCGGAGCTCGCGCTGAAGGCCGCGCTCAAGGCATTCGAGACCTGGCGGTTCATGCCGGCAATCGAGCGGGCTTCCGTCTTTCTGCGTGCGTCGCGCCTGATGAAGCAGCGCCGGTTTGACTTCGACGCGGCGATGATTCTTGAGGAAGGCAAGAACTGGCTCGAGGCCGATGCCGACTTTGCCGAGGCGGTGGACTTCCTTGAGTTCTATGCCCGTGAGGCAATCCGCTACGACCAGCCTTGCGGCGTGACGCCATATCCGGGCGAAAGCCAGGAAGTACGCTACATCCCTTTGGGCGTAGGCGTGGTTATCCCGCCGTGGAACTTCCCCTGTGCCATCATGGCCGGCATGACGACCGCGGCCGCCGTCTCGGGCAACACGGTGGTGTTGAAGCCGTCGTCTGATGCGCCTTTGCTCGCGGCCCTGTTCGTGGAAGTGCTGCAAGAGGCCGGCCTGCCTCCGGGCGTGGTCAACCTCCTGACCGGGCCGGGCGGCGCCGTCGGCGACTTCCTGATCGAGCATCCCAGGACCAGGTTCATCTCTTTCACCGGCTCCAAAGCCGTCGGCCTCCGCATCATCGAGAAGGCGGCGAAGACGAGCCCCGGGCAGGTCTGGATAAAGCGGGTCGTGGCCGAGATGGGCGGCAAGGACTGCATCATCGTCGACTCAGAAGCGAACATCGCCGAGGCGGTCGAAGGCACGGCCATCGCCGCGTTCGGATTCCAGGGCCAGAAGTGCTCGGCCTGCTCGCGGGTCATCGTCGATGCCCGCGTGTATGACGAGTTCCTCGACAAGCTGGTGGAGCGCGTGAAGAAGATAACGGTCGGCCCGGTGGAAGACCAGAAGAACTGGCTCGGGCCGGTCATCAACGAGAAGGCCTTCGACTCGATTATGGACTACATCGCGGTGGGCAGAAAAGAAGGCCGACTGGTCGCGGGCGGCAGGCGCGGCCCGGACTCAGGCTACTTCATCCAGCCGACGATTATCGCCGACGTCAGGCGCAACGCCCGCATCGCACAGGAGGAGATCTTCGGGCCGGTACTCGCGGTCATCAAGGCGAGGAACTACTCTGATGCGCTCGACATTGCCAACTCGACCGAGTACGGTCTGACCGGCGCGGTCTTCACCCGGAACCGTGAGAAGATTCTCCGCGCCAAACAGGAGTTCCACGTCGGCAACATGTACATCAACCGCAAGTGCACCGGCGCGCTCGTGGACGTGCAGCCGTTCGGCGGGTTCAATATGTCCGGCACCGACTCCAAGGCCGGTGGCCGCGACTACCTGCTGCTCTTCCTTCAGGCAAAGTCCATGACCGAGCGGTTCTAGTCACAGGTCCCATTGGACCAATAGGACCTATTCATGGCTAACCGCAAGCGCGTTATCATCGTCGGTGCGGTCGGGATGGACTACCACGTCTTCAACACCTGTTTTCGAAACAACCCCGAGTACGAAGTCGTGGCGTTCACCATGGCCGCGGAGCAGAACCTCGGCACGACCGGAGCACTCAGGCCCTACCCTGCCAGCCTTGCCGGCAGGCTCTACCCGAAAGGAGTCCCGACCTTCTTCGAACACGACCTGCCCCGGCTCGTCGCCGAGCTGGAGGCCGACCAGGTCGTCTTCGCCTACTCAGACGTCTCCCACGTTCAGCTCATGAACCTCGCGTCCCGCGTGCTCGTGGCCGGGGCCGATTTCCGGCTCGTCGCGCCCCGGCGCGTCCAGCTCTCGTCAAACAAGCTGGTCGTTGCGGTCTGCGCGGTGCGCACCGGGTGCGGCAAGTCGCAGACCTCGCGCCGGGTCTATGAAATCCTCCGGTCGAAAGGTATCAGGACCGTGGCCGTGCGCGAGCCGATGCCCTACGGCGACGTGGAGAAACAGGTCTGGCAGCGGTTCGCCACCTACGAAGACCTAGACCGCGCCGCAGTGACCATCGAAGAACGCGAGGAGTACGAGCCCTATGTCGAGAACGGCATGGTCATCTACGCCGGCTGCGACTACGCCGAAATCCTGCAGCGCGCCGAAGCCGAGGCCGACGTCATCGTCTGGGACGGAGGCAACAACGAAATCGCATTCTTCAAACCCGACTGCCTCATCGTCGTCGCCGACCCGCTGCGGCCCGGACACGAGCTGCGCTACCACCCGGGCGAGGTCAACCTGCGCTCAGCCGACGTCGTGGTCATCAACAAAGAAGACTCGGCCCGGCCTTCGGACATCGAGAAGGTGCGGCAGAACGTCAAGGCTACCAACCCCAAGGCGGTCATCATTGACGCCGACTCGCCACTTGAGGTGGCCGACCCGGCCGCGCTGAAAGGGAAGCGCGTGCTCGTGGTCGAGGACGGCCCGACCGTGACCCACGGCGGCATGGGTTACGGCGCAGGCAGGCTCGCGGCCCAGCAGTTCGGTGTGAGAGAGATAGTCGACCCGCGGCCGTTTGTCTCCGGCTCACTCGCACGGGCCATGGACGAGTTCAAGCAGCTTCAGAGGGTACTGCCGGCCATGGGCTACTCCGCGGCCCAGCTCAAGGAACTTGAGGAAGCCATCAATCGGGCCGACTGTGACCTGGTGGTCTCGGGCACGCCGATCGACCTCACCCGCATCATCAAGACCAACAAACCGGTTGTCAGGGTGAGGTACCGCCTGCAGGAGAAGTCCAAACCCGACCTCGAAGAACTCATCACCGCGATGCTCGAGCGCAAAGGGCTTCGATAAGGACATGCACGAAATCACGGGGACTGTACGTCGGTCTGAATCGCGCCCGACGCGAGCCGGGACGGTCCCCGACCGGTGATTTCGTTGCCCAGCGCCCGCGAAAGGGCTGAAGGCACCACTGTGCCTGCCAGCGCCGGAGAAGACAAGAACCTCCGGCGCTGGCGCGTTACCCTGACCGTCTTTGCCTGGCTCTTCATCGTCCAGGCCGGCGTCGGCCTCATTTCCAGCCTGCTTTCCATCCCGCTGCTGGCTGCGTTCCAGCCCGAGAGCCTGGTAAGCCAGCTTGGCCCGCTCATGGGCGGGACGAACCTCGCGGCTATCGACTCGCTGCTTGCCAGCCTGCGCACCCTCAACCTGGCTCAGGTCCTGCTCAGCGCGGCGGTCCTTGCCGGTGCGGTCGGACTGCTCCTGCGCCGCAAATGGGGCTGGTATCTCACGGTCGTCCTCAACGCGCTTCAGGTCTGCGCTGCGCTCGCCTTTGGCCCGCCGGTGCTGGAACCGGTGTTCTGTCTGCTCGCCCCGGACCGAGCCGGCAGTCTGTCCTGGGTCGTCGCCATCCTTGTTGCCCTGATTCCGGCCTCGATTGTCGCCTTCCTGATGCTCAAGCCAATCGTTGCCCAGTTCGAACACCCGGCCCGGCCGGCTGAACCGACTCAACCATAGACACAAATCCTCGGACGCCGCGCGTGTTGTCTCAAGCCGGCAGACAACTGCGCAAACCGAGCAGCAGCAGCCCAAGTCAAAGCCAATAGCAAAGCCGCGGCAAACGCCGAGACAACCGCCGGCTCAAACGCGCAAAGAACCGCTGGCTCAACTGCTCTGGCAGCCGCTTTGGGCAAGGCCTGGTTCATTGCTCTTGCCAGCACATGAAACAACGCTCAGGACAAAGCTCCAGGCAAAGCTCAAACAGACGCCTCGCGCAAAGCCTGTCGAGAAGCCGGTTCAATCGCTGGTTCAATCGCGTCTTCGGCTGCGGTCCCGGGAACGGCCTCCCGGCAGCCGGGGGGACGGGCGTTTTCAGCTAACTCCTTGCCGGTTCGAGCGTTATTTGCTGGAATCAGCTAACCAGCTACAATACAACAGGTTATAGCACGAGAACGAGCTCCCGCGTGGTCCAGCACGTTTCTGGCCAAAACCGGCAGGGTCCTTCCTGGGTTTCTGTGAAGGACTCTTTCGTGCTCTTGGCTGGAGGCCTATCGCGTCATGGCCGCGACCTCGCAGACGCTTCATGCCCTGCGCTTCGGTCCTGACGCGCGTCGTTCGCACCGGTCCGAAGCTCCGCCACCCTGCGCCCCGTCGCATTGAGCAAGTCCGGCCTGAATGCTGTCTGCTTTCCACCGCAGCGCCCCGCGTCCCACCCTGGTTGTCTGTCCTTCCCAGGTCAACTGCTGACAGCCAGGCTTCTGCTCCCGGCTGACCAGGGTCCGGCACAGTCTGCTCGCTACATCGTACAGCTTCACGCTGACGTGTGGTGGGGCAATGTCCGAATTGCCGCGCGTCGGACGCGCGGAGTCCGGGGCTGCCCCGGAAACCCCAGGCAGGACTCCGGACTCTCGAAGGGACTCCAGGCGCGAGGCGCCGGGCAATTCGGAGCGCGGTTTCCTGAGCGCCGAGACCATGTAGTCGAGCGAGCACGTCGCAGCCGTGGCAAACCTCGCCCCGCCATTTATGTTGATATTCCCCTCAGCCGCAGTCGTATCAAAGACCACGA
>CAZQFS010000045.1:0-18525 GCA_964592755.1 uncultured bacterium | reverse complement strand
GCTTTGCCAGGTGCGTCATGGTGGTCCATTCAATATAGGCGCTTGCTCGTCTCAGTCAAGCCTCTGGTACCTTGTGCCGGAATTGACACGGCGCGGGCAGAGGCTATCTTGGGCCATGCCAGAGAAAGCCTCGTTCCACGCCATTGTCAGCGGTCGGGTTCAGGGTGTGTTCTACCGGATGTTCGTCTACCGGGAGGCGAATGCACTCGGGGTGTGTGGTACCGTGCACAACCTGCTCGACGGCAGGGTTGAGGTCAGGGCTGAGGGGTTTCGATCCAGCCTGGAGACGCTGCTTGAGCGGCTGCGCAAGGGTCCGCCCCGGGCTCAGGTCACCGGCCTTGAGGTTGACTGGGGTGAGTACGGCCACGACTTCGACCGGTTCGACATCGAGTATTAGCCGATGGCCGGTCTGGACATGTTGACTGTTGCGAGTCACCAGCCTATGATTGGGCCAATGGCTGACGAATGCTTCATGCGCGAAGCGCTGGAACTCGCGGCGCGCGGCCGTGGGCTGGTCTCACCCAATCCGATGGTGGGAGCCGTGCTCGTGAAGCAAGGCAGAATCGTGGGACGCGGCTGGCACCGTCGGTTTGGCGGTCCTCATGCCGAGGTTGAGGCGATTCGCGATGCAGGCAGAAAAGCGAGGGGCGCGACACTGTTCGTCACGATGGAGCCGTGCTGTTTTGAGGGCAAGACCCCAGCCTGTACTGATGCCATCGTGTCGGCAGGGATAGCGCGGGTTGAGGCGGCGGTGCCTGACCCCAACCCGCGAGTGAGCGGCCAGGGACTTCGATGCCTTCGGGCAAGGGGCGTGAAGACCGGATTCGGCCTGCTCCGACAGGAGGCACAGTGCCTGAACGAGGCCTACTTCACCTACATGAAGAAACACCGACCGTTCGTCGTGCTCAAGGTCGCGGCCACGCTCGACGGCATGGTCGCCGACCACTGGGGAAGGTCCAAGTGGCTGACTGGTTCTGCGGCGAGGCGGTTCAGCCAGGAGTTGCGTCGGTCAGTCGATGCGATTGTTGTCGGAGCCGGCACAGTGCTGGCCGACAATCCGCGTCTGACTTGTCGCGTGGTGCGGAACAAGAAGCTGGTGCGTGTTGTTCTTGATACCGAACTCGTAATTCCGGTGTCGAGCCGGGTCTTCCGGGAGTCCGGCCCGGTGCTGGTTCTTACCGGCCGCAGCAGCGGGGCACGCGCCGACCGGCTGAGAAGGCAGGGGGTTGAGGTGCTGCCGGTGCGGGTTGCGGCCAAGGGTCTGCTTTCGTGGCCGCATGTGCTTGACCTGCTCTACCGCCGCGGGCTTGCCAGCGTGCTCATCGAGGGCGGCGCGACCGTGGCGTCGAGCGCACTTACGGCGGGCGTCGTGGACAAAGTCTACGTGGTCCACGCGCCGCTCCTGCTTGGAGCGGGCAAGAGCTTCACACAGGGACTTAGACCCAGGGCGTTGTCAGGCGCGATTCGCCTGGCAAGGGTGGAGCATACCTGTCTGGGCCGAGACGTGCTGACCGAGGGCTATGTTCACCGGGTTGGTTAAGTCGGTCGGCACGATTGAGCGCGTGCTGACTCGGCAGGAGAACAGGCTCCTGTCGGTTCGCGCCGGGTTTGCGCCGGAGCTGGCCGCTGGCGACAGCGTGGCGGTTAACGGCGTCTGCCTGACCGTTACTGAGGCCGGCCGGGCGAGCTTCCTGGTTGAGGCGGTCGCAGCGACCGTGCGAGCAACTACACTGGGCAGGCTGCGGGTTGGGGACCGGGTCAATCTCGAGCGGGCCCTGGTACTGGGCGAGCGCCTGGGCGGACACGTGGTTCAGGGTCATGTGGACGAAGTCGGCAGGGTCAGACGTGTGACCCGTCGCATCGGCTACTGGGTCATGACGGTTCAGGTCGAGCGCGGGAACGCGGGGTTGCTCGTGCCCAGGGGTTCGGTTGCGGTGGACGGCGTGAGTCTGACCATTGCCGAGGCAAGGCCGGGGGAGTTCAGCGTCAACGTCATTCCGCACACCTGGGAGAAGACCTGCCTCGGGACCTTGAGGGCCGGGGACGCGGTGAACGTGGAATACGACATCATGGTCAAGGCTGTGGTGCATCGGGCTGACATGGGCATGGAAAGGTAGGACCGTGGACATCAAGATGATACGGGAGAATCCGGATTACGCACGCCAGACACTGGCTCTGCGTCGCTGTCCGGGTGAGATTGACCGGATTGTCGAGCTCGACGCAGAGCGCAGGAAGCTGGCACGTGAGCGGGACGAGGCCCGGTTCAGGCAGCGTCAGATTTCCGAGGCAGTGGGTCGGGCCAGGAAAGAGCTGCGGCCGTGCGATGAGGACGCGGCCCGGGCCCGCGAGCTGTCGGAATTGGTGAAGAAGCTCGACGCCGAGGTCGGACGCATCGAAGCCGAGCAGGCTCGACTTGCCCGGGCTCTGCCTAATGTGGTCCATGCCTCTGTTACGGATGAGGAAGAGACCGTGGCAGAATGGGGTCAGCCGCCCCGGTTTGGTTTTTCGCCTCTCGCTCACTGGGACATCGGCGCGGCCCTGGGTATCATTGACCTGGAAGCCGCGGCCCGGCTGGCCGGTTCGAGGTTCGTCGTGTTCAAAGGCCAGGGGGCGCTGCTCGAACGGGCGCTCATCAACTACTTCCTCGACGTCAACGTGCGTCGGCACGGCTACACAGAGGTTGCTCCGCCGGTGCTGGCCAATGCGGCGACGCTCGAGGCGACCGGGCAGTTGCCGCATCTTGAGACCGAGATGTATGCGATGCGGGACGATGCCCTGTTTCTGGTGCCGACCGCAGAGCCGCAACTGGTCAACTACCATCGGGGTCAGACGATTCCGGCGTCAGACCTGCCGCTTAAGTACGTTGCCTGCACGCCGTGCTTCCGCCGCGAGGCCGGCTCCTACGGCAAGGACGTGCGGGGCATGATAAGGGTCCACCAGTTCGATAAGGTCGAGAACGTCCGACTGGTTCGACCCGAGCAGTCCTACGAGGCGCTGGAACAGATGCGGGCCGAGGCCGAAAGCCTGCTCCGAGACCTGGGGCTTACCTACCGGGTCAAGCGCCTGGCCGCATGGGACATCGCGCACCAGTCAGCCAAGACCTATGACCTTGAGGTGTGGGCCGCGGGTGCGGGACGCTGGCTCGAGGTTTCCTCGGTCTCAAATTGCGAAGACTACCAGACCAGACGCGGAAACATCAGGGTCAAGGGTAGCGATGGAAAGACTTTCTATCCTCACGCGCTCAACGGCTCAGCCCTGGCCCTGCCGCGAGTGTTTGTTGCGATTGTCGAGAACTTCCAGCAGGCTGATGGTTCAGTCGTCGTGCCGGAGTGTCTGCGGCCGTACATGCACGGCCTCGAGCGAATCGGCTAAAGCGAACCTCTCGGGCAGCAGCTCACTGAGCCGGTGGCGCTTCAGTCCCTGGCGGCAGGCGAGCACGACATCAGGGTTCTTCCCGAACTCGGCAAGCACCTGCAGGCACGCGCCGCATGGCGGCGTGAACCTGTCGGTGTCGGTGTAGACGAGTATGGCACTGAC
Organism: uncultured bacterium; assembly: GCA_964592755.1. Taxonomy (GTDB): domain Bacteria; phylum Hydrothermota; class Tepidihabitantia; order Tepidihabitantales; family Tepidihabitantaceae; genus CAZQFS01. The sequence continues at coordinate 14,988 of CAZQFS010000045.1, read as the reverse complement.
TCGCCGCGTACCGGCGACGACCGCCCTGAACACGGCTACTCGCTCGGCACAAACGGTCAATCCGTAGGAGCTGTTCTCGACGTTGGTGCCGGAGTAAATGCGGCCGCGGTCGGTGAGTACCGCGGCACCGACCGGGAAGTGAGAGTAGGGTGAGTAGGAGTGGCGGGCCGCGGCTCGCGCAGCCCTAAGCAGACGGTCTTCTGCCGGTTGTTTCATGAGCTATCTCCTTGAGGAAGCTGATTCCGTCTTTTGTGGGACTGACCCCGAGGAAGTCGGCCGCAGTCTGACCCAAATCGGCAAAGCTGGAGCGAGTACCCAGGTTCCTTCCGCGCGCAAGACCCGGCCCGTGGACCAGCAACGGGACGTACTCCCGCGAGTGGTCGGTCGAAGGCGTGGTCGGGTCGTTGCCGTGGTCGGCGGTGATAAAGAGCAGGTCTTCGGGACGCAGGCGCGCCAGAATCACCGGCAGCCGTGCGTCAAGCTCGGCCAGGCCGCGGGCGAACCCGGCAATGTCGTTGCGATGTCCCCAGTCCATGTCGAACTGGATCAGGTTGACGAAGATGAGCCCGGCCTGCACGCGGGCCGTGGTCTGCTCAGTTAGGGTCAGGCACTCATCATTTACTACTGAGTGATGGGTCTCGGTCAGGCCCTGAAGGGCAAACAGGTCGTCCACCTTGCCGATGCCGACCACGGGCAGTCCGGCCTGCTTCACGCGGTCGAGCAGGGTCGGCTCAGGCGGCGGACAGGAGAAGTCCCGGCGGCCGGGGGTGCGTCGGAAACTCCCGGGTGTGCCGACAAACGGCCGGGCAATGACCCGGGCCACGCGATACGGCCCGGTGCAGAGTTTGCGGGCAACCTCGCACATCCGGTACAACTCAGCCAGTGACATGACGTCCTCGTGGCAGGCGACCTGAAACACGCTGTCGGCAGAAGTATAGACAATTGGACTGCCGGTTCTCAGATGTTCGGTCCCCAGTTCTGCTATGATTTCGGGGCCGGATGCCGGTTTGTTGCCGATGACCTTGCGGCCGATGTCTTGCTCAAACCGTTCAATAAGGTCCGGCGGAAAGCCGCGGGGAAAGAGCGGAAACGGTTCGCGTGTGACCAGGCCTGCGACCTCCCAGTGGCCGATGGTCGAGTCCTTGCCCTGAGACGATTCGGCCATCCTGCCGAAACAGGCCTCGGGTTTGGGCTGGGGCGCGACGCCGTCAATGGGGATGATGTTGCCGAGACCAAGCCGAGTGAGGCTCGGCAGGTTCAGGCCTCTGACTGCGCGGGCCAGATTGGCAAGGGTGTTCGAGCCGGAGTCGCCGAAACTCGGGGCGTCAGGCAGTTCACCACAACCTACTCCATCGAGCAGCAGGATGATGACGCGGGACATCAGCGTACCACTGATGAACGCTGATGCACACGGATTCCGAGGAAGGGGTCGGACCCGGTGAACGCTCGGGAAAAGCTCGGCCGGTTCAGACGACAAACCTCTCGAACTTGAGTCTGGGTCGGGCGAAGTTCAGCAGCAGGCCGACCCTTATGCCGGAAACCCTGAGGTAATTGAGTATCTGGGCGCGGCGCATGTCTCCTGAGGTCATTGACCGACTTGACTTCCACGACCACCTTGTCTTCCACGACCATGTCAGCATAGCAGACCCCCACTTCCTTTTTCTTGTAGATGACCTTGAACTCCTGCCGGGTTTTGACTTCGCGGTTGCGGAGAGCAAGCTCCCAGGCGAGCGCGTTCTCATAGACCTTCTCGAGCAGCCCGCAGCCCAGGGCGTTGTGAACGTCGAATGCCGCGTCGATGACGTCCTCGGTGAGGTCTTTGTTGAACACTTCTCTATCGGTGTCCGTCCGTGTCCATCTGTGGTTCGGAGAATGCCGGGGACAGGATTTGAACCTGCATGCTGTTAGGCACTTGGCCCTCAACCAAGCGTGTCTGCCAATTCCACCACCCCGGCAGGGGCTTCGCGCAACGCGACCGACGCTGGGCGACCACGCCGGGACCGGTGCCCTGCGCGCTGTGATTATAGGCCCTGTCCGCGCCCAGTCAACCTGCGGCGGGGGTGATGTGTCCGCCGAGTTACTACGACAGAGAACTGAAAGCGGCGGGACTCAGGGATTTCCGCGAGCACGTTCGGTGATGAGAGTTCCTCAGTCATCGTTCCTGGGCCGGTCGCGCGCGACCGGAAGGCGTCTCGTCTGCTGGGATTGCTCCCTGAACTCCCGGGCGCGGACCGCAGACTGGCGGAGCCAGTCCACTTCACTGATGCCCTGCTCCTTCCGTTTCTGCTCGCGTCGTTCCCGCAGACGGTGCAGCCAGACCATCCAATCCAGGCCGTCAATCTCCATGATAGACCGCCTCCTCGGGCGTCTTGACGCTGAGTGCCGGGTAGCCCAGCAGTAGGTTGACCCCGTTGAGCCTGCGCTCGGCCCAGGCACTCGCCAGATGCTGCAGGTTCAGGGAAACGAGGATGTCGGTTCCGAGCAACGTCGCATAGGCCGCGTGGCGGGCATCGTCCACAAAGCCAGCGGGTATGACCTTCTCGGACACGCAGCGGCGGGAAAGCCGCGTGACCTCTCCTTCGTCGGCCTCGCGCAGCTCTACCATAGCGAGTAACTTCAGCAAGCGGGACCTTAGCGGTTCCTCCGTCTCAGCCAATTCGTCTCGGGTGACCGGAGAAGTGACCACGTCCAGTATCCCCAACTCGACCTGGCGGAACAGCTCTCTGACAGCCTCGCGTCGGTGGTAGTTGCGCGGATTGTCATCGAAGTAGAATCCGAAGATGGAGGTTTCCAGGTGCAGCCGAGGTCGCCGTTCGATGCTACCAGCATACAGTCACAGGCTCTGGCGTCAAGGTGCGGAGAGTCACCGTCTTGAGGTCATTGATGACGCTGAGCATACTCCCTGACACGACGGAGACGGGGCCTAGCCTAAGATGGGACCAGAATCACTCGGGCCGTCGTTGCCGCGGTGTCGCATCATATCCCGCAGCGCGGACGCGGAGAAGCGTTCTTCCTAGATGAGGACTGGCGGAAGTTCTCTGACCTGGTCCACTGCCACGCCGCTCGCCGCGACACCGAGGTCCTGCCTGCTGCTTCATGACCAGCACCGTGCACCCGGTGGGTCTGCCTGAGACGGAGACCGGGCCGGCGCGGTGGCTCGGCCCGGTGTCAACAGCGCGAGCCAGCAGGCCGACGGCTCACGGCTCTGAGCCGCATCGCGAGCATGTTCTTCACGTTCCGGCATCCATCGTCGGAAGCGCTGGAGGTGTCCCTGACGTTGACAACAGAGAGTGCGGTATCATGTGCCGGGAACTCAGCGGTATCGCGGCGTGGGCGGCACCAGGTGACGTGGTTCATCTGCAATGCGCTTGCTTGATGTGCGGCTGGTTTCGTTGTATAATATGGCATAGATGTTCCACATCGCAGCTAAGCTGGGGGACTTCGCAGGCCAACCGACGACACTCCTGTCTTGCTTTGGAGGACCCTCGGCGTCAGTGTAGGTATGCCATGCGCCATGACCGGGAGGGATACGTGCAGCGATTACAGACACTCAGACTCAAGGACCGAATCTACCTGCAAGTACGCTACGGAATCGACTCAGCGACAATTCAGAACATCAGACGGCTCGGGTTGAGCCGGGACCAGGCGGTCCGCCTGCTCGAGGAGCGCCGCAAGCGTGGCCTGCCGTGCACCTCGGTGTGGTCCGGCTCGCCGAGTTCGTTCTAGAACGAACCGTGTCAACGAGAGTCTGAGCTCGTGTGCCCCAAGCAACCGCCCGGCAGGATGACCACGGGCCACAGGCGGCTGGAATCGAGGCCGAGGAGAGGTTCACAACCGGTCGAGTCAGCCCGGCGCTACCTTGACCTCGCGAGTGTCATGTTCGTCGCCTTGGACATCGAGGGACGCGTCGTGCTTGCGAACAAGAGAGCCTGTTCCGTGCTTGGTCGTACCGAACCGTCGCTTGTCGGGCGTGACTGGTTCAAGACCTGCGTGCCCGCCAGGGTTCAGGAGCAGGTACGCGAAGCGTTCCGGAACGTCATCGAGGGGAACGACTCGCTGGCCGAGTACTCTGAGTACGCGGTAGTCACGAGCGGCGGGGAAGAGAGGCTTGTCGCTTGGCACAATGTGCTGCTGCGTGATGCCTGGGGTAGTCCGACCGGGACAGTGAGTTCGGGTGAGGATATCACCGAGCGCCGCCAGGCTGAAGAGCGGATGCGCGGGCTGCTGCAGAGTCTGCCTGATGCCGTGCTCTATCAGACCGGTGCCGGGGTCGAGTACGTGTCCGAGAACATCGAGACCGTGCTCGGGATTCCTGCTCGGGAGTTCCTGCGCAATCGTGCGCGGTTTCCTGAGTTGATACATCCTGATGACCGGCCGCGTTTGGTCGCGGAATTCAAGCAGTGGCTGCAGGCCGGAGCGCCGGGTGTCCACGAGGCTGAGTTCCGAGCCCGGCGCGGCGATGGCACCTACATCTGGTTGCTTGACCGCGCCCGTGCTGCGTTCAGGAGCGCGGATGGAAAGTACTCGACCATCGGGGTGATGCTCGACATCACCGCCCGGAAGCGTGTCGAGCAAGAGCTCGAGCACTACCGCCGGGAGCTCGAGGAGCTGGCCGAAGACCGCACGCGCGAACTGAAGCGCACCCAGGTTGAACTGCTCAAGCGGGAGCGCCTCGCGACGCTCGGCCAGATCGCCGGCAGCATTGCCCATGAACTGCGCAATCCGCTCGGTGCGATTCGGAATGCGACCTACTTTCTGAACATGGTGCTCACCAGGGAGCTGAAGGACAAAGCAGGCCGACACCTCCAGATAATCAATGAGGAAATCGAGCGGTCTGACAAGATCATCACGTCACTTCTCGACTATGCGCGTGGACGGCCTACCAATCCGGTCGCCTCTCCGGTGGTTGAGATTGTTGAGGACGCTCTGGGCATGGCTCGGCTGCCGCATGGTGTCCGCGTACAAACTCGTTTCGCCGACCGTTTGCCTCTTCTCGATGTGGACGATGCCCAGATTACCCAGGTTTTTGCCAACCTGTTTACGAACGCCTCTCAGGCGATGGCAGGACGAGGTCTGATAACGGTGACCGCGGAACCGGTGGATCGGGGGGTTCGGATTCGGGTCACAGACAACGGGCCAGGCATCGCTCCAGAGCATATGCCGAGGATGTTCGAACCGCTCTTCTCGACCAAGACGTTCGGCGTCGGGCTGGGACTTGCCGTCTGCAAGAGCTTCGTTGAGTCGAACCGCGGCGAGATAGCGGTCGAGTCGACGCCAGGAAAGGGAGCGACCTTCATCGTCACCCTGCCGGCGGCGACAACTGACGAGACCTGAGTAACATCACCGGTTCCGTGTTGCGATAGGCGCTGCTCGCGCTGGAGTATCCTGGCGGGCACGGTAACGGGGGTCGCGTCTTCTTGACCGGCTCTGATTTCAATGTATATTCAGCTGGTCCGGTCGGCTGGCCAGGCCGGCGGGATGTGCCGACATAGCTCAGTTGGTAGAGCAGTGGTTTTGTAAACCTCAGGTCGGGGGTTCGAATCCCTCTGTCGGCTGAGTTGCTGCGTATCGGGACGGGTGACCGAGTGGCCAAAGGTGGCAGACTGTAAATCTGCTGGCATATGCCTACGGAGGTTCAAATCCTTCCCCGTCCATGATAGTTGTCCGGCAGGGTCCTGAGCGTTAGGTACGACCTTGGAATTGGTGCTCAGGGGATGTCGGTGCCGCCCGCATAGAGACCTGCGCGGGCGTGGTGTAGTGGTAGCACAACAGCCTTCCAAGCTGTTTGCGAGGGTTCGACTCCCTTCGCCCGCTCCTCGCACCGAGCCCGACCTGACACAATCGGGCTCACCGTCGGTGCCGCGCAGGTTGAGTTTGACTCGGAGTGTTAACCAGACCGGCGGTACGTTGTGTTGCGGTCCCAGGCGTGACCGGTCCCGCGGGCCGCTGTTGGTGTTTGGGCGTCTGCAATTAGTCGTTGACACGGCGAGAGTTATTCCTATAATTCAGTGCGCCCGTTAACGCCCATGTAGCTCAGTCGGTAGAGCACTTCTTTGGTAAGGAAGTGGTCGCCGGTTCAATTCCGGCCGTGGGCTTGTGCGACTGGCCCCGAAAGTGAAGACAACCGACTCATTGACAATCCGCAGCCAGTTCTCTAAGGAGGAACGGTAAGATGGCGAAGCAGAAGTTCGAGCGTACCAAGCCGCACGTCAATGTCGGCACGATTGGTCACGTTGACCACGGCAAGACGACATTGACGGCAGCAATGACCAAGGTCCTGGAGGCCAAGGGTCTGGCCAAGTACAAGAGCTACGACGAGGTGGCCAAGGCGTCCGAGGCTCATGGTCGGCGCGATGAGACCAAGATCCTCACGATCGCGGTCTCACACGTCGAGTATCAGTCTGAGAAGCGGCACTACGCGCACATAGACTGTCCCGGCCATGCCGACTACATCAAGAACATGATTACCGGCGCGGCGCAGATGGATGGCGCCATCCTAGTGGTGTCCGCAGCCGACGGCCCAATGCCCCAGACTACCGAGCACGTGCTCCTGGCCCGCCAGGTCAACGTACCGGCGATGGTCGTGTACCTGAACAAAGTCGACCTGGTCGATGACCCTGAGCTCGTTGACTTGGTTGAGCTGGAGATTCGCGACATCCTGAACAAGTACGAGTTCCCCGGTGACAAGACACCGATTGTTCGGGGCAGTGCGTTGAAGGCGATCCAGGGCTCGGCACCGGACATGGAGTCGATCACCAAACTGGTTGAGGCGCTGGATGCTTTCATTCCTGAGCCGGTACGCGAGACGGATAAGCCCTTCCTGATGCCGATTGAGGACATCTTTTCCATAACCGGCCGAGGCACGGTAGTGACGGGCCGGGTCGAGCGCGGCTTGCTTAAGGCGGGTGATGAGGTTGAGATTATCGGCTTCGGCAAGCACGACAAGGTCGTGGTGACCAGTGTCGAGATGTTTCGCAAGATTCTCGAGGACGCGCGGGCCGGCGACAATGTTGGGCTACTTCTGCGCGGGGTGGCCAAGGAGGACGTGGAGCGTGGCATGTGCATCGCCAAGCCAGGTTCGATCAAGCCACACAAGAAGTTCAAGGGCGAGGTTTACATCCTGACCAAGGACGAAGGTGGACGACATACGCCGTTCTTCCCGGGATACCGGCCGCAGTTCTATATCCGGACGACTGATGTGACCGGCAGTGTCGCTCTGCCCGCGGGCGTGGAGATGGTGATGCCCGGCGACCACGTGACCATGGACATCGAACTGATCAGTGAGGTGGCCTTGGAGCACAATTCGAAGTTCGCCATTCGTGAGGGCGGACGGACGGTCGGGGCCGGTACTGTGGTGCAGATTGTCGAATGAGACCTGATCATGCGCGTGTTTATCACCCTGGCATGTACGGAGTGTAAGAACCGGAGCTACCATGCGACCAAGAACAAGAAACACACTGAACGCCTGGAGCTCAAGAAGTTCTGTCCGGCGTGCCGCCGACATACCGCGCACAAGGAGGTCAAATAGGCCAGTAGCTCCAACGGCAGAGCGGCGGACTCCAAATCCGTAGGTTGGGGGTTCAAATCCCTCCTGGCCTGTCAATACCGTGAAGAACCTAATCAAGCGTACACGCGACTATCTGGTCGATGTCTGGTCGGAATTGAAGAAAGTCTCCTGGGTTAAGCGCAAGGAGCTTTTTACGACAACGGTTGTGGTCATTATCTTCTCGACGCTGCTCGCCGTTTTCATCGGCATCATAGACCTGGTTTTCTCTCAGCTGTTGCAGTTGGTTCTGAGGTAGGTCGGGCCTGGAGTGAAGAAGTTCTTCGTCGTGCATACGATTACCGGACGCGAAAAGCGAGTCAAGGACCTGCTCGAGAAGGCAATAGAACGCCAGGGATGCAAGGAGCTTTTCGGCCGGGTGATTCTGCCCGCGGAGAAGGTCGCACGTGTCCGGAAGTCGAAGATCGTGCCGGAGGACCGTCAGTTGTATCCGGGCTATATTGTGGTTGAGTTGGAGCCGGTTGAGGCCGCGTTGGCGCTTGTGAATGCGATACCGGGCGTGACCCATCTGCTTGGTACGAAGCAGGAGCCAACCGCGCTCTCCGAAGAAGAAGTGAATTCGGTACTGGAACAGATCGAGCGGGGGCGGGACCGAGCGGAGCCTGAGGCTCCTTACGAAAAGGGCGAGAACATCAAAGTGACCAAAGGGCCGTTCGCCGGTTTCACCGGCACGGTTGATGAGATCTTTGCCGAACGCCGACGGGTGAAGGTCATCGTCACGATTTTCGGTCGGCCGACACCGATCGACTTGGATTTTCTCGATGTCCAGCCGATCTAGCTACATGAGGAGCAAGTAATGGTCAAGAAGGTTGCGGCGGTCGTGCGGCTTCAAGTCCCGGCCGGTCAAGCAACGGCGGCTCCCCCGGTTGGTCCCGCACTGGGCCAGCACGGTGTCAATATTGCGGAGTTCATCAAGGCAGTCAACGAGGCGACCCGCAAGGAGCCGCCGGGAATGCTGATACCGGTCGTGCTGACGGTCTACTCCGATCGCAAGTTCACGTTTGTGACCAAGAGCCCGCCCGCGTCAGTGCTCCTGAAGCAGGCCGCGGGTCTGGCCAAGGGATCAGGTGAGCCGAACCGTATATCGGTCGGCGTGGTTACGCGCCGGGCGGTACGGGAGATTGCGGAGCGCAAGATGCGTGACTTGAACGCAGCCGATATCGAGGCTGCGGTGAAGATTGTTGAGGGTACGGCCCGCTCGATGGGCTTGGCTGTGGAGGGTGCGTGAAGCGCCATTCGAAGCGGTTTCGCACCGCGGCAGCACGGACCGAACGAACGAGGCTTTACGCGCTGGCAGATGCCATCCGGTTGGTGAAGGAGAATGCCGGCGCCAAGTTTGACGAGTCGGTTGACATTGCGATCAAGCTCGGGGTGGACCCGAAGAAGCAGGACCAATTGGTCTCAGGCACGGTATCGCTGCCTCACGGTACGGGCAAGTCAGTCCGCGTTTTGGTTTTCGCCAAGGGCGAGAAGCAGGACGAAGCGCGCGCCGCGGGTGCGGATTTCGTCGGGTTCGAGGACATGGTGGAGAAGATAACTGGCGGTTGGCTTGACTTCGACGTCGTCGTGGCAACACCCGATACCATGTCCGCTGTCGGTCGTCTCGGCAAAGTCCTGGGGCCGAAGGGCCTGATGCCTTCTCCTAAGACCCAGACCGTGACCTTTGACGTCGCCGCGACGGTCAAGGGTCTGAAGGCCGGCAGAATCAAGTATCGGACCGACAAGACCGGTAATGTCCATGCACTGGTCGGCAAGGCGTCCTTCGCACCCGAGCAATTGGCAGAGAATATCCGAGCCTTCGTGACCGAGGTAGCCCGGGCCAGACCGGCGACGGCAAAGGGGCTGTTCGTCAGGAACGTGGTGGTTTCCTCTACGATGGGTCCTGGCGTGCGGATCGATGCCCGCGAGTTCACCGAGGCGCGCAAGGAGGTCTAGCATGGTGAAGGCAGACAAGGTCCGCAGCGTAGCAGGTCTTAAGGAGAAGCTCGGGCGGGCCTCAGCTTTATACTTTCTCGATTACACCCGGGTTGGCGCAAACGACTTCAATGCGCTCCGCCGACGGCTCGGCAGCCAAGGGATCTCGGTGCAGGTGGTGAAGAACAGGCTTGCGCTCCTCGCCCTGGTGGAGTCCGGGGTGGCGGGCGAGTTGCGCGCCCTGCTGCGCGGACCGACCTCGGTGGTTCTTGCCGGCGAGGACCCGGTTGCTCCGGCACGTGTCATCCGGGAGACGATGCGCCGGTTGGAGCCGCTCCGGTTCAAGGGCGCGTACCTTGATGGCCGGTTGTTTGGCGCAGACCAGCTCGCTTTTCTTGCCGGGCTGCCGACCAAGGCTGAGCTGCGTGGTCAGGTGGTTGGTGTTCTGCAGGGTCCGATTTGGGAGTTGGTCACGGGCCTTGAAGGGTTGCTTGGAGAGTTCATCTGGGTGCTGGAGCAGAGAAAGGCACCGTCTGCAGGTTAGTTGCCGTGTGCGGGCGTCACGCGAAGTCTGTCGAATGATTGCTGCTTCTTATTTTGGTTGTAACAGTACCGCCGTGCGAGCGGCGGTGAAAACCCTCTGGAGGATTGATGGCTGACAGCAAGATAGCGCAGTTGATTGAGACGATCGAGAACCTGACCGTGACTGAACTGGCGGAGCTGGTTAAGGCTCTGAAAGACAAGTTCGGCGTGACCGGGCCGGCTTTCGTTGCCACCGGTCCGGCAGCGGCGCCTGGGACCGCGGCCGTTGCGGACGAATCCAAGGCGGAGGAGAAGACCGAGTTCAACGTCACGTTAGTCTCGGTTGGAGACAAGAAGATACAGGTTCTGAAGGAGCTGCGTGCGGTCACCCAGTTCGGCCTGAAAGAAGCCAAGGACATTATCGACAAGGCGCCCAGCGTCATCAAGGAGAACGCGACCAAGGAAGAAGCCGACAAGATCAAGGCGAAGCTCGAGGAAGTGGGCGCCAAGGTCGAGATCAAGTGACGCGTCACGTTAGTCGGGCGCCAGAGGGCAGAAGATAGCGCTTGTATCTGACAGGCACGGACGGAGCACGTTCGGCGTTCTGATGGAGCGACGGCTTCGCCAGCCGCGTCAGACGCGGCGTGCGTCAGACTCACGGCAGCCGCCAACCGGGGAGGCGTAGAGCATGCAGCAGAGGAACTTCGCTAGGTCCGGTACGCACCTTGATATCCCGAATCTGCTCTCGTTGCAGCTTGATTCGTTCGCCGAGTTCATCCAGCTGGGTGTCGACCCGGCGAAGCGCGAACCGCGTGGTCTGGAAGGGGTGCTGCGCGAGACCTTCCCGATCGAGGATGTCCACAAGAACTTTCGGCTCGAATACGTCGGGTACAACTTCGGCGAACCGAAGTATACTACCGACGAGGCGATGGCCAAGGGTGTCAACTACTCGATGCCGCTCAAAGTCGTGTTCCGGTTGATCAAGAAGGAGTTCGGGGATGGGGTTGAGCGCGTCAAGGATATCGTCGAGCAGGAGGTTTTCTTCTGCGAACTACCGTGGATGACCGTCAACGGCACTTTCATCATCAACGGCGTCGAGCGGGTCGTAGTCAGCCAGCTGCATCGGTCGCCGGGCGTCTACTTCTCGCGTGAGGACCAGGAGTTCTCGGCGCTGCTCGTGCCGCTGCGCGGAGCTTGGTTCGAACTGGTTGTTGACAAGCACAACTCGATGGTAGTCCTGCTCGACCGTAAGCGTCGCGTGTCGGCGGCGACCTTCCTGCGTGCGATGAGTCTGAGTCACGAGGACGTCGTGCGCAAGCTGTTTCCGGTCGAGAAACGCAAGGTCGCGTTGGGTCATATGCTGGCCCAGAACCTTGCAGGCGAGGGCGGCGAGGTGTATGCCCGGGCCGGGGAGTACGTAACCGAAGGACTGCTCGACCTGCTGGCCGCCAAGGGAATCACCGAGGCTCTGGTCGTGCAGGGAAGTCCGCCCGGCGCTGATATCATATCGAACACGCTGCGCTCCGACCGAACAGGGTCCAAAGAAGAGGCTCTGAAGCGGATCTACTATCGTCTGCGCTCGATCGCACCCCATTCACTCGAGGTCGCAGAGCAGATGATTCTCGGCATGCTCTTCGACCGCAAGCGCTTCGACTTGGGTGCGGTGGGCCGGTACAAGCTCAACCAGCGTCTGCTCACCAAGGTTCCATCTTCAGAAACCGGACTGCTCCAGGCTGATGTGATGGCGATCATCTCTCATCTCCTGCTCTTCGCCGGAGACGGGAGGCTCTATCTGGTGCGCGTCCCAGCGACATCGGCCGATGAGCGTGATTCGGTTCTTGCTGACCTTCGAACGGCCGACCTGATGCCCGAGTCGCTTCACTGGTACGAACGTCGCGCAATACTCGAAATGACCTTCTACGATGAAGACCGTGGTCGGCAGGCCGAGCAGAGATTGAAGGAGTCGGGCCGCAAGCCGGTCGGTGAGACGACGCGCTATCAGGCCGACGACGTGGATCACCTTTCGAGTCGGCGTGTCAAGCGGGTGGGCGAGCTGCTCGAGAACCAATTCCGTGCAGCTCTGCTCCAGCTTGCCCAGAACATTCGGGAGCGAGCCGCGTTCATCGATGATACGCAGCTAGTTCCTCAGGAGCTGGTCAACACCAGGGTGGTGGCGAACGCGATCATGCAGTTCTTCACCCAGAGTCAGCTCTGTCAGTTCATGGAGCAAACCAACCCACTGACCGAGCTGACGCACAAGCGGCGTGTCTCGACCTTGGGGCCGGGAGGTCTTACGAAGGAAACGGCCGGCTTCGAGGTTCGAGACGTGCACTACTCGCACTATGGCCGGATTTGTCCGATTGAGACGCCGGAGGGACCGAACATCGGCCTCATTTCGACGGTCTCGACCTATGCCCGGGTTGATGAGTATGGTTTCCTGACAACGCCTTACTGGCGCGTCAAGGACGGTAAAGTACAGACGACCAAGGGACGTGAGGTCTATCTGAACCCGGACGAAGAGGACCGCTATGCGATCGCCCAGGCAACAAGCGAGCTGACGAGTGACGGTCGATTCGCCAAGGACGAAGTCATCTGTCGGCGCGGGGGTGACGTCGTGACGCTCACGCCGGAAGAGGTCGACTTCATGGACGTCTCGCCGAAGCAGATCTTCGCGCCGTCAACGGTGATGGTGCCGTTTCTGGAGCATGATGACGCGGACCGGGCCCTGATGGGCGCCAACATGCAACGACAGGCCGTGCCGCTCCTCCTGCCGGAGCGGCCGCTGGTCGCCACGGGCGTGGAGGCGAAGTTCGCGGCGGAGTCCGGGGCGATACTGCTGGCCCCTGAGGACGGTGTGGTCACCAAGGTCGATGCCAGGACCGTGGTCGTACGCAGCGAGAAGGGGTTGACCGAGCACAAGCTGCGCAAGTACAAGAAGTCGAACCAGTACACCTGCCTTTCGCAGCGGCCGACGGTGCGAGCCGGCGACACAGTGAGGAAGGGTGACCTTCTGGCTGACGGTCCGGCGACCCACGAAGGGCAGCTCGCCCTCGGTCGTAACGTGTTCGTCGCGTTCTTGCCTTGGCGTGGGTACAACTACGAAGATGCTATTATCGTCTCAGAGGAGCTTATCAAGGAAGATGGCTTCACGTCAATCCAGATCCTCGAATTCGAAATCCAGGCACGCGAGACCAAGCTTGGCTCCGAGGAAGTGACGCGCGACATTCCCGGCGCGACCGAGGAGGAGCTGCGCAATCTCGATGAGTTTGGAGTCATCCGACTTGGTGCTGAGGTTGGGCCAGGAGACATCCTGGTTGGCCGGATAACTCCGAAGGGTGAGACTGAGTTCACTCCTGAGGAGCGGCTTCTGCGGGCCATTTTCGGTGAGAAGGCGGCTAACGTCCGGGATACCTCGCTGCGCGTGGAACCGGGCGTGTTCGGGGTGGTTGTCGACCGTCGCGTCCTGTCACGCAAGCTGAGTGACGCGATGAACCGCCGGTTGGAGAAGGAGCGCGTGGCCGAAGCCAACCACCGATATGACCTCAAGAAGGAGTTCTTCCAGATGCGGCGTGACGAACGGGTCCGCGCCGTGCTGCGAGGTCAGAAAGCCGCGGCCAATGCCAAGGATTCCAAGGGGCGCGTGCTGCACAAGGCTGGCCAGCCGATGACCGACGAGTTCCTGCGTTCGGACAACTTCTCGAACACGGTCAACTTCGAGCAGCTTATTTCCAACCCGAAGCTGCAGATGGAGCTGCGGGCGGCAAGTAAGGAGTACGACGAAGCGCTCATCCAAGCCGATAAGGAACGCCGGCTGGAAATCGAGCGCGTCTCGCGCGGCGATGAGTTGCCCCACGGCGTGCTGAAGTGGATCACGGTCTTCATTGCCCAGAAGCGGCGGCTTTCGGTCGGCGACAAGATGGCCGGACGACACGGCAACAAGGGCGTTGTGTCCAAGGTGTTGCCGGTTGAGGATATGCCCTACATCTCGGTTCGGGCCGAGCAACATGACGCACCGGAGACCATCCGAGATATGCGCGGGGTAACCGTGGACATGGTGCTTAATCCACTGGGCGTTCCGTCGCGGATGAACCTTGGCCAGGTTCTGGAGACTCACCTCGGCTGGGCGGCGAAGGTGCTGGGTTACCAGGCCGTCTGTCCAGTCTTCCAGAGCGCGTCACCCGAGGAGATCAAAGAGGAGCTGAAGAAGGCTGGATTGCCTGAGGACGGCAAGATCGCGCTCTACGATGGCCGCACCGGGCAGCCTTTTGACGGCAAAGTCACGGTTGGCATGATGTACATGGTCAAGCTGATTCACATGGTGGACGACAAGATTCACGCTCGCTCTACCGGTCGGTATTCACTTATCACCCAGCAGCCGCTGGGGGGCAAGGCCCAGTTTGGCGGCCAGCGGTTCGGCGAGATGGAGGTCTGGGCGCTTGAGGCGTACGGCGCGGCTCATGCGTTGCAGGAGATGCTGACCATCAAGTCGGACGACGTCGAGGGCCGAAGTGCGCTTTACGAATCGTTGATTCGGGGCAAGAATCCGCCTCGCCCCAGAGCCCCGGCTTCCTTCTCGGTACTGGTGAAGGAACTCCAAGGTCTAGGGTTGGAGTTGATTCCGGAACGTGGGGAGGTGACTGCATGATGTCAGACAGGGATTTCTTCGACTTTGACTCGTTGAAGCTGCGAATTGCATCGCCCGAGACGATTCGCAGTTGGTCCTCGGGCGAGGTCATCAAGCCAGAGACGATTAACTACCGCACCCAGAAGCCGGAGCGCGACGGTCTGTTCTGCGAGCGCGTGTTCGGCCCGGTGAAGGACTACGAGTGCAACTGCGGCAAGTACAAGAAGGTGCGCTACAAGGGCATCGTCTGCGACCGGTGCGGGGTAGAGGTGACCAGTTCATCGGTGCGGCGCTATCGTATGGGGCACGATGAGCTGGTCGTGCCGGTGGCCCATACTCTATTCTACCAGGTGCCGCCTTCCAA